>NZ_VISW01000004.1:0-463678 GCF_007827635.1 Micromonospora sp. CNZ296
AGCCAAACCAAAAGGCCTGACCAGTACGGGGTATAAAACAATTGGCACTGGCTTTACAAGCACCCTGTTGAGTTCTCAAAGAACAACCACACACCAACCAGAAGCACCGCTACCAGCGGAACCCCCGTTTGGGGCAACCTCTCCAACCTACTCGGTCTTGCTTCCGTCGTCAACCTCGCGTTCGAGGTGATCAACTTGGCTCGACCAGACCCACGCTGACGCTCACCGTTTCCGGTGGTCGTTGCTCTCGTGGGTTTCGGCGGACCGGCCGGCGTCGCTCTCGCGACCACCCGCCCGGCTCCCTGCCGACTTTCGAACTCTACCCGGTCGGCTTCGCGTTCGCAACTCCGTGTCCCGGAGTGTCGAGCACCGCCCGAATCTCAGTCTGGCTCGGCGTCACCGCCACCAGCCTGGCGCCCGTTCTCGGCCGGTTTGCCCGGCCTCCCGCGTGCAGAGAGAAAGTTACGCGGACCCGCCCCGGAAGGCAAATCAATGATCGTCATTGGGCGAGCGTGACGGGTCCACCGGAATGCCGGCGTCGAAGAGAGCGTTCCGGAGCTGTCCCGTGCCAGAGTGGTCGGCATGGATGATCCGTCCCCGGTCCCGGCCGTCGCCGAGGACGCTCTGCTCGGCCTCCTGCTGCCGTTCTGGCAGTTGGTGATCGGGGCCGTCGTGCTCGCCGTACTGCTGCTGTCGGTCAAACGCCTGGCCCGGCGCGGCCCCTCCCGGATGACCACCGCTCTCCTGGTCACCGCGGCGGCGATCGCCGGGATCGCCGCCCTGGGCCTGCTCTTCGGAGGCTGACCGCGATCAGAGCCGGCGGTTGGCCAGGCTGGGCAGCTCGGCGCGGATCGTCCGCAGCCGCTGCAGGTCGATCTCGGTGACCGCCAGTCCCGGGCCGTCGGCGACCTGGCTCAGCACGGTCCCCCACGGGTCGACCACCATGCTGCGCCCGAAGCAGGTCCGGCCCGGGTCGTGGTCACCTGTCTGTCCGGCCGCCGCCACGAAGCACTGGTTCTCGATCGCCCGGGCCCGCAGCAGCACCTCCCAGTGGTCCCGCCCGGTGTGCATCATGAACGCTGCGGGCACCACGAGCAGTTCGGCGCCGCCGTCGGTCGCGAGCTGCCGGTACAACTCCGGGAACCGCAGGTCGTAACAGATGGACAGGCCGACCCGCAGACCCTCGACGTCGACCACCACTGGCTTCTCGCCCGGCGCCACGGTTGCCGACTCCAGGTAGGAGACGCGGCCGGGGATCTCCACGTCGTACAGATGGATCTTCCGGTAGGCGGCAGCGAGCGCGCCCTCGCGGTCGAAGACCAGGGAGGTGTTCCAGGTGTGCGCCGGGTCCGGACCCGCCTCGTGGAACGAGCCGGCGATCACCCACATGCCCAGCCGGCGGGCGGTCTCCGCGAAGAACCGCCCCACAGTGCCGTCGACCGGCTCGGCCGGCGGCATCCGGTCGGCGTGACCGAGGTAGTCGACGTACTCCGGAAGGAGGGCGAGGTCCGCGCCGGCCGCCGCGGCCCTGACCAGCAGGGCCTCGGCGGCGGCGAGGTTCGCCGCCCGGTCGTCGCGGGCGTTGAGCTGGCAGATGGCGACGCGCATGACCCGAGGGTACGGGCGGAAGCAGGCGCGCGACAGGGCTCAGACGCTGGACAGGACGAGCGCCGCCGCGGCGAAGCCGAGCCCCGCGACCTGTGCCGGCCGGAGTCGTTCCCGGTCGACGGCGAGCGCGAGCAGGACGGTGCTCGCCGGGTAGAGCGAGGCGATCGCGGCCACCACGCTCAGGTGCCCCCGCCCCGCCGCGGCGAGGAACAGCGCGTTCGCGGCGGAGTCGAGCAGGCCGGCCGTCGCGGCCCAGCCGAGCACCCGCCGCCCCAGGCGCAGGCGTGCGCCGGTACGGACGGCGAGCGCGAGGCCGAACGCGATCGAGCTGACGCGTACCGCGAGAACCGGCCACATGCCGGCGGCCTCGTCGGCCTGGCCGAGCAGCGCGAAGAAGACGCCGAAGAGCAGTCCAGCGGCCAGTGCCATGCCGATCACGCGGCCGGAGACGCGGCGTGCCGCGCCGCGCTCCCCCAGGCTGACCAGCCCGATGGCGACCACGGCGAGCCCGGCGCCGCCGAGCGCAACAGCACCCGGCGAGTGTGCGAGGACCAGGCCGGCGACGATCGGCACGATCGCCGCGGTGATCGCGGTGACGGGCGCGACGACAGCCATCACGCCGGTGGCGAGCGAGCGGTAGAGCAGCATGACGCCGCCCGCGCCCGCCACGCCGGCGAGCAGTCCCCACCCCAGGTCGAGCGGGCTCGGCGTGCCGGGCACCACGAGGACGAGGACGAGCAGCAGCGGAACGCTGAGGATCTGCGACACGACAGTCACGGCGATCGGGTCGGCGCGCCGGGACGCCTTGCCGCCGGCGAAGTCGGCCGTGCCGAAGGCCAGCGCGGACACGGCGGCGAGGACAATGGGGAGCATCCCGCAGTCGTACCACAATAGTGACCGTGAAGGACAGTGTGATGACCGATACCGGTGGACGGGTCGGCGCGGTGACCTCAGCGGTCGCCCGCCAGGTACGTGACCTGCGAGCAGCACGCGGCTGGTCGTTCGAGGAACTGGCCGGCCGGTCCGGAGTCAGCAAGGGCATGCTGGTGCAGATCGAGGGGGCGCGCACCAACCCGAGCATCGGCACGCTCTGCCGGGTCGCCGACGCGTTCGGCGTCAGCATCGCCCGGCTGCTGGAGCCGGCCGAACCGAGCACGGTGCGGGTCAGCGCGGCCGACGAGGCGCCGGTGCTGTGGCGCGGCCCCAACGGCGGCCTGGCGCGTCTGCTCAGCGGCCTCGGCGAACCCGACCTGGTCGAGCTGTGGGACTGGCGGATGGAACCCGGGGAGGCGTTGCGGTCCCCCGACCACGCCCACGGCACCCGGGAGATCCTGCACGTGCTAGACGGCGTCGCCACTGTCACAGTGGACGGCGTCGACCACGACGTACGCGCCGGCGAGACGGTCGAGTTCCACGCCGACCGGGAGCACGGCTATCGCACGGCCGGTGACGGGCCGGTGCGCCTGATGATGGTGGTGGTCACCCCGTCGGGCGAGTGGGACCGGCGGACCCGCTCACGCGGACCGCGCCCGAGCTGACCCGGGCGCGGTCGCGAACGGCGGTATCAGGCCGACTTCTCCTCGCGGTCCCGCCGGCGCCGGCCGGTGAACTCGCGGGGCACGATCGTCGGGTTGACGTTCTCCAGGACGACCTCGCGGGTGATCAGCACCCGGGCGGCGTCGGGGTTGCTCGGCACCTCGTACATCACGGAGAGGAGCACCTCTTCCATGATCGCCCGCAGGCCGCGGGCGCCGGTGCCGCGGAGCATGGCCTGGTCGGCGATGGCCTCCAGCGCGGGCTGCTCGAACTCCAGCTCGACGCCGTCCAGCTCGAACAGGCGCTGGTACTGCCGGACCAGCGCGTTGCGCGGCTCGGTCAGGATCCGCACCAGGGCGCTGCGGTCGAGGCTGCGCACGTTGGTGATCACCGGAAGCCGGCCGATGAACTCGGGGATGAGCCCGAACTTCAGCATGTCCTCCGGCATGACCTGGCTGAAGATGTCGTCGGTCGACCGCTCGGACACCGACCGGAGCCGGGCGCCGAAGCCGGTGCCGCCGGAGCCGGTGCGGGCCTCGATGATCTGGTCGAGCCCGGCGAACGCGCCACCGCAGATGAACAGCACGTTCGTGGTGTCGATCTGGATGAACTCCTGGTGCGGGTGCTTGCGCCCGCCCTGCGGCGGCACGTTGGCGACGGTGCCTTCGAGCATCTTCAGCAGCGCCTGCTGCACGCCCTCGCCGGAGACGTCACGGGTGATCGACGGGTTCTCCGACTTGCGGGCGATCTTGTCGACCTCGTCGATGTAGATGATGCCCGTCTCGGCGCGCTTGATGTCGTAGTCGGCGGCCTGGATCAGCTTCAGCAGGATGTTCTCGACGTCCTCACCGACGTAGCCCGCCTCGGTGAGCGCGGTGGCGTCGGCGATGGCGAACGGGACGTTGAGCATCCGCGCGAGCGTCTGCGCCAGGTGCGTCTTGCCGCAACCCGTCGGGCCGAGCAGCAGGATGTTGGACTTGGCCAGCTCGACGCCGTCGGTGCCGGAGCCCGGCGCGCCTGCGGCCTCGGCCTGGATCCGCTTGTAGTGGTTGTAGACCGCGACGGCGAGCGCCTTCTTGGCCTGCTCCTGACCGACGACGTAGTTGTCGAGGAACTGGCAGATCTCCATCGGCTTGGGAAGCTCTTCCCACTTCACCTCGCCGGACTCGGCCAGCTCCTCTTCGATGATCTCGTTGCAGAGGTCGATGCACTCGTCGCAGATGTAGACACCAGGGCCCGCGATGAGCTTCTTGACCTGCTTCTGCGACTTGCCGCAGAACGAGCATTTCAGTAGGTCGCCGCCGTCACCGATCCGTGCCACCTACGTTCTCCCTGCACTCGTCGGCCGGAACGCCGGCCCTGACCTGCGAGCGCCGGAGCGCCCGTCCGTCCTGTCGTCCCACCATGCTGTCGGCTCCACCTGATCCGACCGGCGGAGCGGTACAGACCCGACGTTACCCGGTGGCCGGGTTTTCTCCGACCCCCAAAACGGGTGTGTCAGAGGTCGACCGGGAACGATACCCCGACCGACCTCCGACCACACGTTGCTCAGCCCGCGGCGTGCGACGCCAGCAGACCCTTCTTGCGGCTGGTCAGGATCGTGTCGACCAGCCCGTACTCCTTGGACTCCTCGGCCGTCATGATCTTGTCACGGTCGATGTCCTTGCGAACCTGCTCGATCGGGCGGTTGCAGTGCCGGGAGAGCATGTCCTCCAGCTGCGTCCGCATCCGCAGGATCTCCCGCGCCTGGATCTCGATGTCCGAGCCCTGGCCGTAGCCGCCCTCGGTGGCCGGCTGGTGGATGATGATCCGGGAGTTGGGCAGCGCCATCCGCTTACCCGGCGTGCCCGCGGAGAGCAGCACCGCCGCCGCGCTCGCCGCCTGCCCGAGGCAGACGGTCTGGATGTCCGGGCGGACGTACTGCATGGTGTCGTAGATCGCCGTCATGGCGGTGAAGGAGCCACCGGGCGAGTTGATGTACATGATGATGTCGCGGTCCGGGTCGGTGCCCTCCAGCGTCAGCAGCTGGGCCATCACGTCGTTGGCCGACGCGTCGTCCACCTGCACGCCGAGGAAGATAATCCGGTCCTCGAAGAGCTTGTTGTACGGGTTGGACTCCTTCATCCCGTACGACGTGCGCTCGACGAACGACGGCAGAACGTAGCGGTTGTGCACGGCCGCGAACTGGGGCGGCAGGCTCAGGTCGGTCATCGTCAGCTCCTCGGTCAGCTCAGGGTCCCGGCGCCATCCGGAACCTGCGCGGCCCCGATGATCACCTTGTCGATGAAGCCGTAGTCCATGGCCTCCTGGGCGGTGAACCAGCGGTCACGGTCCGAGTCCGCCTCGATCTGCGCCTGGGACTGGCCGGTGTGGAACGCGACCCGCTCCTGGAACATCCGCTTGGTGTAGAGCATCTGCTCGGCCTGGATCGCGATGTCCGACGCGGTGCCGCCGAGGCCACCCGAGGGCTGGTGCATCATGATCCGCGCGTGCGGCAGGGCGTAGCGCTTGCCCTTGGTGCCCGCGCAGAGCAGCAGCTGGCCCATGGAGGCGGCCATGCCCATCGCCACGGTCGAGACGTCGTTGTCGATGTACTGCATGGTGTCGTAGATCGCCATGCCGGAGTAGACCGAGCCACCCGGCGAGTTGATCCAGAGGAAGATGTCGCGGTCCGGGTCCTCCGCCGCGAGCAGCAGGAGCTGCGCGCAGATGCGGTTGGCCACCTGGTCGTTCACCTCACTGCCCAGGAAGATGATCCGTTCCTTGAGCAACCGGTTGTAGACCGAGTCGTCGAGGTTGCCAATGGAGTCGCCACCGCGGGCCTCGTTCACCCGGAGCGACTTCTTGGGGATGTGCATGTCGGTCATGGCAGCCCTTCGCTCTCCGTACCGTCCTACCCGACACTAACCGCTCAGCCGGGAGGCGTACTCCCGGTCGGGGCACTGTTCGCTCTCAGCGCAGTCACCCGCACGGCGTACCCCGGAAAGGGTTTCGGCCGCCTCCCGGCGCGCAGCGCGGGACGGCGGCCGACACCCCCGATGGTCAGTGCTGGTGGTCGTGCTCGGCCTCGTTCTGGGCCCGCAGCGCGTCGAGGGAGACCTCGTTGCCCGCCGAGTCCTTGATCTTGATCTTCTCCATCACCGCGGCGAGCGCCTTGCCCCGGCGGACGTCGCCGAAGACGGCCGCGGCGGCGCCGGAGCGGACCAGCTGGTCGTAGTACTGCTGCGGGGCCATGCCGGCGCGCTGCGCACGGTGCACGATCTCGTGACCGAACTCGTCGTCGGAGACCTGCACGTCCTCGGCGTCGGCCAGGGTGTCCAGCAGGAGCTGGATCTTGACGCCGTCGGTCGCCGCCTCGGTCAGCTCGGTGTCGATCTGCTCCTCGGTCTTCTCCTCCGCCGCGAGGTATTCCTCCAGGGAGGCGCCGATGCGCTCGAGCTGGTCGACCATCGCGGCCTTGCGGCTCTCGACCTCCTCCTTGACGACGCCCTCGGGCGCCGGCACCTCGGCGGCGGCCACCATCTGCTCCAGGGCCTTGTCACGGGCGGCGTAGATCTGCTCGACCTGCTTGCCCCGGGTGACCCGCTCCCGCAGGTCGGCGCGCAGCTCGTCGATGGTGTCGAACTCGCTGGCCATCTGCGCGAAGTCGTCGTTGAGCTCGGGGAGCTCCTTCTCCTTGACCGTGCGGACGGTCACCGCCACGTCGGCGTCACGGCCGGCGTAGTCGCCGCCGACGAGCTGCGTGGTGAAGGTGGTGCTGTCGCCGGCGGCCAGGCCGACCAGCGCCTCGTCCAGACCCGGCAGGAGCTGCTTGCTGCCCACCTCGTGCGAGATGTTGCTCGCCGAACCGCCCGGGACCTCCTCGCCGTCAACAGTGGCGTTCAGGTCGATCTGCACGAAGTCGCCCTCCTGGGCGGCCCGCTCGACGGTCTTCAGCGTGGCGAACCGCTCGCGCAGGCTGTTGATCTGCTCGTCGATCTCGCTGTCGGCGATCTGGATCTCGTCGACGGTCACCTCGATGGTGGCCGGGTCCGGCAGGGTGATCTCCGGCCGGACGTCCACCTCGGCGGTGAAATTGAGCGAGTCGCCGTCGTTGAACTCCGTGATGTCGACCTCGGGCCGGCCGAGCGTCTTCAGGTCGTGCTCCCGGACCGCGGCGAGGATGTTCTGCGGGATGGCCTCCTGGATCGCCTCGTTGAGGACGGTCCCCCGGCCCACCCGCTGGTCGATCACCGCGCTGGGGACCTTGCCCCGGCGGAAGCCGGGAACCTGGACCTGCTGGCCGATCTCCCGGTACGCCTTCTTGAGGCTCGGCTCGAGCTCGACGAACGGCACCTCGATGGCGAGCCGCACGCGCGTCGGGCTCAGAGTCTCGACGGTGCTCTTCACAGGCGTACTCCTTGACGGATCTGGGTGTTGAGTCTGGGGCGTGATTGCGCGCATCGAGTGTAGGCGAGCCGGCCGACGGCATCGGCAGGGCCCGGGTACCGCGCGGAAAAAACCGGCGGTTCCCGGGACGATCCGGTCGCGAACGACAGTCGGGGTGGCGGGATTTGAACCCACGGCCCCTCGCTCCCAAAGCGAGTGCGCTACCAAGCTGCGCCACACCCCGGTGGCGACGAAGAGTGTATGCCGTCCGGCCCCTCGCGCGGGTGACCGGGGCACGGCGCGCGGTGTGGCGGGCGCCGCCGGGTGCCGCCGGGTGGCGTCGGGTGGCGCCGGGTGGCGTCGGGCGCCAGTTCGGGGAAGTGGCTGGGTCCGGGGGCGCAGGAAGGCGCCACCTCGCCGAAATTGTGTGGATCTTGACGGTCGGCGGCGTGCGCGGGGTACGCGCTGCACGGCGGCGGGGGTGATTCGGTACGCTGTCGGCGCGCCCTGCTGTGGTGGGGCGCTCGCGGGCGTAGCTCAATGGCAGAGCTTCAGTCTTCCAAACTGACGGTGCGGGTTCGATTCCCGTCGCCCGCTCCACGGCCTCCGGCCCCGGTCAGAGGACGCATCCCCCGAGCCTGGGCCGGTCGGCGACTCCCCCGCTCGGGCCAGCCGTGGCCATCAGCTGCTCCGGCCGCCTGCGAGGATCCGCCTCACGAACTCAACGGCCGGGCCCCTGGAGCGCCGAAGCCAGCAGTTCGTACGTGGCCTGGTCGAAGGCGACCAGGCGGACGTGCTCGACGTTCGTCGGTGTCGCTCTGATGGTCGAGATCGCGATCTTCGCTGCCTGGTCGGTCGGGAACCCGTACACACCAGTAGCGATGGCGGGGAAGGCGACGCGGCGAGCGGCGATCTCATCGGCAACCTCAAGGCTGCGCCGGTAGCACGACGCCAGGACATCGGCCTCGCCGTAGCCGCCGCCTTCCCACACCGGGCCGACGGTGTGAATGACATGGCGTACCGGTGGGTCCAGATCGAACGCCGGCGTGGCGACCGCGTCGCCCGGATCGCACGGTGCCAGGGCAGCACCCGCCTGGGCCAGCCGCGGTCCGGCTGCACGATGAATCGCCCCGTCCACACCGCCGCCACCCAACAGCGACTCATTCGCCGCGGTAACGACGGCATCGACGTCCTCTTGGGTGATGTCACCGAGGACAACTTCGATCACAGGCACGGATCGATGATGCCACCAGAGCACCTCGCCGGCAGATGACCCCCGCCGCTCTCATCGACCGAGGAACCCCACGACGGCGTCGCGCAGATGCCGGTCCGGCTCGCGAGGTTCAAGGTCCGGGCCGGAGGTAGCGACGCCGGAGGCCCACCGCACCGCTCGACCCGGTGCTCAGCCGTGGCGCGTCCACCGTCGCCCGGGTGCCTAGTAGTGGTCCTCGATCGGCCGACGTGCCTCGTCGAACAGCGCCGGCCCGTCGTACCGCACCGGGCGCGGCGCGGGCGTCGCGGGCTTGACCTGCTCGAACTGCTCGGTGGACAGCGCAAAGACGACCCGGCCGAGGCCTGATGCGTTGATCGCGACTGTGCACATCGGGCAGGGCTGGCAACTGGTGTACATGGTGGTGGCGACGGCCGCCTCGGGGGCGAGCTGCCGGGCGGCCCAGCGGGCCAGCTTCAGCTCCGGGTGGGCGGTGACGTCCTTGTCGGAGACCACAGTGTTGTGGTCCTCGATCAGGACGGTGCCGTCCGCGCCGACGAGCAGCGACGCGAACGGCCGCTCGCCGGACGCGCCGGCCCGGTCGGCGAGTTCCACGGCGCGGCGCAGGAACGCCTCGTCGTCGGGTGTCATCAGCCCTCCACGTGTTCAGTCTGCGGCGATCTGCTCGACGGCTCGGGCGGCCACGGCGAGCAGGGCCGGGTCGCCGCTGCGGGCGTACGCGTCGCTCAGGGTGTCGATGAATTTGATCGCGTGCGCGTCCCCGGTGTCCAGCGCCCGCGCCATGACCTCGTCGAGTTCCGGCCCGGCGGCCGGCGGGAGGGCACGGGCCCCGGCCGGGGCGTAGGCGGCGGTGACGGCGGCGGTCGCCGCCCAGGCGGCGGCCAGGCTCGGCCGCCACAGCGCCGGCGGCAGGGCCGGCAGCGTACGCAGGACGGCGTTCGGCGCGGTGGCTGCGTGCACGAGCATCACCGGACCGGCGTACCCGTGTGTGCCGTGCCGGACCACGGCGGCGTCGACGACAGCGGCGAGCCGGGCAGGCACGTCGCGCCACGGCTCACCGGCCAGCTCGCGGTCGAAGAGGTCGAGCCAGTCACCGGCACGTGGTTGGACAGCCACCCGTCGCGCTCGGGACCGGTGTGGCGTACGCGCTCGTACGCCTCGTCGAGTACGGAGTTCAGCACACCGGGAGCGTCCGACCTGAAGTGTGGTTCAGGTCAAGCGGCGGCGGATCCGCGCCATGTCCTCCTCGGGGAGCGCGTCGGCGACCAGCAGCCGGGGCAGCAGCTCCGTCTCCAGCGTCGTGGCCCGGAACACCAGCGCCACGGTCACGTCGTGGTCGGGCCGGTGCACGACCTCGACCGGGTCTCCGGCGCCGACGCTGCCCGGCGTGACCACCCGCAGGTACGCCCCGGGCCGTACCTGCTCGGTGAACCGCTTGATCCAGCCGCGTTCGCCCAGCCACCCCTGGAACGTGCCGCAGGGGATGCGCGGGCAGGAGACCTCCAGCACCAGGTTCGGCCCGATCCGCCACCGCTCGCCGATCAGCGCGCCGTTGACGTCCAGCCCGGTGGTGGTCAGGTTCTCGCCGAAGCTGCCGTCGGCGAGCGGGCGGCCCAGGCCGGCCTCCCAGTGGTCGAGATCCTCCCGGGCGTACGCGTAGACCGCCTGGTCGGTGCCGCCGTGGTGGGCCACGTCGTAGACCCGGTCACCGGCGAGCCCGACGTCGCCGGTGCCCTTGGGGCCGGGCGCGGTGACGGCGACCCGGCCGTCCACGGGCCGCTTGTCGATGCCGGTGGCGCCGATTCCCTTCCACGGGTTCGGTTGCGGTCGGCCCACGTTGACGGAGATCACCCTCATGACGGCGACGGTATGCGGCCGGGCGCCGGACCGGCCAGTCCATTCCCCCGGGCCGGGTGCGCGGCGAGGCGGCGCGGCCTGCGTACGATGCGGGCCGGACATCCTCGTCGGGTGGTGGAGGTAGCCGCGGATGGCAGGCCAGCAGGACGGTTTCGCCCTCGGCGTGGACCTCGGCACCTCGAACACGGTGGCGGTGCTGCGCTGGCCGGACGGGCGGACCCGGCCGGTCCTCGTCGACGGCCACCCGATCCTGCCGTCCGGCGTGTACGCCGACGCGGACGGTCACCTGCACGTCGGGCGGGACGCGCAGCGCCTCGCCCAGGCCGACCCGGCCGGCTACGAGCCGAACCCGAAGCGCCGGGTCGACGAGGAGACGGTGGAGCTGGGCGGGCGGGCGTACCGGCCGGCGGAGCTGCTGGCCGCGACGCTGCGCGCGGTTGCGGACGCAGCGGTGGCGGCGGTCGGGATGCTGCCCCCGGCGGTGGTCACCCACCCGGCGGCCTGGACGCCGGCCCGCCGTCAGGTGCTGCACGACGCGCTGGAACTCGCCGGCTGGCCGGCGGCGGCCGAGCACACGCTGGCCGGGCCGATCGCGCCCGGCACCCGTCTGCTGCGGGAGCCGGTGGCCGCGGCGCGCTACTTCACGCAGGTGCTGCGCCGGCCGGTGCCGGTGGGCGGTGCGGTGGCGGTGTTCGACTTCGGCGGCGGCACGCTCGACGTGGCGGTGCTGCGCAACGAGGGCGCCGATCCGTGGGGAGACTCCGGCTTCCAGCTGGTCGCCACCGGCGGGATCCCCGACCTCGGCGGTCTCGACCTGGACGCGGCCCTGCTCGGGCGGCTCGGCGAGCTGGTCGGCCCGGCCCATCCGGGCGAGTGGGCCCGGCTGACCGACGCGACGACCACCGCCGAGCGGCGGGACCGCCAGCAGTTGTGGGACAACGTGCGCGGCGCGAAGGAGATGCTGTCCCGGGCCATGGTGGCGCCGGTCGCCGTACCGGGGGTGGAGGCGGCGGTGCCGCTGTCCCGGGAGGACTTCGAACGCCTGGCCGCGCCGCTGCTGGCCCGGGCCGTGACGGAGACCCGCGAGGTGACCGCCGCCGCCGGGCTGCGTCCGGAGCAGCTATCCGGTCTGTTCCTGGTCGGCGGGTCGACCCGGGTGCCGCTGGTGGCCCGGCTGCTGCACGCCGAGCTGGGCATCGCGCCGACGGTGCTGGAGCAGCCGGAGATGCCTGTCGCCGAGGGCGCGCTCACCGACCTGCCGCTGCCCCGGCGGTCCGGCCGTCCCGGCGTGCCGGTCCAGGCCGCGCCGGCACCACCCGCGCCGGCCCAGCCCGAATCGACTCGGCCCGCGCCGCCCGCGGGCGGGACCGACGCCGGCACGGCGAGCGCCGCCACGGTCCCGGCCGGTGCGACGAGGCCGAACCCGACCGCGCCGCTCGGCGGTCCGGACGCGGCGTCCGCCGGACCGCACGGCACGCTGGTAGCCGACGGCCCCGTCCCGCAGACCCCCGCCACGAGGTACGACGGCACGCCGGGCCCGGTTCCGCCACAGCCGACGAGGTACGACGGCATGCCGGCCGCCCACGGGCCGGTTCCGCCGCACCCGGCCGCGGGCTACGGCGTACCCGGACCGTCCGCTCCCCCGCCCGGCGGCTGGCAGCCCGGCGTACCCGGGGCGCCCTTCTCCCCCGCGCCGGGCGGTGTCCGGCCGGGCGGCGGCCGGCCACGGCGCGGCCGGTGGATCGCGCTCGGCGCGGGTCTCGTGGTCGTCGCCGTGGCGGCGTCGGTGCTGCTCTGGGTGTTCCGGGACCGGCACCCGGCGCTGGACTTCCACACCGCGGAGCTGGTGAAGACTGTGTCCGCCGGTGACGCGCGGCCGGACCAGATGTTCACCGCGACGCTCGGGGAACGCGCCTACCTGGCCCGTTCGCTGCCCGACGACCACCTCCACGTGACTGCCGTCGAGGCGGCCACCGGCAAGACGGTCTGGGAGAGGCGGACCGACGCGACAGCGCAGCGGTGGGCGGGGATCCGGGCGCTGCCCGACGGGCTGCTCGTCCTCGGCGATGCCACCGGAAGTGACACCCCCCGCGTGCTCGCGGTGCTCGACGAGGACTCCGGCGACCAGCGCTGGCGGACCGACGTCGGTCGCGACGACACCCTGTACCTCGGGCCCGACACGATCGTCCGGCTGGACCGCGCCGGTGAACGCCTGGTCGGGCTGCGGCTGGACGACGGCCGGCAGCGGTGGGAGCGGCCCAACCCGCGCACCGAGTACGGCGACGCGCGCACGAAGGTGGTACCGGTCGGCACCGGCGCGGCGCTGGACGGGCCCGGCAACGCCGAGGGCTCGCCGCTCGCCCCGTGGGCGGGGAAGGCGGACCGGCTCGTGCAGGTCGGCGCGGACCGGTCGCTCCGGGTCGTCGACATGCGCAGCGGGAAGATCCTCAAGGACCGGGGCAACGTCGCCGGGCTCGACGATCCGGTGGCCGCCCGCGACGACCGGCTGTACGTGGCGGAGAACGAGCGCGGCCTGCGGCTGCTCGCCTACGACCTGGGCGGTCTCGGCACGCCGGGCGTGCTGTACGAGGCGCCGGAACAGGGCGGCCGGGTGAAGGATCTCGTCACCTGCGGGGAGCGCCGCGTGTGCCTGCTGGAGACGCCCGGCAGCGGCGCCGACGACACCCGGGTGGTGGCGGCGACCGAGGGTGAGGGCACCCGGCAGTGGCCGGCGCCGCGCGCCGAGTCGCTGGTGCCGGTCGGTGAGCACGTGCTGGCCGGGCGGGACTCGCCGGACGCGGTGACGCTGTTCGCGCCGGACGGCACGGCGGTGCTGCGTGACCGGGACGGGACGGCGGTCCGGTTGGACGCCGGCAACCTGCTGATCTTCTCCGAGGCGCCGAGCGCGTACGAGGACGACCGGGTCCTCGCCGGGACGGCGGTGGACGGCAAGCCGGTCGAGATGGGGCAGCTCAAGCAGATCCGCAGCGAGTCCTGCTCGTGGAACACCGAGATGCTCGTGTGCGGCGCGGAGAAGGAGTTCCGGTTGTACCGGTTCGCCGGCTGACCGGAACTGAGCTTGGCAGCGATCGATGCCTCGGCTGGTGTGAACGGCAGAGAGATCGACGTTCGTCAGGAGGCCCCGTGTTCGTCCGACGACGGTGGACCGCACTCGCCACCACCAGCATCCTGATCGCCGCGGCGCTGGCCCATCCCGGGCCGGGCGCCGCCGCACCGCCCTCCCCCGCGATCACGCTCGCCCCCACCGAGACCGCGCTGGTCCGCGTGCGGCTCGCCGACCGGGCGCAGCTCGACCGCCTGGTGGCCGGCGGCGCCGACCTGGCCAACCGTCCCCGCTCGCGCGACGGCGAGTGGACCGCCGACCTGGTCCTCACCGGACGGCAGCTCGCCGACCTCACCCGGCAGGGGGCCACGGCCGTGCAGGTGGTGCAGCGCGCCGACGACGGGGCCCGGCACCTGGCCGAGAGCCGCCGCGCCGCGCAGGAGCGCACCCGCGCCGGGCTGCATACGAGCGGCGCCGCCGCTGTCGACACGCTCCAGTTCCTCCAGGCGTACTGGTGGACCACCGGCGGCCGGACGTTCCTCCAGGCCCAGGTCGCCACCACCGCCACCGACGACCCGGACGTGGAGATCACTGTGAGCTGGCGGACGGCCGACGGCGCCACCGGATCATTCCCGCTGTACCGCTTCGAGGACTCGGGCGAGTACCAGTACCACTACGCGCTGCCGCAGCCGGTGCCGAGCCGTCCGGTGCAGCTCACTGCCACCTCCACGCTGGGCGGCACGAGCCGGCCGATGACGCCGTCGCTCTGGCCGAACGCGACCCCGCCGCCGCAGCCGGCCGGCTATCAGAAGGACTTCATCGACGCCTACCTGACGCCCGTCGACATCAAGGCGCGCATCGCCCGGCTCGGCCGCCAGTACCGCGACCTGGTGGACGTCATCGACCTGCCGAACAAGACCCAGGGATACCGCCGGACCGCCGCCGCCTACCTGGGCGACCCGGCGGCCGCCGCCGTGGTGGTGGAGTCGGTCCGCTTCGGCGACCAGGGCATGAACGGCGTGCAGGTACGCACCGTCGACCCGGGCCGGCCGAACCGGCCGCTGAACATGCGCTACCGGGACCGGGTGCTGACCATCTCGCTGGCCACCGACGGCGCGGGCAAGGTCACGAGCACCACCGACGACGTCGCCGCCCTGATCAACGCCCCGCGGGGCGCCCGCTTCCGGGCCAGCGTGGAGGACGGCTCGGCGGGGCTGCCGATGCCGGTCACCGGGCCGGTACGCCTCGACGACGGCTTGCAGGGCACCGAGGTGCCGGCCCGGCCGTGGACGGTGCAGGCGCTGCGGATCGGCAAGCACCGCGACGGCTCCCGGATCGGCGTGCTGGCGTACTCGCAGGAGCACGCCCGCGAGTGGGCGACCCCGCTCGTCACGCTGGAGTTCGCCGAGCGGCTGCTGGCGAACGCGCGTACCGACGCGGCGACCCGCAGGCTGCTGGAGCAGGTGGACGTGTTCGTCATCCCGACTGTGAACCCGGACGGCGCGAACTACTCGTTCCACGACTACAACTTCCAGCGCAAGAACCTGGTCAACCACTGCACCGGCGCCTCCCGTGACCCGAAGAACCGCACCATGTGGGGCGTCGACGTCAACCGCAACTACACGGTCGGATCCCTGTTCGACGGGTACGTGGGCGCCAGCGCCAACTGCCTGTCCGGCAACTACGCGGGCACGGCGGAGCTGTCCGAGCCGGAGAGCCGCAACGTGATCGACCTGGCCAAGGCCCACCCGAACATCAAGTTCGCGATGAACGTGCACTCGTACGGCGGCTACTTCATGTGGCCGCCCGGGGCGTACAAGGCCGACGGGCGGGTGACGCTGCCGCGCCCGTCGATCGACGAGTCGACGCTGTTCCTGGGCAGCGCCCGGCGCATCGTGGGCGCGATCGCGGCCGAGCGCGGCACCGTCACCTGGCCGTCGCAGACCGGCCCGGTCGCCGACGTGCTCTACTCGGCGGCCGGCAACTCGGCCGACCAGCTCTACTACGAGCTGGGCATCTTCGCCTGGGACTTCGAGGTCGGGAACGACAGGTGGAACGAGACCACCGGTCAGTGGGACGGCGTCGGCTTCCAGCCGCCGTTCGACGAGGCGCACGCCGAGGCGCAGGAGTACGCCGGCGGCCTGGTGGAACTGGTCCGCGTCGCCCGCGACTACGCCGCCGACAACCCGGTCCGGCGCTGACCGCAAGCGGTCCCCGGCCGGTGGAGTCCGGCCGGGGACCGCTTCAGCCCTGCCTGGCTCAGTCCGCGGTGCCGAGGTCGCGGAACACGGCGAGCGCGCCCGGGTCGTCGATGGTCGCCGGGACCGGCTCGTCGCGCCCCTCCACCAGGCCCCGCATGGTGCGGCGCAGGATCTTCCCGGAGCGGGTCTTCGGCAGCGCCGGGACCACTGTCACCCGGCGGAACGCAGCCACCGGGCCGATCCGCTGCCGGACCAGCGCGACCAGCTCGGCGGCGAGCGCGTCCGGGTCCACGTCGGCGCCGGCCTTGAGCACCACGTACCCGCTGGGCACCTGCCCCTTGAGCGCATCGGCCACGCCGATCACCGCGCACTCGGCCACCGCCGGGTGCGTCGCCAGGACCTCCTCCATCGCGCCTGTGGACAGGCGGTGCCCGGCCACGTTGATGACGTCGTCGGTGCGGCCCATCACGTACAGGTAGCCGTCCTCGTCGAACCGGCCGCCGTCGCCGGTCAGGTAGTGACCCGGGAACGTGGACAGGTAGGAGCGGACGAACCGCTCGTCGTCACCCCAGAGCGTGGGCAGACAGCCGGGCGGCAGCGGCAGCCGGATCACGATCGAGCCGTCCGTGCCGGGGGGCACGTCCCGGCCCGCACCGTCGACCACGCGCACGTCGTAGCCGGGCACCGGCACCGACGGCGACCCCGGCTTGATCGGCAGCGGCTCCAGGCCGCGCGGGTTGGCCGCCACCGGCCAGCCGGTCTCCGTCTGCCACCAGTTGTCGACCACCGGTACGCCGAGCCGCTCCCCCGCCCAGGCCCAGGTGTCCGGGTCCAGCCGCTCACCGGCGAGGAAGAGGGTACGCAGCGCACTCAGGCCGTACCGGGAGATGTGGCTGCCGTCCGGGTCCTGCCGGCGGATCGCCCGGATCGCGGTGGGCGCGGTGAACAGGGCGGCCACCCGGTGCTCGGCGGCGACCCGCCAGAACGCCCCGGCGTCGGGAGTGCCGACCGGCTTGCCCTCGTAGAGCACGGTGGTCGCGCCGGTGAGCAGCGGCGCGTACACGATGTAGGAGTGGCCGACCACCCAGCCCACGTCGGAGGCGGCCCAGAAGACCTCGCCCGGCTCGATGCCGTAGACGTTGCGCATCGACCACCGCAGCGCCACCGCGTGCCCGCCGTTGTCCCGCACCACGCCCTTGGGACGGCCCGTGGTGCCGGAGGTGTAGAGGACGTAGAGCGGGTCGGTGGCGGCCACCGGCTCGCACGGCGCCGGTTCCGCGTCCGCCATCACCTCGGCCCAGGTCAGGTCGCGGCCGGGCACCAGCGGGGCCGGCTCCTGCGGGCGCTGCACCACCACGCAGCGCTCCGGCGCGTGCGCGGCCTCGTCGAGCGCGGCGGCGAGGATCGGGTGGTACGGCACCACCCGGTCGGCCTCGATGCCGCAGGAGGTCGCCACCACCACCTTCGGCCGCGCGTCGTCGATCCGGACGGCCAGCTCGTGCGCGGCGAAGCCGCCGAAGACCACCGAGTGCACCGCGCCGATCCGGGCGCAGGCCAGCATGGCGATCGCCGCCTCCGGGACCATCGCCAGGTAGAGCAGCACCCGGTCGCCCCGGCCGACGCCGAGCCGGCGCAGCGCCCCGGCGAACCGGGCGGTCTCGGCGAGCAGTTCGGCGTACGTGAGGGTACGTACCGTGCCGGTGACCGGGCTGTCGTGGATCACCGCGGGCTGGTCGCCACGCCCGGCGGCGACGTGCCGGTCCAGCGCGTTGTGGCAGGTGTTCAGCACCCCGTCGGGGAACCAGCGGTACAGCGGCGCCGCCGAGTCGTCGAGGATGCGCTCCGGCGGGATGACCCAGTCGATGTCGGCCGCCGCGTCCCGCCAGAAGCCGGCCGGGTCGGCGATGCTCCGCTCGTACGCTGATCGATACGCGCCCATGCCGTCATGCTGCTCCGCGGCGACGCGCAGGCACGACGGCCGGACGGGTCCGGTGCGCCGGAAGCACGCCCCGGCTCGCTGAACGGCCGCTCACGGCGGTGGGCGGTACCCGTCGTCTGTCGTTCCGGCGGCCCGGGCGTCGAGGACCGGCGGCCCGGGTCGCGTCGCCGAAGGCCGACGAGCAGCGGCGACGGCTCAGCCCAACGGGCGACGGATGAAGCCCGCGGGGCGGGGTAAGGCAGCACGGTCCTGGTGGAGCGACGACCGGTGTCGCGGCGTACCGCGGCCGGGCACGCGGGCGGGCGGCGCGAATGCCGCCCGCCCGCGCATCCCGGGGCCGACCCGGGCAAACCGAGTTTGATCAATGACGGGCATCGACTAGCGTGCCCAGACGTGAAAACGAACCGGATCTTCCCGATCCTCCTGACCTGTGCCGTGCTGGGCCTCGCCGCGTGCGGCGACGAGAAGCCCTCGACCACGGCCGGGCCGGCAGCCACCTCGGCCTCCGCCGCACCCTCCTCGGCGGCCCCCTCGCCGTCGGCGGCCGCGATGAGCGACAAGGAACTCTGCACCGCCGCAGAGAAGATCAACAAGGACATGCGGGCGAAGCTCATGACCGTCGTGCAGGCGGGCGGCGACCTGACGAAGAAGACCGGCGCGATCCTGACCGAACTCGGTGACCGGGTGACCGAGCTCGCCGCGACCGCCGGCGACGGCAAGGCGGCCACCGCCCTGAAGGAGTTCGGCGCGGAGGCCGGCAAGGCGGGCGCGGCCGCCGACCCGGGCACCGCCGCCGACAACCCCGCCATGGAGAAGGCCAGCAAGGACATCAACGCCGCCTGCCAGACGGCCGGCGCGCCGACCACCTTCTGACACCGACGCCCCGGGTCGTCCGTCCGGCGCGTACCGGACGGACGACCTGTCGGCTCAGTTGCCGGTCACCCAGTTCCAGGCGGAGACCACCCACTCGGTCTGCTGGAGATACGCCACACCGACGCCGACCAGGAACAACGCGGTGACCAGGTGGGCGCCCCGGGCGCTGCGGCGCACCCGGCCGAACTGCCGCTCCAAGATCAGCCGGCCGAGCAGCCGGGCCAGCGCGAACAGGCCGACCGCGGTGAGCAGGCTGAGCACGAACGTCAGCAGCGGGGCGACCAGGTTGCCCCGGCCGGAGATCGCCCAGATGCCCCAGCACACGAACGCGAACAGGGCACCGGCGGCGCTCAGCTCCCCGCCCTTGCGCGCCTGGGCCAGGTGCCAGCTCATCGGCCGGCGGGGCGCCGGCTCCGCCGCCCAGTCGCCGTGCTCGACGGTGGGGAACTGCTCGGTACGGGGCGTACGCGACGGGCGCGGCTGACCGACCGCCGCCACCCCGCGCTGGAACGCGTCCCGCTGCGGGGGCACCACCCCCGGCTGGGGCGGCACCTCCACGGTGCGCTCGGCCCACGGCTGTGTCTGGTCCGCCATCTTCGTCCTCCCCCTCGACCGATTCCGGCCTCGGTTCCGAGGGTAGCCAGCCCGCAAATAGGGTGCCGACCCCCATCGCGGTGCGATACACACGTGCCGTGACTGACGTGGTGGTATCCCGGGCCGAGGACTTCGACGACATCGCGGCGCTGCTGGCGCTGGCCTTCCACGGCGATCTCGACCCCGAGGTGCAGGCGCTCGAACGCCCGATCTTCGAGCCGGACCGGTCGCTGCTGGTCCGCGACGGCGGCACGGCGGTGGCGCACGCCGCCGCGTTCAGCCGCGACCTCGCGGTGCCCGGCGCGGACCTGCCGGCCGCGCACGTGACGATGGTCGCGGTCGCGCCGACGCACCGGCGGCGCGGCCTGCTCACCACACTGATGCGGCGCCAGCTGCGGGACGTCCGCGACGCCGGCCGCGAGCCGATCGCGGTGCTCTGGGCCAGCGAGGGCCGCATCTACCCCCGCTTCGGCTACGGGTCCGCGGCCCCGCGCTACGTGCTGTCGGTGGACACCACCGGCCTGCGGCTGCCCGCACCGGTGCCCGCTGAGGGCAGGCTGCGACTGGACCGTCCGGACGCGCACCGGAACGAGCTGGCCCGGCTGTACGAGCGGGTCCGCACCGAGCGTCCCGGCTGGTCCCGGCGCGACGAGCGCTGGTGGTCGTACGTGCTGGCGGACCTCAAGGCGCACCGGGGCGGCGCCACCGAGCGCCGGGTGCTGCTGCACGAGGGTGCCGAGGGCCTCGACGGGTACGCGCTCTACCGGACGAAGGACAGCTCGTCGGCCACCGGGCCGCAGGCCGAGGTGCAGGTCGGCGAGGTGGTGGCGGCGACGCCCGAGGCGTACACGGCGCTGTGGCGGCTGCTGCTCTCGGTCGACCTGACCCGCCGGCTGTCGTTCCCGATCGCGGCCCTGGACGAGCCGTTGCTGCGGCTGGTGGACGAGCCCCGCCAGCTCTCCCCGCAGCTCGCCGACGCGCTCTGGGTACGGGTGGTGGACGTGCCGGCCGCGCTCGCCGCCCGGCGCTACGCCACGGACGTCGACGTGGTGATCGAGGTCACCGACGAGCTGCTGAAGGAGAACACCGGCCGCTGGCGGCTGGTCGGCGGACGCGACGGCGCGCAGTGCACGCCCACCACCGCCCCGGCCGGGCTGGCGTGTGACGTACGCGCTCTCGGCGAGCTGTACCTCGGCGGCGCGAACCCGTACGCGCTGGCCGCCGCCGGCCGCGTCCGGGAGCTGATCCCGCACACGCTGACCGCGCTGACACCCGCCTTCACCTGGCACCGCACCCCCTCCCCCATGGAGGTCTTCTAGCCCTCACCCCCGCCCCGCCCGCCCGGCCGCCCCGCCCGCCCGGCCGCCCGCCCCGGCGATCATGAAGTTGGCGGCATGAACCGTCCGGTTTGTCCCGGCCAACTTCATGATCGCGCGGGTGGGGGCACGGGTGCGCCCGGAGGGGGTGCGGGTGGGTGTGGGGGCGGTACGGTCGGGGGATGGGTGAGGCGGAGCGACGGCGACGGCGGCTGCGGCATCACGGCGAGGCCGCCCCGCCGACGGAGACCGCCGGAACCGGTGCCGACGGCACGGGCACCGGCGGCACCACTGCCAGTACGACACCGGTACACGACGACGTGGCGCCCCGGTCACCGCGCGGCGGCCGGCCGGGCGAGCCGGAGCCCCGGGGACGCCGCGCCGCCGCGCCCGCCGAGGAGGGCGAGCGCGGGCTGCGCGGGCTGGTCGGCTCCGGCTCGTCGCAGGTGAGCGTGACGGCCGCGCTGCGGGCACGGGACGCCGCCCGCCCCACCGAGGACGACCTCGCCGAGGCCGAGCAGCGCGTGGTGCTCATCCGCCGCAACTGGGTGCCGCGCGAGGAGCTGCCCCGCAACGGGCGGTGAGCCGGAGGCGTCCGCTCAGGCGGGCAGCTCGGGCAGGCGGCGGCTCTGCTCGTAGGCGGCCACCTGCTCGATGCGCCGGCTGTGCCGGGGGTTGCCGGAGAACGGCGTGGTGAGGAACGCCTCGACGAGCGCTGTGGCCTCGTCCAGCGTGTGCTGCCGGGCGCCGATGGCGACGACGTTCGCGTCGTTGTGCTCGCGGGCCAGCTGGGCGGTGTCGACGTTCCAGGCGAGCGCCGCCCGGACGCCCGCGACCTTGTTCGAGGCGATCTGCTCGCCGTTGCCGGAGCCACCGATCACCACGCCGAGGCTGCCCGGGTCGCCGACCACCCGGTCACCGGTGTGCAGGCAGAACGCCGGGTAGTCGTCGTCCGGGTCGAAGACGTGCGGTCCCACGTCGACCACCTCGTAGCCCTGCTTGGCCAGGTGGTTGGCGAGGTGCACCTTCAACTCGAAACCGGCGTGGTCGGATCCCAGGTAGACGCGCATACCGCGCAGTCTGACAGGCCCGCCTCCGGGCCGGCGCGCGGGCGGCGACCCGGAGGCGGATTCGTCACACGGTCAGTGCGGCAGCTCGGCCACGACCAGGCCGGCCCGCGCTTTCGGGGTGAACCAGGTGCTCTTGCGCGGCATCTTCTCCCGGGCCAGGTTCACCGCGACGAAGTCGTCGACAGTCACCGGCGCGACGAGCACCGCCAGCTCGGCCCGGCCGGCGTCGACCTCACCGACGAGCCAGCTCGCCGGGTAGTCGCCGCCCACGTACGTGATCCGCTTGTCGCCCGGGTCGAGGCCCAGCGCGTCGCGCAGCAGCAGGCGCTCGACGAGCGCGTGGTCGAGGTTCTCCAGCCGGGCGGCGCCGACGTGCGGCAGCGTCACCGCGTACCCCCGGCCGCCGAGGTAGAGGTGCACGACGCCGCCGGTGGCCGGCACGTCGACCGGCCCGTCCACCGGGGTGACCTCCGCGCCCGCCGCGCGCAGCCGGTCGAGCAGCTCGTCCGGCGTGGTGGTCAGCTCGCTGACCAGCCGGTTGTAGGGCTGGATGGCGACCGACGCGGGCGTGGTGATCACCGACAGGAAGCGCGGGAAACCGCCGGTCTGCGCGGCCAGGCTGCGGTGGTTGCCGTCCGCGACCACCAGCTCCCCGCCGCCGGCCAGCGCGGTCAGCTCGTCCTGCGCCGGGCCCGGGCCGAGCAGCCAGATCGCGTGCGTCCGGCCGGACTGGTCGACGTCCGTCGCGGCGGGCGCGCCGGCCGCGTCGGTCGCCGCCGCGAGCGCGGCGTGCAGCTCGTCGCCCTTACCGGTCTGGAGCAGGAGTACGGGCGAGAGCAGGTGACCGAGCGCCTCGGCCAGGGCGACGCGCTCGCGCACCTTGGCGATGAACACGTCCTCGTTGCGGATCACCAGGCCCGGCTCGTCGGCGCGGGTGGAGATCTGGTCGGTGTCGACCATGGCCCACAGCCCGTACGCGCTCTCCTCGCCCGGCGCGCTGATCCGGTAGAGCACCACCACCTGCTCGGCGGGCGTGTAGCTGCCGTCCGCCTTCGCCTCGGCCAGGCGCGCCGCCGCGTCCGGCAACGCGTCGAGGAAGGACTTCCCGAGGCTGCCGGGCGCCCGGTGGGGCATCTCGATGCCCAGGGCGCTGTGCGGATTCGCCTCGACGATGGAGGTGATCTCCGCGTCGTCGGCGAACTCGTCGTAGTTCTGCGCGCCGGTGCCGCCAGTGGTGATCCAGGCCCGGGTGATCGGATGCACGACCGTCATGTCCGCTGACGCTACCCGGGCCCCGATCGGCGCCGCCGCCGGACTCACCCGCTTACCACCAGGTGAAAGGAAGGGCCCCCTCTTAACGCCTCCGGTAGAGGAAGGGCCCCTTCTTAACGCCGGGAAGGGCAGCTCAGGCGGTGGAGTTGCGGTGCCGGCCCGGGGTCGGGCGGCGGGTCGCCGGGGCGGGGCGGGAGCCGGCGTTGAGGCGTACCGTCGTCGCCCCCGCGGCGGCCGGGTGGGCGGCGGCGCCGGGCCGCGACGGCGCGCGGCCGGGGCGGCCGGTCTCGCCCGGCGGTGTCATCCGCGAGGTGGCCACCACCCGGGCCACGCCGACCACGATCGGCGGGGCCAGCAGGTCGGCCACCTCGGCCGGGCCGGCCGGCCAGTGGCTCTCGGTCACCGACCAGTACGTCGCACCGGAGTCCTCGGTCGCCTGCCGCGGCGCGTCGTCGGACATGTGGCGGTGCTTGGCCATGGGAACGCCTCCAGGAGCTGCCGTGTTGCGGCCCCGCGGGCCGTCGGCTGGGACACCCGGTGAAACGAGCCCCGCACCGGCCCGGTGACGGGCGGGTGCGGGGCTCGGGGCGTGCTGCCGGTGTTAAGAAGGGGCCCTTCCTCTACAGGAGGCGTTAAGAAGGGGCCCTTCCTTACCCCTCAGTCGAAGATGGGGCCCTGCTCCCGGGTGCGCTTCAGCTCGTAGAAGCCGGGGGTGCCGGCGACGAGCAGCACGCCGTCCCAGAGGCGGCCGGCCGCCTCGCCCTTCGGCGCCGGGGTGATCACCGGGCCGAAGAAGGCGACCTGCCCGCCGTCCGGACCCGGGGCGTGGATCACCGGGGTGCCCACGTCGGTGCCGACCGGCCGCATGCCCGCCTCGTGGCTGGCCCGCAGCGCCTCGTCGTACTGGGTGGACTCGGCCGCGTCGGCGAGCGCCGGGTCCAGGCCCACCTCGGTGAGCGCGCCCACCAGCATGTCCCGGCCCAGGCCCTCCTTGCCGAGGTGGATCCGGTTGCCCATCGCGGTGTAGAGCTTCGCCAGCGCCTCGGCGCCGTGCGCCTGCTCGACGGCGATGCACACCCGCACCGGGCCCCAGCCGTCGCGCATCAGGTCCCGGTACTCCTCCGGCAGCTCCCGGCCGTCGTTGAGCACGGACAGGCTCATCACGTGGAACCGGATGTCCACATCCCGGACCTGCTCGACCTCCAGCAGCCAACGGGAGGTGATCCACGCCCACGGGCACAGCGGGTCGAACCACATGTCCGCGGTGACACGTTCGGTCACGGTGTTTTCCCTTCACGGCATCGTCGCGCCGGGGACCCGGCGCGGTCACCTCCGATCCTCACCCCGTACCCCGTCGACCGGTACCGGAATGAGAGCGTGACCTCGACCACCGGGAGCGGTCCGTGCATGGAAGACTCGGTTCTCGACGGGCCGTCACGAGCGGCCGGGCAGAACCGGCGCCGCGGGGCGCGGCGAGACGAGTGGGATGGAGACGAACAGTGCCGGGAGTGCGCAACCTGACCCAGGTCGAGGCGACGGAGCGGGCCCGCCTGCTCGAGGTGACCGGGTACGACATCAGCCTTGACCTGTCGACCGCGGTGCAGCCCACCGGTCGCACGTTCCGCTCGGTGACCGAGGTCCGGTTCCGCTGCGCCGAACCGGGGGCGACCACGTTCATCGAGACAGCCGCCGAATCGGTGCGGTCGGCCACACTCAACGGCGAGCCGGTGGACCTGTCCGGCTGGTCCGCCGAGAAGGGACTCACGCTCAGCGGCCTGGCCGCCGAGAACGTGCTGGTGGTCGACGCCGACTTCGGCTACTCCAACAGCGGGCAGGGCCTGCACCGGACCGTCGACCCGGTGGACGGCGAGACCTACCTCTACAGCCAGTTCGAGACCGCCGACGCGCAGAAGGTCTACGCCTGCTTCGACCAGCCCGACCTGAAGAGCGTCTACACCTGGCACGCCACCGTCCCGGACCACTGGCGGGTCGTGTCGAACATGCCGGTGGCCCGCGAGGAGGCCGCCGGTGAGGGCCTGAAGACGGTGCACTTCACCGTGTCGGAGCGGATGAGCACCTACATCACCGCGCTCTGCGCCGGGCCGTACCACGAGGTGCGGCGCACCCACGACGGCATCGACATGGGCTACTTCTGCCGGGCCAGCATGGCCCCGCACATGGACGCCGACGACCTGCACCTGATCACCACGCAGGGCTTCGACTTCTTCCAGGAGAAGTTCGGGGTGCGCTACCCGCTGCCCAAGTACGACCAGCTCTGGGTGCCGGACTTCAACGCCGGCGCGATGGAGAACTTCGGCTGCGTCACGCACGCCGAGTCGCACTACATCTTCCGCTCGCAGGTCACCGACTTCGAGTACGAGCAGCGCGCCAACACGATCCTGCACGAGCTGGCGCACATGTGGTTCGGTGACCTGGTCACCATGCGCTGGTGGAACGACCTGTGGCTCAACGAGTCGTTCGCCGAGTGGGCCAGCCACTGGTGCAACACGCACGCCACCCGCTTCACCGACGCCTGGACCACGTTCCTGTCGATCCGCAAGAACTGGGGTTACCGGCAGGACCAGCTCTCCTCCACCCACCCGGTCTACTGCGAGATGCCGGACCTGGAGGCCGTCGAGGTCAACTTCGACGGCATCACGTACGCCAAGGGCGCGAGCGTGCTCAAGCAGCTCGTCGCGTACGTGGGCGAGGAGCCGTTCCTGGCCGGCCTGCGCGCCTACTTCGGCAAGTACGCCTGGGGCAACGCCACCTTCGACGACCTGCTGTCCGAACTGGAGGCGGCCTCCGGCCGGGAGCTGCGCAAGTTCGCCGCCCAGTGGCTGGAGACCGCGCAGGTCAACACGTTGCGCCCGGAGGTGACCATCGGCGCCGACGGCACGTACGAGCGGGTGGTGGTCCGGCAGGAGGCGCCGTCGGCCTACCCGACGCTGCGTACCCACCGCATCGGCGTCGGCCTGTACGACCTGACCGACGGCCGGCTGGTGCGCCGCGAGCTGATCGAGACGGACGTGACCGGCGAGCTGACCGAGCTGTCCGAGCTGCACGGCAAGCCGGCCGCCGACGTGCTGCTGCTCAACGACGAGGACCTCACGTACGCCAAGCTGCGGCTGGACGAGCGGTCGATGGCCACTGTGGTGCAGCACATCGCCGGCTTCGACTCGTCGCTGGCCCGGGCGCTGTGCTGGACCGCCGCCTGGGACATGACCCGCGACGCCGAGCTGTCGGCCCGCGACTACGTGGCGCTGGTGCTGGCCGGGCTGACCGCCGAGACCGACATCAACCTGGTGACGGCCACGCTGCGGCAGGCGACCACGGCGCTCACCTTCTACGCCGACCCGGCGTGGGCGCCGACCGGCTGGGCCGACCTGGCCCGTACCGCGCGGACCGCGCTCGCGGCGGCCGAGCCGGGGAGCGGCTTCCAGCTCGCCTGGGCCCGGTCGTACGCCTCGTCGGCCCGCTCCGGTGAGGACCTGGCCACGCTGCGCGGCTGGCTGGACGGCAACGGGGTGCCGGAGGGGCTGACCGTCGACACGGAGCTGCGCTGGACGGTGCTCCAGTCGCTGGTCGCCAACGGCGCGGCCGGTGCCGCCGACGTGGACGCGGAGCTGGCCGGCGACCGTACCGCCAGCGGCGAGCGGGAGGCCGCGTACGCGTACGCGCTGGTGCCGACCGTCGAGAACAAGGCCGCGGTGTGGGCGCTGCTCACCGGCCCGGACGCGCTGCCCAACTGGCGCAACCGGGCGCTGTTGCAGGGCTTCACCCACGCGGCGCAGGTCGAGCTGACCGCGCCCTACCGGGAGCGGTACTTCGCCACGGTGGACCAGGTGTGGGCGCAGCGCGACAGCGAGCCGGCGCAGGAGTTCGTGCAGCTCGCCTACCCGGCGCACCTGGTCGAGGAGGACACCGTCGCGGCCACCGACGCGTGGCTGGCCCAGGACGGCCGGCCGGCGTCGCTGCGGCGGCTGGTCGCCGAGGGCCGCGACGGCGTGGTCCGCGCGCTGAAGGCCCGGGAGCGGGACGCGCGCAGCGCCTGAGTGAGGCACGTCGGCCGGGGCCGGCGCGGGTGGCAGTCCGCGCCGGCCCCGGCCGTTGTCGTGGGCCAGCCCCGCTGACACGAGAAAGCCCGGCCCACGCGTACGCGGGGCCGGGCTTCGTCGTGTGTGCGGGCGGGGATCAGCCCTTGCCGGCGTGGCTGGCGAGCTGGTCGAGGCCCTGGATGATGCCGCCGGCCAGGTCGCCGCCGCCGAAGGAGGCCACCATGGAGAGCGCGGCCAGCTTGGCGTACGTGTCCGGGATGCGCTTGCGCGCGTACTTGCCGGTGACGATCTCCAGCTGCCGCTGGTTGGGCGACACCGCGATCAGCACCGAGCGGTCCGGGTCGGCGAGCTGGCGGTGCAGCCGCTCGGCGTGCTCCCGGATCGGCTCGTCGAGGCCGCCGACGTAGACCGAGAAGACCAGACCGGTGCCCTGGTCGGCGAGGCGCAGGGCCTCGTCGATGCGGAGCAGCTGACGGGTCGAGAACGGTCCGTCCAGCACCTCGGGCGGGGTGCCCGTCCCCGTCGTGGGCCGCGCTTCACCAACGGTCACTTGCGCCTCCGGTTCCACCGGCCGGCGCCTCCCGGCCGGCCTGCTCCTGCTTGCGGCTGGTCAACGCCGGCGCCTGCGCCCCGGCGGCCAGCGCCGTGCCGGCCGAGTCGGCCAGCTGCTCCGGACGGCCCAGGAACCAGACCGGAGTGAAGTCGAAGGGCCGGCCCGGCCGGTAGCGCTTGGCGCCGCCACCGTTGCCGCGGCTGCCGACGGCCGCCAGGGCGGCGATCAGCAGCACCGCGGCGGCCGGGATGCCGACGAAGACCACCAACGTCTCGGTAACAGACAATCCCAACGCCCCCAGGCGGAAAGAGAGACCAGGAATGGTGCGGGTCGGCCGGTCAGGACCGGTCGCGCCCCACGTCACTTGTGATGTTCACGTTAGCGGAGTCGGCGGCCCGCCAGATTGCGGGGTGCTGATCCCATCCGTCACTCCGGTACTCCAGTTGCGCGGCAGTGGCGAGCAGTGTCGCGTCGTCGCCGTACCGGCCGGTGAGGAGCACCCCGACCGGAAGCCCGTCGGTGGTCCGCCCGAGAGGTAACGAAACGGACGGATCGCCCGTGACGTTGAAGACCGCGCAGTACGGCGAGAAGCGCCGCTGCCGGTCGAAGTCCTCTGCCGGTTCGAGGGCGGCGAACGCGCCCACCGGCGCCTGCGGGGCCGCGAGCGTCGGGCAGAGCAGCAGGTCACACCCGGCGGTACGGCGTACGCCACGGCGTACCTGCGCCTGGAGTTCGCCGAGCGCGGCCATCAGCCGGGCCGCGCCCAGCGCCTCGCCGCGCTCGCGCAGGTACCGGGTCAGTGGCAGCAGGTCGCCCTCCCGCCCGGCCGGGACGGGGGTGACAGCCAGCGCGTACCAGACGGTCTCGAACAGCGGCCACGCCTCGGGGCCGAGCGGCGCGGGGACGTCGACCACCTCGTGGCCGGCGTCGGTCAGCAGCGCGGCGGCCCGGTCGACGGCGGCCACGCAGTCCGGGTGGACCGGTTCGTCGGCGAGCATCGGCGTGGTGAAGCGGCCGACGCGCAGCCGGCCGGGGCCGGTGACGCGGGCGGCGCGGGTGACGCCGAGGTAGCCGCCGGCGGGCGCGGCCGGCGGCAGGTACGGCTCGCCGGGCACCGGGCGGGCGAGCACGTCGAGCAGCGCGGCCACGTCGGCGACGGTGCGGCCGATCGGCCCGTTCACCGGCAGCCCGAAGCCGCCGAAGCCGAGCGGCCCGCCGGAGACCATGCCCCGGCTGGGTTTGTAGCCGACCAGGCCGCAGAGCGCGGCCGGGATGCGCAGCGAGCCGCCGCCGTCGGAGCCCTGCGCCACCGGCACCAGCCCGGCGGCGACCGCTGCTGCCGCGCCGCCGCTGGACCCGCCCGCGGTGTACGCGAGGTCCCACGGGTTTCGGGCCGGCGGCGCCACCAGCCCTTCCGAGTAGAGCGAGCAGCCGAGTTCGGAGGTGGTGGTCTTGCCGAGGCTGACCAGGCCGGCGTCGGCCAGGAGGCGGACCACGTCGGCGTCGACGGGTGGGACGAAGTCGGCGAAGGCCGCGGAGCCGAAGGTGGTGCGGACCCCGGCGGTGAGCGTGAGGTCCTTGATCGCGGTCGGCACCCCGTGCAGCGGGCCGCACCCCTCGGCCGCGAGCGCGTCGGCGGCCCGGGCGGCGCTCCGGGCCTGCTCGGCGGTGACTGTGACGAACGCGCCGACGGTGTCGCCGAGCCCTTCGACCCGGCGCAGGTGGTGCTCGACCAGTTCCAGGCTGGACAGCTCGCCCCGGCGGATCGCGGCGGCCTGCTCCAGCGCGGTCAGGTCGTGCGGCTCGGCCATGCCGTCCATCCTGCCGGTCCGGCGGCCGGGAGGCCGGGCGACACGTCCGGCGGCCGGTCCACATCCGGGTGATCCGGCCCGCGGCGGCCGGTCCATATGCGGGTGACATGACCGGTTCGGGATGGTCCGCCGGGCGGGCGTGACGCGCAGGATGTGGAGATCGACGCAAGTCGATCGAAGGCCGCCCCCACCACCCCGAGGAGCACGCCGTGCACCACGCACCCGGCACACCGGACCGCCCGTCCCGGCTTCCGCGCGCCCTGCGCCCCCTGCTCGCCCTCGCCCTGACCGCCGCCGGCCTCGCCGCCCTGCCGGTGACCCCGGCCGGCGCCGGTGACGGCGGGCCGGCGGCAGCGCTGGCCGCGAACCCCTACGAGCGCGGCCCCGCGCCCACCACCGCCTCCATCGAGGCCACCCGGGGCCCGTTCGCGACCGCCCAGACCACCGTCTCCGCATCGAGCGTCAGCGGCTTCCGCGGTGGCACGATCTACTACCCGACCAGCACCGCCGAGGGCACGTTCGGCGCGGTCGCGATCTCCCCCGGCTTCACCGCCGGCCAGTCGGCAGTCTCCTGGCTCGGGCCGCGGCTGGCCTCGCAGGGCTTCGTGGTCATCACCATCGACACCCTCTCCGTCTACGACCAGCCGGCCAGCCGCGGCACCCAGCTCCTGGCCGCCCTGGACTACCTGACCAACACCAGCGCGGTACGTACCCGGATCGACCGCAACCGGCTCGCCGTGATGGGGCACTCGATGGGCGGCGGCGGCAGCCTGTCGGCGGCGAACGCCCGGCCCGCGCTCCAGGCGGCGATCCCGCTGACCGGCTGGCACACGACGAAGAACTGGTCGTCGGTACGCGTGCCGACGCTCGTCATCGGCGCCGAGAACGACTCGGTGGCGCCGGTGTCGTCGCACTCGGAGCCGTTCTACACCAGCCTGCCGGCCACGCTGGACAAGGCGTACCTGGAGTTGAACGCGGCCAGCCACTCGGCGCCGACCTCGCCGAACGTGACAGTCGCGAAATACAGCATCTCGTGGCTCAAGCGGTTCGTCGACGACGACACCCGCTACGAGCAGTTCCTCTGCCCGGCGCCTCGCGGCACCGCGATCGAGGAGTACCGGGACACCTGCCCGCACTCCTGAGCCGTTCCGGGTGCGTCTGCCCTCGGCAGACGCACCCGGAGTTCGTCAGCGGCCGAGGAACCGCAGCGCGTTGCCGCCGAGCAACGCGTCCCGCTGCGCGTCGGTGAGGAAGTCCGCCCGGTGCACCACCTGGCCGACCGGCCGCTCCCCCAGCGGGTACGGGTAGTCGCTGCCGAGCAGCACCCGCTCGGCGCCCATGGTGTCCACGAGCAGCCGCAGCGCGGCCGGCTCGAAGACCACCGAGTCGACGTGGAACCTGTCGACGTACGAGCTGGGCGGCGCGCTGGACGCGCCGCGCACCAGGTCTCCGCGGCGGTGCCAGGCGTTGTCGGCGCGGCCCAGCCAGAACGGGAAGCTGCCGCCGCCGTGCGCGAAGCAGATCCGCAGCGTGTCCGGCACCCGGTCGAACACGCCGCCGAGGATCAGCGCGAGCACCGACAGGTGCGTCTCGGCCGGCATCCCGGTCAGCCAGCGGGCCATCCACCGGTCCAGCCGGGGGCCGCCGGGCATGTCCCACGGATGCACGAACACCGGCGCGCCGACCTCGGCGCAGTGGGTCAGGAACTGCACGATGCCCTCGTCGTCCAGGTCCCGGTCGCCGACGTGGTTGCCGATCTCCACGCCGGCGTGCCCCGCCGACAGGCAGCGGTCCAACTCGGCGCAGGCCGCGTCCGGGTCCTGCAACGGCACCTGGCAGAACGGCACCAGCCGGCCGTTACCGGCCGCTGTGACCTCCAGCGTGAGGTCGTTGAAGATCCGGGCCACCTTGACCGCCTGGTCGGCCGGTCGGTCGTAGCTGAAGAACACCGGGGTGGGCGAGACGACCTGCACGTCCACGCCGTCGGCCTCCATGTCGGCCAGCCGGGTCGGCGCGTCCCAGCACTGCGCGCCGATCGGACGGAACTCCGTCTCCCCCACCATGATCATGGCGGCGCGCTCGGAGTCCACCCGCAGCCAGGGCCAGCCGGACCCGCCGCACGCCGCGGCGAGGTCCGGCCACCCCTTCGGTACGACGTGCGTGTGCACGTCCACGACCGGCACGCGTCAGCCCTTGCCCGGGTGCAGCGCGCCGCAGTTGTCGCAGGTACGGGCCTTCTCGTCGGCGTAGAAGGCGGCGAAGACCGGGGGCAGGTCGGCGGCGATGTCGCGGACCTGCAACTCCACCTCGTGCACCTTGTGGTGGCACTCGCCGCAGTACCACTGGAACTTCTCCAGCGTGCCTTCCTCGCGGACCCGCTCGATCACCATGCCGATCGAGCCGGCCTCGGGACGCTGCGGCGAGTGCGGCGTGTTGCGCGGCAGCATCCACATCTGCCCCTCGCGCACGTGCACCGTACGCGGGCCCTCGGGCAGCATCAGGTTGATGTGCATGTTGCCCTTGACCTGGTAGAAGAACTCCTCGTACGGGTCGACGTGGAAGTCCGTGCGCTGGTTCGGGCCGCCCACCACCATGACGATGAAGTCGTCGCTGCCGGGCAGCATCTCCTTGTTGCCCACCGGGGGCTTGAGCAGGTGCTGGTTCTCGCCGATCCAGCCGGAGAAGCTGAACGGCTCGGCGATCTCACTCATGGGAACCTCCCGACGGAAATAGGGCGACGGCCTGCATCTCGATCAGCAGATGCGGGTGCGGAAGCTGGTGCACGGCGACTGTGGTCCGGGTCGGCCCGGTGGCGTCGAAGAACTCCGCCCACACCTCGTTGTAGCCGCCGAAGTCGTTCATGTTGACCAGGTAGCTGGTGACCTGCACCAGGTCGTTCAGGTCGGCGCCGACCGAGCGGAGCAGGTCGCGGATGTTCTCGACCACGGCCCGGGTCTGCTCCCGGATGTCCAGGTCGGTGGTGCCGAACTCGTCCACCGACACCCCGGCGAACGTGTTGTCCGGCCGGCGCGACGACGTACCGGAGACGTAGACGAACCCGCCGGCCACCTTGACGTGCGGGAACGCCCCCCGCGGCACGGCCTTCCCGGCCACCACCCGGGCGGTCACGGCAGAACCGCCTTCCGTTCGCGACTGCGGGGCTCGCAGACCCGGCTCACTCCTCGCGCTCACCGGGCCGCTTTCCGTTCGCGACTGCGGGGCTCGCAGACCCGGCTCACTCCTCGCGCTCACGAGAGGGCCTTCAGAGAGGCGGAACCCAGCTTCTCGACAGTGGCGCGGACGTGCGCACCGGGGCGCAGCGGCACCGCGGCGGTGGCCGCGCCGGCCAGGAACACCCAGCCCTTGCGCAGTCGTACGCCGTGCCGGCCGGCCAGCCGCAGCCCCTCGTCCAGCGCGCGGCGCGGGTCGCCGAGGATGGCAGCGGTCGAGCCGACCTGCGCCACCCGCCCGTCGATCTCCAGCAGCACGCCGAGGTTGTCCAGCCCGTCCGGCACCGGCGACCACGGCCCCACCACGAACGCGGCGGCCGAGGTGTTGTCGGCGATCACGTCCGGCAGCGAGAAGGTGAAGTTCGCGTACCGGGAGTCGATCAGCTCGATCGCCGGGGCGACCGCGCGGACGGCACGGGTGAACGAGCCGACCGGTTCGCCCGGGTCGGGCAGCCGGTCCAGCAGGAACGCCACCTCCGGCTCGACCCGGGGGTGGATGAAATCGCCGACGTCGACGCCGCCGCCGTCGGGCACCCGCATCACGTCGGTCAGCCGGCCCCAGATCACCTCGTCCACGCCGACCTGCGCCATCTTGGCCTTGCTGGTGAGCCCCATCTTGAGGCCGACCAGCCGCTCACCCCGGTCGAGGCGGCGCTTGACCAGCGCGGTCTGCACCGCGTACGCGGCGTCGACGTCGAGGCCGGTCTCGGCGGCCAGCTGCGGGATCGCGGTGGCGTCGTCGGCCGCCGCACCCAGCTTCTCCGCGATGCCGGCGATGTCCGGCCCGATCATGAGTTCTCCCTACCCGCCAGGTCCAATGCCACGTCCACGATCATGTCCTCCTGGCCGCCGACCATCCGGCGACGGCCCAGCTCGACCAGGATCGAGCGGACGTCCACGCCGTACTTGGCCGAGGCCCGCTCGGCGTGCCGCAGGAAGCTGGAGTAGACGCCCGCGTACCCCAGGGAGAGCGTCTCCCGGTCGACCTGGACCGGCCGGTCCTGCAACGGGCGGACGAGGTCGTCGGCGGCGTCCATCAGCGCGAACACGTCGCAGCCGTGCTTCCAGCCGTGCAGCTCGGCGACCGCGACGAAGACCTCCAGCGGCGCGTTGCCCGCACCGGCGCCCATGCCGGCGAGCGACGCGTCCACCCGGACGGTCCGCCCGGACGGCGAACCGAGCGGGCCGTCGCCGAGGATCCGGCCGTGCTCGACCGCCAGCACGCTGTTCGCCACACCCAGCGACAGGTTGTGGTGCGCGTGGATGCCGATCTGCGTCTCGGGTTCCAGCACCTGCCGGTACGCGTCGACGCGCTGCGCCACGTCCGACATCAGCAGCCGGCCGCCGGAGTCGGTGACGTAGACGCAGTGCGCGCCGTACGACTCCATCAGCTTGGCCTGCGCGGCCAGCCCGGCCGGGTCGTTGAGGTGCGACATCATGAGGAACCCGGAGACGTCCATGTCGTTCTCCCGGGCCCAGGCGATGTGCTGGGCGGAGATGTCCGCCTCGGTGCAGTGGGTGGCGATCCGGACGCTGGTCACGCCGAGCGCCTTCGCCGCCTTCAGGTCGGCGATGGTGCCGATGCCCGGCAGCAGCAGCGTGGTGAGCCGCGCGGTGGTCAGCACCTCGGCGGCGGCGGCGATCCAGTCCGCGTCGGCGGCGGCGCCGTGCCCGTAGTTGACGCTGGAACCGGCCAGGCCGTCGCCGTGCGCCACCTCGACCGCCGCCACACCGGCCGCGTCGAGCGCGGCGGCGATGGTACGCACCTGGTCGACCGTGTAGCGGTGGGCGACGGCGTGCATGCCGTCGCGCAGCGTCACGTCCTGGATGTAGAGGTCGGTCATCGGGCACTCACCTCCGGGGAACGCAGCGCCACCAGCCGCTCCGCGGTACGCAGCGCGGCCGACGTCATGATGTCCAGGTTGCCGGCGTACGCGGGCAGGTAGTGCCCGGCGCCGGAGACCTCCAGGAACACCGACACCTGGAGGCCGGTGAAGTGCCGGCCCAGCACCGGCGCGTACGTGTCCACGGCGTCGAACTGCACGTCCTGCTTGAGCCGGTAGCCGGGCACGTACTCCTGCACGGCCTTCACCATGTCGGCCACCGAGGCGGCGATCGCGCCCCGGTCGGCGTCGGCGTCCGGGCACAGGCAGTAGACCGTGTCCCGCATGAGCAGCGGCGGGTCGGCCGGGTTCAGCACGATGATGGCCTTGCCGCGCTCGGCGCCGCCGACCACCTCGATGGCGCGGGCGGTGGTCTCGGTGAACTCGTCGATGTTGGCCCGGGTGCCGGGCCCGGCCGACTTCGAGGCGATCGAGGCGACGATCTCGCCGTACGCGACGGGGGTGACCCGGCCGACCGCGTGCACGATCGGCACTGTGGCCTGGCCGCCGCAGGTCACCATGTTGACGTTCGGCTCGCCCAGGTGCTCGTCGAGGTTCACCGGCGGCACCACGTACGGGCCGATCGCCGCGGGCGTCAGGTCGACGACGGTACGGCCGTGCGCCCGCAGCACCTCGTCGTGACGCTTGTGCGCGCCGGCCGAGGTGGCGTCGAAGACGAGCTGGACGTCCGCGAACTCGGGCAGCGCCACGAGGCCGTCGACGCCCTCGGCGGTGGTGGTCACGCCGAGCCGGCGGGCCCGGGCCAGACCGTCCGAGGCCGGGTCGATGCCGGCCATCGCCACCATGCGCAGGCTCTCACTGAGCCGCAACACCTTGATCATCAGGTCGGTGCCGATGTTGCCCGACCCGAGCACCGCCACTCCGACAGTCATGACGTTCCCTCCGAGGAGAAACAGGTACGCACCGAGCCGAGCCCGGAGATGCGCGCCTCGTACGCGGCGCCGGGCGTGACCGGCACCATCGGCCCGAGCGCGCCGGAGAGCACCACGTCACCGGCCTTGAGCGGGTCGCCCGCCCGGGCCATGGTCGCGGCCAGCCACTGCAACGCGTGCAGCGGATTGCCGAGGCAGGCCGCGCCCGCGCCGACCGAGACCGGCTCACCGGCGTGCTCCAGCACCATGCCGCACAGCCGCAGGTCCACGTCGGCGAGCCGCCGGGGCGCGGTGCCGAGCACGAACAGCCCACTGGAGGCGTTGTCAGCGACCGTGTCCACGATGGAGATGTCCCAGTCGGCGATCCGCGAGTCGACGATCTCGATGGCCGGCAGCACGTGGTCCACCGCCCGGATCAGGTCGACTGTGGTGACCCGCTCGTCCGGCAGGTCCGCGCCGAGCACGAAGGCGATCTCCGCCTCCACCCGCGGCTGGAGCAGCCGGCCGATCGGCACCTCGACGCCGTCGCCGACGGCCATGTCGTCGAACAGCACCCCGAAGTCGGGCTGGAAGACGCCGAAGCTCTCCTGCACGGTCCGCGACGTCAGCCCGATCTTCGCGCCGACGCGGCGGTGTCCCTTGCCCAGCCGTTGCCGGGTGTAGACCTGCTGCACCTGGTACGCGGCCTCGATGTCGCCCTCGGGCAGCAGCCGGCCGCGCAGCGGCGGGCAGGGCTTCCCCTCCTGCCGGGCCACTGCGAGTTCCCGGTTGGCGGCCTCGATGTCCACGGTCATGGCGGCTCCTCGCTTACGTCGCTGGGGATTCCGGCCATTCTGCCCACCGCGCGCGCTCATGACAGGTCCACGCAGACGTTGGTGAGTTCGGAGTAGAAGTCGAGCGAGTGCACGCCGCCCTCGCGGCCCACGCCGGACGCCTTCACGCCGCCGAACGGGGTGCGCAGGTCGCGCAGGAACCAGGTGTTCACCCAGACGATGCCGGCGTCGAGCCGGGTGCCGGCCCGGTGCGCCCGGCCCACGTCCCGCGTCCACACCGTCGCCGCCAGGCCGTAGGCGGTGCCGTTGGCCAGCGCGAACGCCTCGTCCTCGTCGTCGAACGGCGCGACGTGCACCACCGGGCCGAAGATCTCCTCCTGGTTGGTGCGGGCGTCCGCCCCCAGGCCGGTGAGCACCGTCGGCTGCACGTACGCCCCGCCGTCGCGGGCGTCCCCGAAGCGCGGCGTGCCCCCGCCGGCGCGCACCTCGGCGCCCTCGGTACGGGCCAGCGCGTAGTGGCCGAGCACCTTGTCCCGGTGCCCGTGCGAGATGAGCGGCATGTTCGCCGTGGCCTCGTCGTCCGGCCAGCCGTACGCCAGCTCGTCGGCGCGCTTGGCCAGCCGCGCGGTGAACTCCTCGAACACCGGCCGCTGCACGTAGATGCGCTCGGTGCACAGGCACACCTGGCCGCCGTTGGTGAAGCTGGACCGCACCGAACCGGCGACCGCCGCGTCCAGGTCGGCGTCGGCGAACACCAGGCCCGCGTTCTTGCCGCCCAGCTCGAAGCTGACCGCCTTCACGCCGTCGGCGGCGGCGCGCATGATCGCGCTTCCGGTCGCCGACTCGCCGGTGAACGTGATCGCGTCCACGCCCGGGTGCCGGGTCAGGTGCTCGCCGGCCGAGCCGGGGCCGAAGCCGTGCACCAGGTTGAACACGCCGTCGGGCACGCCCGCCGCGGCCATCACCTCGGCCAGCAGCGTGGCCGAGGCGGGGGTCTCCTCGCTGGGCTTGACCACCACGGCGTTCCCGCAGGCCAGGGCCGGGGCGACCTTCCAGGTGAGCAGCAGCAGCGGCAGGTTCCACGGCACGATCACCGCGACCACGCCGACCGGCTTGCGGACCGCGTAGTTCAGCGCCCGGCCCCCGGTCGGGGTGACAGTGGTGAACGACTCGGTGGGCGCGGTGGCCACGATCTCGGCGAACGCCCGGAAGTTCGCAGCGCCGCGCGGGATGTCGAGCGTACGGGCCTGCGAGATGGCCTTGCCGGTGTCGGCGACCTCGGCGGCGACCAGGTCGTCGAAGCGCCGTTCCAGCTCGTCGGCGACCCGGCGCAGCACCTCGGCGCGTTCCCGCTCCCCCATCCGGCCCCACGGGCCGCGCAGCGCCGACCGGGCCGCGGCGACCGCGTCGTCCACTGTCGACTGGGACGCCTCGACCACCTCGAACACCGGCTCGCCGGTGACCGGGCTGCGCTTGGTGAACCGGCTGCCGACGTCGACGAACTCGCCGCCGACGAAGTTGCGCAGCAGGCCGGGACCGTCCGGCGCGTGGCCGGTCATCAGGCGGGGATCCCAGAGCGTCATCGCCGCCTCCCCAGCGCCGCGCGGACACCGCCGGCCAGCAGCGCGACCGCGCCGGCCGCTACCGCGCCGACCACCGCGTACTGCGCGCGCACCCGGCGGCGCACCTGCGCGTACGGGGTGGTGGAGAACGAGACCAGCTCGTACTGGGAGACGTAGCGGCCGGGCAGCGCGCGCTCCAGCGCGTGCTCGACCTGCTTGCGGGTGCGGAACACCGGCGAGGCGACCTTGTCCCGCATCTCCACGAAGTTCGCCAGCGCCATCCGGGCGATCGCCTCGGCGTTGTCCTGGCGGCGGTGCTGGAACAGCGGCAGCGCGGCGGCCCACTCGTCGTCGCACTCGTCGAGGCAGCGGTCCAGCTCGACCACGTCCTCGAACGCGCAGTTCGCGCCCTGGCCGTAGAACGGCACGATGGCGTGCGCGGCGTCGCCGATCAGGCCGACCCTGCCTGCCACCTGCCACGGCGTGCAGCGCACGGTGCCGAGCACACCGACCGGGTTGTGCTGGTAGTCGTCGACCAGGTTCGGCGCGAGCGGGACCAGGTCCGGGTAGTGGGTGGCGAAGAACTGCTCGATCGCCGCCGGGCTGCTCAGCGAGGCGAAGCTGCGGGTGCCGTGGGTGGGCCAGAACAGCGTGCAGGTGAAGGAGCGGTCCGGGTTCGGCAGCGCGATCATCATCGAGGTGCCGCGCGGCCAGATGTGCAGCGCGCCCGGGTCGAGCGCGAACTCCCCGCCCAGCGGCGGGATGGTCAGCTCCTTGTAGCCGTAGTCGAGGAAGTCCAGGCTCTCGGTCAGGCCGCCGTACGCGAGCAGTTGCCCACGCACCGCGGAGCCGGCGCCGTCGGCGCCGAGGACGACCGAGGCGGTGGCGGTGACCTTGCCCTGCGGGGTCTCGAACGTCATCTCGCCGCCGAGCGGGTCGAGCCCGACCAGCCGGTGGTCGAACGCGACGCGCACATTCGGCAGCGCGGCGGCGGCGTCGAGCAGCGCGTTGTTCAGCGCGCCCCGGCTGATCGAGTTGATCGCCCGGTCCCCGGATCCGCTGTAGGACTGGAACTCCGGCTCGCCCTCGACCGGGTGGATCATGCGGCCGCGCATCGGCAGCGCGTCCGCCATGACCTCGTCCTCCAGGCCGATGCGGCGCAGCGCGTCCAGGCCACGCTCGGACAGCGCCAGGTTGATCGACCGGCCCCGCTCGGCGGTGCCGGTACGCGGGTCGGGCCGCCGCTCGTAGAGGGCCACCGGGTAGCCGCGCCGGGCCAGGTAGCAGGCCAGCAGACAGCCGGCCAGCCCGGCGCCGACCACGGCGATCTCGTCGCGCTCGCTCACGAGCCCTCCTTCTCAAACGTTGCCGCCAGCGCCTCGGCGACCCGCCAGCAGTCGTGGTACGAGGAGTACAGCGGCACCGGCGCGAACCGGACGATGTCCGGCTCCCGGGCGTCGGCGACCACGCCGTGCTCGTGCCGCAGCCGCTTGGTCAGCTCGTTCGCGCTGCCCACCCCGATCCGCACCGAGAGCTGGCAACCGCGGCGGGCCGGGTCGCGCGGGGTGACGACTGTCAGCGGGCGGCCCGGCGTCACCTCGTCGAGCAACTGCTCCAGCCAGGCGGTGAGCCGCAGGCTGCGCTCGCGCAGCGCGGGCATGCCGACGGAGTCGAACAGCTCCAGCGAGGTACGCACCGGGCCCATCGCGAAGATCGGCGGGTTGGAGATCTGCCACGCCTCCACTGTGGCGGGCGGCCGGGACACCGGGGTCATCTCGAACCGGGTGGCCGCCTCGGTGCTCCACCAGCCCTCGAACCGCTGGATCGACGGGTCGCCGAGGTGCCGCTCGTGGACGAAGACGCCGCCCAGCGCGCCAGGGCCGGAGTTGAGGTACTTGTACGAGCACCAGGCGGCGAAGTCCACGTCCCAGTCGTGCAGCGCCAGCGGCACGTTGCCGGCGGCGTGCGCCAGGTCCCAGCCGACCACCGCGCCCGCGGCCCGGCCGGCAGCGGTGATGGCCGGGATGTCCATCAGCTCGCCGGTCAGGTAGTTCACGCCGCCGAGCATCAGCAGCGCCACCGTGTGGCCCTCGCGGGCCAGGAAGTCCAGCACGTCCTCGGTGCCGAGCGTGTCCGAGCCGGGGCGCGGCTTGAGGCGTACCACAGTGGTGTCCGGGTCCAGGCCGTGGAAGCGGGCCTGGCTGCGCACGGCGTAGCTGTCCGAGGGGAACGCGCTGTCCTCGATGACGATGCGGGTGCGCTCGCCGGCCGGCCGGTAGAAGCTGACCATCAGCAGGTGCAGGTTCACGGTGAGGGAGTTCATCACCACGGTCTCCGCGGGCAGCGCGCCGACCAGGCGGGCGGCCGGTGCGGTCAGCAGCTCGTGGTACGGCAGCCAGGGGCGCTCCGACTCCAGGTGCCCCTCGACGCCGAGGCGACTCCAGGCGTCCAGGTCGGCGAGGAGTTCGTCCCGGGTGGCCCGGGGCTGCAGGCCGAGCGAGTTGCCCGCCAGGTACGCCGTGTCGGGGTAGCGCCCGCCGTCGGCGGGTGGGATGTGGAACAGGTGCCGGTGGCCGGGGTCGGCGGCGTCGCGGCGGAGGGCTTCGTTCTCGGGGGTGTGCATGCTGTTCTCTCTCGTCACATCGCTGTGCGGGCCGACCACAGCTCCGGGAAGACCACCCGGGCCATGCTGCGCTGCAACCATGCCAGTCCGGCGGAACCACCGCTGCCGACCTTGGCGCCCATCGTGCGCTGGACGGCCTTGACGTGGTTCCAGCGCCAGTCGCCGAACTCCTCGGCGATCTCGGTCAGCGCGTCGCCGAGCAGGCGCAGGTGGTTGTCCGGGCCGTTGTCGCCGTAGATCCGGACCCAGGCCGCCTCGATCGCCGGGTGCGCCTCGTGCTCGGCGTTCACGTCCCGCGACAGCAGTTCGGCCGGCACGTCGAAGCCCTTGCGGGCCAGCAGCGCCACCACCTCGTCCCAGAGGCTCGGCGTGGCGAGCGCGGCGGTCAGCTCGTCGTACACCTCGGTCTGCCGGCGGAACGGGCGGATCAGCGCCCGGTCCCGCAGGCCGAGCAGGAACTCCAGCTGCCGGTACATGGCGGACTGGAAGCCGGAGCCCTCGCCGAGCCGGTCGCGGAAGCGGTTGAAGTCGGCCGGGCTCATCCAGCGCAGGCCGTGCCAGGCGGCGTTGAGGCCCTCCAGGTGCAGGGCGGCGCGGCGCAGCGGGGGCAGGGCCTCCCAGATCCGGTCCTCGCGCAGCTCGCGCTTGGCGTGCCGCAGCTCGTGGCAGGTCAGGCCGAAGTACAGCTCCATGATCTGGCTGACCATCAGGAAGGACATCTCGCCCGGGTCGTCGCTGAGCGGCTCCTGGAGCCGGTGCAGTGTGCTGGCCCGTACGTACGCGTCGTACGGCACGCGGTCGGCGAACTCCAGCGTCGGCTCGCCGCCGTTGCGCGCCGCCCGAGCCGCCCGTTCCTGGGGGGTTACCGGGCGCACCGCCGTCGTCTGTTCCACAGTCATTCTCCGTCCGTGCGCGGGGTAGAAGTCATGATCCCGCTGGTGGACGGCCGAATGGAATGCCTGTTCAACGGCGGTATGGTGGTCTCACTTCGCGAACCGAAACCATCTCGCGTCGCTGTCTTTACGGAAGGAAGGTCCGCGCGTGGACGACATGGACTGGGCGCTGCTGCGCGAGCTCCAGGCCGACGCCCGGCTCTCGTACAGCGAGTTGTCCCGCCGGGTCCACCTGTCGCCGCCCGCTGTGGCCGAGCGGGTACGGCGGCTGGAGGAAGCCGGTGTGATCACCGGCTACCACGCCCACGTCGACCTCACCCGGGCCGGACGCACAGTGCTCGCGCTGATCCGGATGTCCTGCTACGGCGCGCGCTGCATCCTCAACGACCCCGACGTCGCGGGCTGGCCGGAGATCATGGAGATCCACCGGATCACCGGGGACGCGTGCAGCATGCTCAAGGTCGCCGCCACGAACATGGGCGAGTTCGAGGAGGTCATCGACCGTCTCGCGCCGTACGGGCAGCCGTCCAGCACGATGGTGCTGTCCACCCCGCTGGCCTGGCACCCCGTGGTCAAGGCGCCCCGTTAGCTACCCCGCCCTCCGGGAAAGCAGGCGCCGCTGCCCGTCAGTGGTCCGGCGCATCGTCGCGCCGGGAGGGGGGAACCATGCGAGGGCTCGTGTCACATCGTGCGTTGTCGTCCCTGTTGGGCCTGCTCGGCCTGGTCGCGGCGTTCGTCCTGACCACCGCGCCGCCGGCCCGGGCCGGGGAGAGCGTGTTCATCGAGGTGACGCCGAACAGCGTCCAGGCCGGTTCCCGGGTCAACCTGCGGGCCGGCTGCGACAACAGCAACAACCGCCAGGCGCAGGTCACCTCGGACGCCTTCGGGCGGGTGACGCTGCGGTCCGACAACGGCTTCCTCACCGGCTCGGTCACCGTGCCGGGCAACAAGGCGCCCGGCGACTACCCGGTGAACCTGGACTGCTCCAACGGCAACACCGCCTCGACCATGCTCACAGTGCTCAACATGGCGCAGCCGAGCAAGGGGCCGGCGACCGGCGGCGGTGGCACCGCGGGTAGCCGGGGCACGGGCTCGCTGCTGCTGGTCGGCGGCCTGGTCGCGGTGGCAGTGGTGGCCGGTGTGAGCGCCCGCCGCAAGCCCGGCGGCCGCGTCTGACGAGAGGTGCCGCAATGGCCCGCTCATCGCGCCGCCGGGACCGTACCGGCCCGGCGGCGGACCGCACCCGCCGCGCCGCCGCCCGTCCCGGCCGCCGGTCGCCGGAGCGCGCCGGCCGGCTCCGGGCCGCGCTGCGGCTGACGTCCCGGGCCGCGCGCCGGTTCGCCCACGTCGCCGGGCACGCGTTCTCGGCCAGCGTCGCCACCGCCGACCCGCAGTCCCGGCCGGTCGAGGCCCGCGCCGGACGGACCACCACCCGCCGGTACGCCCCGAGCCGCAGCCCCGGCGTCCCGGTGCTCGTGGTGGCGAGCGTGATGGCGCTGATCGTGGCCATGCTCGGCGTGGAACGGGTGACCGGGGTCAGCGTGCTGCCGGACCGGATCGTCGCCGGCCTGCGCCCGCCGCCGAAGAAGTTCCCGGTGCTGCCGGCCAGCCCGCCGACGGACCTGAGCATCGGCAAGCTGAACCTGCGCGCGCCGGTGCACCGGGTCGGCATCGCGCCGGACGGCAGCATCGCGGTGCCGGACGTGGAGCGCGCAGGCGAGGTCGGCTGGTACGACCAGGGCCCCACCCCCGGCCAGTACGGACCGGCCGTGCTCGTCGGGCACGTCGACACCACCACCGGTCCGGCCGTCTTCCACGGGCTGAAGGAGCTGGACGACGGCGACCGGATCGAGGTGACCCGCGAGGACCGGTCGGTGGCGGTGTTCGAGGTGACCTCGATCGAGCGGTACGGCAAGGAGAAGCTGCCGGTGGAGGACGTCTACGGCGACTTCAGCCGGCCCAACCTGCGGCTGATCACGTGCGGCGGGCGCTGGGTGGGCGGCGAGACCGGGTACGCGGACAACCTGGTCGTCTACGCCGCGCTGGTCAAGGCGCGCTGAGCGGGCCGGTCAGGCCGCCTCGGGCTCGGGTTCGCGCAGGTCGAGCCAGTCCGCCCAGCGCGGGTCGGGGGCGCGGTGCCCGAGCACCCGCCACGCGGCTCCTTTGGGCGCGGCCGGCAGGTGGTGCAGCCGCCAGCCCAGCTCGGCGGGCGTCTTGTCGCCTTTGGTGTGGTTGCACCGCGCGCACGCGGCGACCACGTTCTCCCAGGCGTGCCGGCCGCCCCGGCTGCGCGGGAAGACGTGGTCGATGGTCTCGGCCGGCCCCCGGCAGTAGGCGCACCGCCAACCGTCGCGGGCGAACACGGCCCGCCGGGACAACCCGACGTGGGTGCGGTACGGCACCCGGACGTAGCGGGTCAGGCGCACCACCGAGGGCACCGGTAACGCGTTGCGCGCGCTGTGCAGGATGCCCTCGCCGTCGGCGACGCAGACCGCCTTGGCGGAGAGGACGAGGATCGCGGCACGACGCACCGACACGACGCACAGGGGCTCGTAGGTGGCGTTGAGAACGAGTGCACCGGAGCCCGCCGTGGGTCGTATGTCAGGCATCGCGCTCACCCTCCCGGTCCAGTCGCTCCCGCCTCGTCTGCGTCGGAACCGCCCCGCGGACAGCGCGGGACGGCTCCGACGCCGGCCGGATCACCGACGTCCGTTGCGCCAATAGTCCCTGATCGCGCCCCGGATTGCACGTACTAATCCGGGGCTACCCCCCGGGTAGCGACACTTCGCCGAGGTGGCGGTGTCCGCCGCCCGCCAGGCGTGCGGTACGAAAGCAGAGTGAACGTCTCCGACCTGATCTCCGCCGTGCTGGCCGCCGTCTCCGACCGGAAGCCGGACTGCCAGGGCAGCAGCTCATGCGAGTGGGTGTACCGAGTGACGAACTCCGCCTGGTTCGCCGAGAGCAGCTACTGGATCCTGTTCAAGCCGCTGCGGGTGGCGCTGATCCTGCTGCTCGCGGTGGCCGCCCGGTGGGCGCTGCACCGGACCATCAACCGGCTGGTGCGGACCACCACCGACGGCGCGGTGCCGACCATGCTCCGGCCGCTGCGCGAGCGGATCCCCAGCGCCTCGCTCGACCCGGACCAGTTCGTGCCGGAGCGGCGGCGGCAGCGGGCCGAGGCGATCGGGTCGGTGCTGCGCAGCATGGTCACCGCGTTCGTCTTCGGCATCGCGCTGCTGATGGTGCTCAAGGAGTTCAGCTTCGACCTGGCCCCGCTGCTGGCGAGCGCGGGCATCGCCGGCGTGGCGCTCGGCTTCGGCGCGCAGAGCCTGGTCAAGGACCTGATCGCCGGCCTGTTCATGCTGATCGAGGACCAGTACGGCGTCGGCGACACGGTCGACCTGGGCGAGGCCACAGGCGTGGTCGAGGCGGTGGGGCTGCGGGTCACCACGGTCCGGGACGGCCGCGGCGTGCTCTGGTACATCCGCAACGGCGAGATCGTCCGCGTCGGGAACAAGAGCCAGGGCTGGGCGCTCGTCGTGGTCGACCTGCCGATCGGGTTCGCCGGCACCGAGGAGGCCACCGCCGTGCTGCGCACCGCGGCGGCGTCGGTGGCGCTGGACCCGGAGCTGGCGCCGAGCATCGTGGAGGAGCCGGAGGTCCTCGGCGTCGAGCAGATGACAGTCGACGGCGCGGTGATCCGTACCGTCGTCAAGACCACCGCGGACGGGCAGTTCGCGGTCGGCCGCGAGCTGCGCCGCCGCCTCGCGGAGGCGCTGGAGAACTCCGGCATCGTCGCGCAGATCGCGGCCGCACGGCTGTTCCCGGGCCTGCCGGTCCAGCCACCGGCGCCGCCCGCCGCCGAGGGTACGGGCACCGGCGGACCCACCTGAGTCGCCGGACGAGCCGGACGATTTCCGGGGTTCCGCACCGCGCGGCCCCTCGGGTATCGTCCGTTCGTTCAGTCGGAGATGCGACGATCAATCCGTTCGCCCTAGCCAGTTGTCAGACGATCGGGCAGAATCCGGTGCACACGCTCCACCGGGGGGCGTGCTCGTGTCCTCGCTGATCGGTTGATCTGACGACGGTTCCCGGTCGGGCCATCACAAGTGGTCGACCAGGAACGATGGAGGCGACGGTGTCCGACGCGCGACCCGCCCGGGAGGCCCCGGCCACCTTCCGGGACGTCTTCGGTCAGTCGGAGTTCCGCGCCATCTTCGCCGCCAACACCCTCTCCTGGGTGGGCGACTACCTGGCCCGCGCCGCGGTCACAGTGCTCGTGCTGCGCGAGACCGATTCGGTCGCGCTCTCCGCCGCCGCGTTCGCCGCCAGCTACCTTCCTTGGCTGGTCGGCGGCCCGCTGCTCTCCGCGCTCGCCGAGCGGCACAACTACCGCCGGGTCATGGTCGTCTGCGACCTCCTCCGGATGGCGCTGATGGCGCTGGTCGCGATGCCCTGGATGCCGACCTGGTCGATCTTCGCGCTGATCTTCCTGGCCACGCTCGCGAACCCGCCGAGCCAGGCGGCGCGGTCGGCGCTGATGCCGCACCTCCTGACCGGCGACCGGCTGGTCGTGGGCCTGGCCGCGTTCACCAGCGCCGGCCAGGCAGCCCAGGTCGTCGGTTACCTGATCGGCGCCACGGTGGCGGCGCTCAACCCGAACACCGCGCTGCTCGTCAACGCCGTGACCTTCGCCGTCTCGGCCGCGCTGGTCCGCTTCGGCGTCCGCGAGCGGCCACCGGCGATGTCCGAGGTGCACCGCAGCCACCTGCTGCGGGAGACCGTCCAGGGCTTCCGGATCGTCTTCGAGCGGCCGGTGCTGCGCGCCATCGCGGTGCTGGTGTTCAGCGCGATGCTCTTCTCGATCGTCCCCGAGGGACTGGCAGCGGGCTGGGCCGCCGACCGGACCGACGGCCGGATGGACGCCGGCACCGCGCAGGGGCTGATCATGGCCGCCGTCCCGGTCGGCTACATCCTCGGCGGGCTGACCATCAGCCGGCTCGTCGGCCCGGAGCGGCGGCTGACGCTGATGCGACCGTTGATGATCATCGCGCCGGCGACACTCGTACCCGCGTTGTTCAACCCGCCGCCGACGGTGGTGGCGCTGCTGGCCGGGGGGTGCGGTTTCGCCGTCGCCGGGCTCGTCCCGGTCGCCAACGGCCTGTTCGTGCAGGCGCTGCCGGACGGCTTCCGGGCCCGGGCGTTCGGCGTCATGGCCAGCGGCACGCAGATCATCCAGGGTGCCGCGGTGCTGGTCACGGGCGCGCTCGCGGAGCGGTTCTCGGTCCCGTCGGTGGTCGGCGTCTGGAGCGCCGCCGGTGTGCTGATCATGACGGTGGCGGCGCTCGCCTGGCCCCGGCCACAGGTGATCCACGAGGCCGTCGCGGCCGCCCGCGCCGAGTCGGCGGCCGGTGGCGGGCCGGCGCACGCGCACGCGCCCGGCCCCGCGTCCGGTGACCGGAACCGCGAGCACGGGCGACACCGGCACGCGGTGACGTGATCCGCGCCGCCCGGCGGGCGGGCGCGGGTGCCGGGCCGCACCTGGCAGGATGGAAGCGTGACTTCCCCAGGCGAGTCGATGACCCTCTTCGAGGCGATCGGCGGTGAACCGGCCTTCCGCAAGCTGGTGGACGAGTTCTACGCCGGTGTGGCCGACGACCCGCTGCTGCGGCCGATGTACCCGGAGGAGGACCTGGGCCCGGCGGCGGACCGGCTGACCCTGTTCCTCATCCAGTACTGGGGCGGACCGCACACCTACTCCGAGCAGCGCGGCCACCCGCGGCTGCGGATGCGGCACGCCCCGTTCCGGATCGGCGCGGCCGAGCGGGACGCCTGGCTGCACCACATGCGCCGGGCGGTGGACACGCTCGACCTGCCGCCGCAGCTCGCCGCCGCGCTCTGGGACTACCTGGAGCGGGCCGCCTACTTCATGGTGAACGTGATGGAGGACCCGGCCGCGGGCTGAGCCCGGCTCAGAGCAGGGCGCCCTCGTCGTGCAGCCAGTCGACGAACGTGACGGCGACCGCGGCGCCGCAGTCGAGCATCTCGACGAGCAGCGCGTCGTGGGCGCCGGCGCCGAGCGGGACCTGCAACTCGGCGTAGATCGGAAGCTGACCGCGCTCGGTCGGGTCGCCGATGTACGCCTTGCAGAAGCGCCGGGTGTGGTTCCACTCGTTCACGACGCGGTAGGCCCGGTCGGCCCAGTCCGGCGGGACCGTCGCGTGCGGGCGGGCCCGCATCACCAGGATCTCGTCGTCCGGGCCCTCCAGCGCGACGAGCACGGCGTGCCGCTCCCACATGGCCAGCAGGTTGCCGTCGCCGTCGGCCAGATAGCGGACGTCGAGCAGGTCGAGCGCGTCGCAGACCCGGCTCAGGGTGACCGGCGCGACGGTGGCCGGCATGTCCGCGAGGACCGGCCGCTCAGGTGGCGCCACGTCGTCCCCCGGCTGGCGAGGGGTCGGTGGGCCGACCCGGATGGTGTCATCCACTGTGGTCCCGCTTCGAGTCTCCGGCTCCCCGCCAGCGGCGGGACCAGGGCGCCATGACCACCACGGCATCGCTCGCGCACCTCACTCCCCAGCGGATCCGGACGCCTACGGTGCGTTGGATCCGAGGATGGACGGTACCCGGACAGACGGCGTGAGGCATCCCCCCAACGACCGCCCCAAACCGGAAGGACGAAGCGGGGTCATCCGTTCGGATGACCTACCGTCGGCCTGAGTGCAAGATCGGCGACGGTACGCGACCAGGCCGCCCCGAACGGTCCGACGAGTCCGACCCATCGACCAGCCGTACGCACCTGAACGTCGTCCGCGCCCGCGCCGAGGAAACCCATCCGGACCAGGGCCTGCACCAGCCGCTGCGACACCTCGACGGGTGTGCGAGGCGCCTCGTCCGGGGTCACCACCACGGCGACGTGGTCCAGCAGGGCGTCCCGCAGCACCCGCTGCCCGACCGCGCGGCCCGCCACACCGTGCGTGGCCGCCTCGCGCAGCGTCCCGGCCGCCGCCTCCGCGATCCGGCGCAGCTCGGCGCCGGGCAGCGCCTCCACCGCCCGGCTCGCGGCCGGTGGGAGCTGCCACCGCCAGCCGTCGTCCCGGCGTACCGGAAGCGCGGCGCCCCCGGCGGAGAGTTCGGCCAGCAGCTCCCCCGCGGCGACCGTGACGTCCCCGGGAGCGGCGCCCGGCACGGTTCGGACCACGAGCACCCCCCACGGCAGACGCGCCCAGAGGGCGGTACGGCCCGCCCCGGGCACCGGCCGCAGCCGGACCAGCGTGGCCGGGTCGAACCGGACCAGCCGGGCCAGGAAGGCCCCGGCGTCGGCCGTCCCGGTCAACCCGTGCCCGGTCATCCGCTCAGCCCCGGCGCGTAGCGGAGCAGGAACGCCCGCTCCTCCGGCGAGATCCGGCGCGGGCGCTGCGCCGTCAGGTCGAACGGCACCAGCAGCGACCGGGCGGTGCCGGCCAGCGTGTCGCCGTCGTACAGCTCGTACGCGACCGAGAAGGAGGCGGCCCTGATCTGGTCCACCCACAGCTCGATCCGTACCGTCGGGGCAGCCTCCGCGCTGGCCCGGCCGAGCGCGTAGTCGACCGGGCGCAGATAGTCGACCTCGTGCCGGCGGATGACCACACCGTCGGCGAACGAGCCCACTCCCCACGCCCGGCCGCCGGCGAACATCATCGCCACCCGGGCCTCCTCGTAGAGCGTGAGGAAGCGGGCGTTGTTGACGTGGCCGTACGCGTCCAGGTCGGACCAGCGCAGCGTGCAGTGGTAGACGAACCGGTCAGACAAGGGTCGGCCCCGGTCAGTCGCGGGTGAGCTTGCGGTAGGTCACCCGGTGCGGACGGGCCGCCTCGGCGCCGAGCCGGTCGACCTTGTTCTTCTCGTACGCCTCGAAGTTGCCCTCGAACCAGAACCACTTGGCCGGGTTCTGGTCGTCGCCCTCCCAGGCCAGGATGTGCGTGGCGACCCGGTCCAGGAACATCCGGTCGTGGGAGATGACCACGGCGCAGCCGGGGAACTCCAGCAGCGCGTTCTCCAGGCTGGACAGCGTCTCCACGTCCAGGTCGTTCGTCGGCTCGTCGAGCAGGATCACGTTGCCGCCGATCTTGAGCGTCAGCGCCAGGTTGAGCCGGTTGCGCTCGCCGCCGGAGAGCACCTTGGTCGGCTTCTGCTGGTCCGGCCCCTTGAAGCCGAACGCGGCGATGTACGCCCGGGACGGCATCTCGACCTTGCCCACCATGAGGTGGTCCAGCCCGTCGGAGACGACCTCCCAGACGGTCTTGTCGCCGTCCAGGCCCTGCCGGTTCTGGTCGACGTACGACAGCGAGACGGTCTCGCCGACCCGGACCGAGCCGCCGGTCGGCTGCTCCAGCCCGACGATGGTCTTGAACAGCGTGGTCTTGCCGACGCCGTTCGGGCCGATGATGCCGACGATGCCGTTGCGGGGCAGCGAGAACGACAGGTCGTCGATCAGCACCCGGTCACCGAACGCCTTGGTGAGGTTCTGCGCCTCGATGACCGTGTTGCCCAGACGCGGGCCCGGCGGGATCTGGATCTCCTCGAAGTCCAGCTTCCGGGTCTTCTCCGCCTCGGCGGCCATCTCGTCGTAGCGGTCCAGGCGGGCCTTGGACTTGGTCTGCCGCGCCTTGGCGTTCGAGCGGACCCACTCCAGTTCCTCGGACAGCCGCTTCTTCATCTTGGCGTCGCGGCGTCCCTCGACGGAGAGCCGGGCGGCCTTCTTCTCCAGGTAGGTGGAGTAGTTGCCCTCGTACGGGTAGGCCCGGCCGCGGTCCAGCTCCAGGATCCAGTTGGCCACGTTGTCCAGGAAGTACCGGTCGTGGGTGATCGCCAGGACGGTGCCGGCGTACTTCGCCAGGTGCTGCTCCAGCCACTGCACGCTCTCCGCGTCCAGGTGGTTGGTGGGCTCGTCGAGCAGCAGCAGGTCCGGCGCCTCCAGCAGCAGCTTGCACAGCGCCACCCGGCGGCGCTCACCACCGGAGAGCTGGGTGACGTCGGCGTCCGGCGGCGGGCAGCGCAGCGCGTCCATGGCCAGTTCGAGCTTGGAGTCGATGTCCCACGCGTCGGCGGCGTCCAGCTCCTCCTGGAGCTTGCCCATCTCCTCCATCAGCTCGTCGGAGTAGTCGGTGGCCATCTGCTCGGCGATGGCGTTGAACCGCTCCAGCTTGGCCTTGGTCTCGGCGACCGCCTCCTCGACGTTGCCGAGGACCGTCTTCTCCTCGTTGAGCGGCGGCTCCTGCGCGAGCATGCCGACGGAGTAGCCGGGCATGAGCCGGGCCTCGCCGTTGCTCGGCCGGTCCAGCCCTGCCATGATCTTGAGGAGGCTGGACTTACCGGCGCCGTTCGGACCGACCACCCCGATCTTGACACCCGGCAGGAAGTTCAGCGTCACGTTGTCGAGCACGACCTTGTCGCCGTGCGCCTTGCGCGCCTTGTCCAGGACGTAGATGAACTGGGCCACGGTGCGGGCTACCTCCGTCGGTTGCGATCGCGGGCTTGTCGGGTGCGGGGCGCGGGCGTCGATCTCCGCCTGCCGCCGCCGGCCGGGAGCCGGCCGCGCGCACGCCGCCGTCAATCCTGACAGGTACGGACCGCCACGCCCACATCACCCCACCCCAGGGGTACGGCGGCGAGCCTCGTCGCCGACGCCGGTAGCACTCGTGGACGTCTCCGGTACGACCGGGAAGAGCCGAACTGCGGGCCCGGGTGTCGACAAGATCACGCGTTGGGTTCGGCGGTTCTGGGACGGGTAGGTAACTCCGGCACGGGGGATCAGACGCCGCAGCTACGCTCAGTACGCTCATCGCGGTGGACCCGTCAGTACCCGGAGGTGGCCGATCGTGACCGTCCGTAGCTCCTTTGTCGTAGTGGCCAACCGTCTGCCGGTCGACGAGGTGAGCACACCCGAGGGGCGGCAGTGGCGGCGCAGCCCCGGCGGGCTGGTGACCGCGCTGCACCCGGTGCTGGCCGAGCACCAGGGCACCTGGGTGGGGTGGGCCGGCGGCACCGGCGCCGCGCCCGAGCCGTTCGACCTGGAGGGCATCCGGCTGCACCCGGTGCCGTTGAGCGCCGAGGAGCTGGAGCGCTACTACGAGGGCCAGTCGAACGCGACGATCTGGCCGCTCTACCACGACGCGGTGGAGACGCCCGCCTACAAGCGGCGCTGGCGCGAGGCGTACCGGCTGGTGAACGCCCGGTTCGCGGAGGCCGCGGCGGACGTGGCCGCCGAGGGCGCGACGGTCTGGGTCCAGGACTACCAGCTCCAGCTCGTGCCGGCGATGCTCCGCGAGCTGCGGCCGGACCTGCGGATCGGCTTCTTCCTGCACATCCCGTTCCCGCCGATCGAGCTGTTCATGCAGATGCCGTTCCGCACCGAGATCCTCCGTGGACTGCTCGGCGCGGACCTGGTCGGCTTCCAGCAGCGCCTGGCGGCGCAGAACTTCGTCCGGCTGGCCCGGCACCTGCTCGGCCTGCGCTACGAGGGCCAGATGATCCAGGTCGACGGCCGGCAGGTGAAGGCCGGCGCGTTCCCCATCTCGATCGACACCAAGGAGATGGAGCGGCTGGCCGAGGACCCCGCGATCCAGGCCCGGGCCAAGCAGATCCGCGAGGAGCTGGGCAACCCGAAGACGATCATCCTGGGCGTCGACCGGCTCGACTACACCAAGGGCATCGAACTCCGGCTGAAGGCCTTCCGAGAACTCCTCGCTGACGGAAAGTTGACAGTTCCGGACGCGGTTATGGTGCAGGTCGCCACGCCCAGCCGCGAGCGCGTGGAGCACTACCAGGCACTTCGGGTGAAGGTGGAACGCGAGGTTGGCCGGATCAATGGTGAATTCGGCCGGGTCGGCGTGCCTGCAGTGCATTATCTGCATCAGTCGTACAGTCGCTCCGAACTGGCCGCGATGTACGTCGCGGCCGACGTGATGATGGTGACCCCGCTGCGAGACGGAATGAATCTGGTGGCCAAGGAGTACGTCGCATCGCGCGCCGACCAGGGCGGCGCGCTCGTGCTCAGTGAGTTCGCCGGCGCCGCGACAGAGCTGCGCCAGGCGTTCCTGTGTAATCCGCACGACCCGGACGCGGTGAAGGACGCGTTGCTGCGGGCCGTGCATGTCGAAAAGCCCGAAGCCCGCCGCCGGATGCGCGTCATGCAGCGCCATCTGCGCAGCCACGACGTGGGCCACTGGGCCAAGTCGTTCCTCAGCGAGCTCGGCGTCCCCGATACGGAGGCTGCGTGACCTCGCCCGCCCCCGCCGCCGCCCACGGCGGCGTGCTGGATCCCGAACTGCGTGCCGCCATCGGCCGTATCGCCCGGGTTCCGCAACTCCTGGTCGCCTGCGACTACGACGGCACGCTGGCGCCGATCGTCGAGGACCCCAGCAAGGCAGTGCCGCTGCCCGAGTCGGTGGCGGCCGTACGCGCGCTCGCCGCGCTGCCGCAGACGAGCGTCGCCGTCGTCTCCGGCCGGGCGCTGCGCGACCTGGCCACGCTCTCGCGGCTGCCCAGCGAGGTGCACCTCGTCGGCAGCCACGGCTCGGAGTTCGACATCGGCTTCGTCGAGCGGCTCACCCCCGAGCTGATCGCGGTCCGGCACCGGCTCCGCGAGGCGCTGCGCGAGATCGCCGCCGAGCACCCGGGCATCCGCCTGGAACGCAAGCCGGCCAGCGTCGCAGTGCACACCCGCGGTGTGGACCCGCACATCGCCGCCCGGGCCGTCGAGGCGGTCCGCAACGGCCCCGCGACCTGGGAGGGCGTGACAGTCACCCAGGGCAAGGAGGTCATCGAGCTGTCGGTGGTCGTCACCAACAAGGGCACCGCCGTCGACCAGCTCCGCACCCAGCTCGCCGCGAGCGCGGTGCTGTTCATCGGCGACGACGTCACCGACGAGAACGCCTTCGGCAACCTGACCGGGCCGGACGTCGGCATCAAGATCGGTCCCGGGGAGACCCGGGCCGACTACCGGGTGGCCGAGCCGATCGAGGCGGCCCGGGCGCTCGGGCTGCTGCTGGAGACGCGGCGGCACTGGCTGTTCGGCGAGCGGGCGGTGCCGATCGAGCGGCACTCGATGCTCGCCAACGGCCGTACCGTCGCGCTCGTCACACCGGAAGCCAAGATCACCTGGCTGTGCCACCCGAAGCCGGACTCGGCGGCGATCTTCGCCGACCTGGTCGGCGGCAGCCCGGCCGGGCATTTCACGGTCGGCCCGGAGCGGGGCGGCATCCCGCTGGGCCAGCGCTACCGCAGCAACACGATGACGGTCGAGACCCGCTGGTCCGGCCTGACCGTGACCGACTGGCTCGACCTGCCGGTACGGGAGACCACGCCGGACGACCCCGCAGTGGTCAGCGGCGACTCGACACTGGTCCGGGTGCTCAGCGGCACCGGGCGGGCCCGGGTCGAGTTCGCGCCGCGCCCCGAGTTCGGGCAGGTGGCGGTGCAGCTCCAGCCGCTCGACGACGGCCTGCTGGTGCTCGGCTCCAACGAGCCGGTCGCGCTGCACTCCCCCGGCGTCGAGTGGGAGGTCACCAACGACGCCGGCTACGAGACCGCGAAGGCGGTGGTCGACCTGTCCGCCGCCGGTGGCCAGGTGGTGCTGGAGCTGCGCTTCGGCACGCAGAGCCTGGAACCGCACCGGCTGCCGCTGCACGAGCGGCAGGCCGCCGCGGAGCAGCCCTGGAAGGACTGGGTGGCCTCGCTGCGGCTGCCCGCGACCGCCCGGGACCTGGTCGCCCGCAGCGCGCTGACGCTGCGCGGCCTCTGCCACGAACCGACCGGCTCGATCCTCGCCGCGGCCACCACGTCGCTGCCGGAGGAACTGGGCGGTGTCCGCAACTGGGACTACCGCTACTGCTGGCTGCGGGACGCCGCGATGACCGCCCGCGCGCTGGTCGACCTCGGCTCGACCGAGGAGGCCGAAGGGCTGCTGCGCTGGATCGACGGCGTGGTCGAGCGCACCGGCGGGCACCCGGAGCGGCTGCACCCGCTCTACACGGTGGACGGCTTCGAACTGGGCGCCGAGGCGGTCATCGACACGCTGCCCGGCTACGCCGGCTCCCGGCCGGTACGCGTCGGCAACCTCGCCAACCACCAGCTCCAGCTCGACGTCTTCGGCCCGGTCGCGGACCTGATCGCGGCGGTGGCCGACGCCCGTGGCTCGATCCGCGACGACGAGTGGCGAGTGCTGGAGAACATGGTCGAGGCGGTACGCCGCCGCTGGCACGAGCCCGACCACGGCATCTGGGAGGCCCGCCTCCCCCCGCGGCACCACGTCTTCTCCAAGGTCATGCTCTGGATGACGGTGGACCGCGCGCTGCACGTCGTACGCCGCCACGGCGGCGAGGACCGGCCCGAGTGGGTCGAGCTGCGCGACCGGATCGCCTCGAACGTGCTGGAGCACGGCTGGCACCCGGAGGCCGAGGCGTACAGCGTCGCCTACGGGTACGAGGAGATGGACGCCTCGTCACTGTGGATCGGCATCTCCGGGCTGCTCGCCGGCGACGACCCGCGCTTCCTCTCCACCGTGCTCAAGATCGAGGCGGAGTTGCGCAGCGGTCCGGTCGTCTACCGGTACCACTGGGACGACGGCCTGCCCGGCCGGGAGGGCGGCTTCCACATCTGCACGTCGTGGCTGATCGAGGCGTACCTGCGCACCGGTCGCCGCAGCGATGCCGAGGAGCTGTTCACCCAGATGGTCGACACGGCCGGGCCGACCGGGCTGCTGCCGGAGCAGTACGACCCGCTGGCCGAGCGCGGGCTGGGCAACCACCCGCAGGCGTACAGCCACCTCGGCCTGATCCGCTGCGCCCTGCTGCTGGACAACATGCTCAAGCAGTGACCTGACCGAAGCACAAGACGGCGGCGAGGACCCCAAGGTCCCCGCCGCCGTCCCCGTCCCACCCCAGCCCCAGCCCCGCCTCCAGCCCGGCGATCTTGCACTTGCTGCCCCGGCGAAGGGGCTATAACGGGCACCGAGCGGGCACCAAGTGCAAGATCGGCGCTATCAGGGGGCGGCGGGCGGGGTCAGGGCGTGGACCACGTCGCCGAGCACCACGATCGCGGGTGGGCGCAGCGCGGCGGCCTCGACGTCGGCGGCGACCCGGCCCAGCGTGGAGCGCAGCATCCGCTGGGCGGCTGTGGTGCCCTCCTGGATCACCGCGGCGGGAGTGTCAGCCGGCTTGCCGTGCGCGATCAGGGTGGCACCGATCGCGGCGAGGTTCTTCAGGCCCATCAGGATCACGAGCGTGCCCCGCAGCCCGGCCAGGGCGTCCCAGCGCACCAGCGACGCGGGCGCGTCGGGCGCGAGGTGCCCGGAGACCACTGTGAACTCGTGCGCCACGCCCCGGTGGGTCACCGGCACCCCGGCCACCTCCGGCACCGCGATCGCGCTCGTCACGCCGGGCACCACAGTCACCGGCACGCCCGCCTCGGCGCAGGCCAGCAACTCCTCGCCCCCACGGCCGAAGACGTACGGGTCGCCGCCCTTGAGCCGTACCACCACCTTGCCGGCCCGCGCCCGGTCCACCAGGATCCGGTTGATCTCCTCCTGGGCACGGGACGGCCCGTACGGGATCTTGGAGGCGTCGACCAGCTCGACGTCCGGGCGCAACTCGTCCAGGAGCAGGCCGGGCACGAGCCGGTCGGCGACGACCACCTCGGCCTCGGTGAGCAGCCGCCACCCCTTCACGGTGATCAGCTCCGGGTCGCCCGGTCCGGATCCGACAAGTGCGACGCGCCCTCCGGTGTTAAGAGGGGGCCCTTCCTCTACCGCAGGCGTTAAGAGGGGGCCCTTCCTTCCGAGCAGGGCGCGGATGGCGTCGCGGGTCGCCATCGCTCGGCGGGGGTCGCCGCCGCCGAGGACCGCCACTGTGACCGGGCCGTGCCGGGTCACCGCCGGGGTCCACGCGCTCGCCGCCGTCCGGTCGTCGGCGCGTACGCAGAAGATCCGCCGCTCGGCCGCGGCGGCACTGACCGCAGCGGCGGCCGCCCGGTCGTCGACCGCCACCTGGACCAGCCACGCACCGTCCAGGTCGCCGGGGACGAACCGGCGCGGCTCCCAGTGCAGCCGCCCGGCGTCGACGTGCGCGCGCAGCGCCGGGGTCAGCTCGGGCGACACCAGCAGCACGTCCGCGCCGGCGTCGAGCAGCGCGGGCACCCGCCGGGTCGCGACCGCTCCCCCGCCGACGACGACCACGCGCCGCCCGCCCAGCCGCAACCCCAGCGGGTACGGGCTCGGCGGCGTCGGCCCGGTCACTTCTCCGCCACCCCGGCGGAGTCGAACGTGGCCACCTCGTGCAGCACCCGGACCGCGCCGGTGACCACCGGCAGGGCGAGCAGCGCTCCGGTGCCCTCGCCGAGCCGCAGCCCCAGGTCGATCAGCGGTTCCAGGCCGAGGTGCCGCAGCGCCGCCGTGGCGCCCGGCTCGGCGCTGCGGTGCCCGGCGACCATGGCGCCCACGGCGTCCGGCGCGAACGCGGCGGCGGCGAGCGCGGCGCTCACCGCGATCACGCCGTCGAGCAGCACCGGCACCCGGCGCGCGGCGGCGCCGAGGATCAGGCCGGTCAGCGCGGCGTGCTCCAGCCCGCCGACGGTCGCCAGCACGCCCAGCGGGTCGGCCGGGTCGGGCTCGTGCCGGGCCAGCGCGGCCCGCACCACAGCCACCTTGCGGGCGTACGTCTCGTCGTCGACCCCGGTGCCCCGGCCGGTGGCCGCCTCGGCGTCCACGCCGGAGAACGCGGCGATGAGCGTGGCGGACGGGGTGGTGTTGCCGATGCCCATGTCGCCGGTGAGCAGGATGCCCGCCCCGGCGTCGATCAGTTCGCCGGCGACCCGGATGCCGGTCTCGACGGCCGCGCGGGCCTCGTCCCGGGTCAGCGCCGCGGTGACCGTCATGTCGCGGGTACCGGGCCGTACGTTCGCGGCCACCAGGCGCGGCCCGGCCGGGTCACCGGGCTCGTCGGCACCGGGGATCGGGGTGGCCACGCCGACGTCCACCACTGTGACCGAGGCACCGGCCTGGCGGGCGAACGCGTTGACCACCGCGCCGCCGGCCAGGAAGTTGGCGATCATCTGGGCGGTGACCTCCTGCGGCCACGGGGTCACGCCCTGGGCGTGCACGCCGTGGTCACCGGCGAAGATCGCCACCGCGGCCGGTTCGGGCAGTGGCGGTGGGCAGGCGCCGGCCAGCCCGGCGAGGCGTACCGAGAGCGGCTCCAGGGCGCCGAGCGAGCCGGCGGGCTTGGTCAGCCGCCCCTGCAACTCGCGGGCCGCCGCCATGGCGGCCTCGTCCAGCGGCCGGATCGCCGCGACTGTGGACTCCAGCATCATGCCTCCAGGATCCGTGCCAGCGTCTCGATGAACGCGTCGGTGGTGCGCCGGTCGCGTACGGCGATCCGGAGCCAGTCCGGGCCGAGCCCGGGGAACGTGTCGCCCCGGCGTACCGCCCAGCCGTGGGCGCGCAGCCGCTCGCGTACGTCGGCGGCGCCGACCACGTGGATCAGGACGAAGGCGGCGGCCGGGCGGCCCGCCACGCGTACCCCCGGCAGGCCGCACAGGCGGGCCACCAGGTGGTCGCGGTCGGCGGCGAGTTCGGCGGCGATGGTGCGTTCGGCGGCGACGGCGGCCGGCGCGGCGCAGGCGGTGGCGGCGGCGAGCGCCGGGGTGGAGACCGCCCAGAGCGGCTGCGCGGTGGCGAACCGGGCCAGCAGTGCGGCGTCGCCGAGCAGGTAGCCGATCCGCAGCCCGGCCAGGCCCCAGGTCTTGGTGAGGCTGCGGACCACCACGAGGCCGGGGAGGTCGCGGCGGGCGGCGAGCGACTCGGGCTCGCCGTCGACGCCGGGGGCGGCTGTGGTGTCGGCGAACGCCTCGTCGACCACGAGCACCCGGCCGGGACGGGCCAGCGCGGCGATGGTGTCCGCCGGGTGCAGGACCGAGGTCGGGTTCGTGGGGTTGCCGATCATGACCAGGTCGGCGTCGCCGGGGACGCGGGCCGGGTCCAGGCGGAAGCCGTCGGCCGGGTCGAGCAGCACCCGGTCGACCCGGTGCCCGGCGGCCCGCAGCGCGGCCTCCGGCTCGGTGAACTGCGGGTGCACCACAACGGGGTGGCGGACGCCGGACAGCGCGCGGGCGATCAGGACGAAACCCTCGGCGGCGCCGGCGGTGAGGAGTACCTCCTCCGGGGGTCGCCCGTGCCGGTGAGCGACGGCGGCGCGGGCCGGTGCCGGGTCCGGATACGCGGCCAGGTCGCCCAGCGCCGCGGTGATCGGGTCGGCCAGCCAGTCCGGCATCGGGGCGCGGCGCACGTTCACCGCCAGGTCCACCAGGCCGGGAGTGGCCTCGGCGTCCCCGTGGTGGCCCAGGTCGGGCTCGTCGAGCGCGGCGGCGCTCCCGGTCGGTGCTGCGGGCATGTCCGCGATCCTGCCGGGTAGCCGCCGCCCGGGACAGCGCATCCCGGCGTGGGTCGCGTCACGGTCCGCTGGTTTATGAGTTCTTCTCATTTTTGAATCGGAAATGTCATAGCTTGACCCCGTGAGCAGTCGTCCCCTTGCTTCCGCTGGCCGTCTCGTTCCCCTTCTCCGCGCCGGGCTGATCGCCGGCATCGTGGTCGCCGCCGCCCTGTATCCACTGGTCGCCGTCACCGGCATCGGGGCCAAGGCCACCGCGCACGCGATCGAACAGAAGACGAGCATCCTCAAGACCGCGCTGCCGGCCGAGACCTCGTACGTCTACGCGCCGGACGGCAAGACCGTGCTGACGATGTTCTACGAGGAGTACCGGCAGTACACCAAGATCGAGAACATGTCGCCGAACATCCAGCAGGCGATCGTCGCCGCCGAGGACAACCGCTTCTACCAGCACCACGGCGTCGACCCGAAGGGCGTGGCGCGTGCTTTCGTGTCCAACGCCCGATCCGGCGGCGTCTCCCAGGGCGCCTCGACGATCACCATGCAGTACGTGCGGATGGCGCTGCGGGACAGCGCGACCACGCCCAAGGAGGTCCAGGAGGCGACCCAGCAGACCAGCCTGCGCAAGGTCAAGGAGATGCGCATGGCGCTGGACATCGAGAAGCACCTGAGCAAGGAGCAGATCCTGGAGCGCTACCTCAACTCGGCCTACTTCGGTCACCGCGCGTACGGGATCTACGCCGCCTCGCAGATCTTCTTCTCCAAGACCCCGGCCACGCTCACCCCGGTCGAGGCGGCCACGCTGGCCGGGCTGGTGAAGTCGCCGTCGGAGTACGACCCGATCACCTCGGACCAGAAGGACGCCACCGGGCGGCGCAACTACGTGCTGGACAACATGGCCCGCCTCGGTTACCTGTCGCCCGATGCCGCCGCCGCGGCCAAGGGCCAGCCGATCAAGCTGAAGCTGACCACCCCGCCGAACGACTGCGCCGCGATCGACGGCGGCCACCGCAGCTGGGGCTTCTACTGCGACTACCTGAAGAACTGGTGGAGCTCGCAGCCCGCGTTCGGCGAGAACCGGCTGGAACGGATGGACAAGCTGCGCCGCGGCGGCTACCGGATCGTGCTCGCCGTCGACCCGAAGACCCAGGCGGCGGCGGAGAAGAACGTCGGCGCCAAGGACAACACCGGCAGCCCGTTCGCCAACGGCATCGTGGTCGCCGAACCCGGCACCGGACGGATCAAGGCGATGGCGGTGAACCGGAACTACTCGCTCGACCTGGCCGAGAACCCGAACAGCTCGAACCCGGAGGCCGGCCCGAAGGTCAAGGCGAACTACCCGAACACCGTGGCGCCGCTGCTCGGCGGCGGGACGCTACCGGGCTACCAGGCCGGTTCGACGTTCAAGATGTTCCCGATGCTCGCCGCGCTGAACGCCGGGATGCCGCTGTCCACCGCGTACGACTCGCCGCACACGTACAAGTCGGCCGTCTACGACGGGTGGGCCCCGTCCAACGCCAGCGGCGCGATGACCGGCCGGCAGACCATGTGGTCCGGGTTCGGCAAGTCGGTGAACACGTACTTCGTCCAACTGGAGGAGAAGATCGGCGCGGACGCCGGGGTGCGCCTGGCCGAGCAGCTGGGGCTGCGCTGGCGTACCGACGTGGACAAGGAGCAGGCGTCGCCGGGCAAGGCGAAGAAGTGGGGCGCGTTCACGCTCGGCGTCTCCGACGCCACCCCGCTGGAGATGGCGAACGCGTACGCCGCCATCGCCGCCGACGGGCGCTACTGCGAGGCCATCCCGGTCAACGCGATCATGAACCGGGACGGCACGCCGGCCACGTACACGACGGCGGGCGGGGTGCAGCGGGAGGTCGCCAAGCCGCGGTGCCGGCAGGTGGTGAACGCCGACGCGGCCCGCGCCGCCACGGACGCGGCGCGCTGCCCGACCGGCGACACCCCGGCCAAGGGGAGCTGCGGCGGCTGGTCGACAGCCGACAGCGTGCGGGGCACCGTGGGCCGCCCGGTCGCCGGCAAGACGGGTACGACGGACAGCACCCGGTCGGCGTGGTTCGTCGGCTACACGCCGGAGCTGGCGGCGGCGAGCTTCATCGCCGACCCGGACAATCCGTTCAACGCGGTGGGTGACGGCCAGTCGCAGATCCCGGTGAACGCGGTGGCGCAGACCCTGCGGGACTCCCTGAAGGGCCAGCCCACCCGCCAGTTCACCCCACCCTCCGACCAGATGGTCGGCTGACCCACCTGATCCGCCCGGGGGTGCGCCCGGGTAGTTGATCAAGGAGTTTGCGTCCCGGATCGGCCGATCCGCCGACGCGAACTCCTTGATCGACGTTGTGGGGCGGGAGCGGTCAGCGGAGGTCGGCGGCGACGAAGGACCACAGCTCCAGGTCGACCCGGGCGCCGCGGACGATACCGGCGTTGCGCAGCAGGCCCTCGTAGCTGAAGCCGGCCTTCTCGGCGACCCGCCGGGACGCCACGTTGCCGGCCGCCACCCGCAGCTCCACCCGCTGGAACCCGTGCTCCAGGATCAACGCGATGGCCACCGCGTCCACCGCCTCGACCGCGAGGCCGTAACCCCGGGCGTGCGGCGCGATCGCGTACGACAGCTCGGTGAGCCGGGCGCCCCAGTCGGTACGGCGGGCCCAGAGCGAGCCGACCACCCGCTGGTCCTCCCGGCGGACCACCGCCCAGTGGTCGCCGTCGCCGCTGTCGCGCCGCTGCCGGGCCAGCTCGGTGCACCACGCCCGCCCGTCGATCTGCCCGGACGCCTCGGCCAGCGGCAGCCAGCGCTGCGTCTGCCGGTCGGCGAACACCTCGTCCACCGCCTCCGCGTCGGCGACGACGAGGTGCCGCACCTCGATGCGCGGGGTCGAGACGGTGAGCGCCGGGAACCGGCGTACCGCCACCTGCCCGATCACGCCGGCGCCCCCACCGGCGCCAGCGCGGCGGCCACCAGCCGGGCCGCGATGTCCGGATGCGCGGCCCAGTGCGGCACGAGCTGCGAGGCGTGCACCGCCTGCCGGACGAAGCCCTCCGGGTTGCCACCCTCCCAGCGCCAGGCCGGACGGTCACCGGCCCGCGGAGTGAGCACTGCGGCGTGCTGCTTGTGCCCGGTCACCGTCGTGCCGGCCGCGGCCACCACGCTGTCGGTGACAGCGGTGGCCGTGCGGTAGCCGACCACCAGGCCGTCCCGGATCGTGCCGACCGCGTCGAGCACCCCGCACATGGGCAGGCCGTCCAGCTCCCGGGCCAGCCAGAGCAGGCCGGCCCCCTCGGCGATCACCGGGCGGCCCGAACGGGCCAGCTCGGCCACCGCGATGCAGAGGCGGCGGTTGGCGGAGAGCTGCTCCGCGTACGTCTCGGGCAGCCCGCCGCCGACGACGAGCGCGCGCGCCCCGGCGGGCAGCGCCTCGTCGCGCAGCGGGTCGAGCGTGACCACCTCGGCGCCCGCGGCGCGCAGCAGCTCGGCGGTCTCGGGGTGGCTGTAGGCGCCGGCCGGTCCGCCGGCGAGCGCCACCACCGGCCGCTCCCCCGACGGCTGCGGCGCGTCGGCCGGCTCCGGCGACCACGGCTCCACGGTGAGCGCGGGGGCGGAGCGGGCCAGCGCCAGCAGCCGGTCGAGGTCGACGGTGGCGGCCACCGCCTCACCGAGCCGGCGTACGCCGCGTTCGGCGTCCGCGTCGGCACGCACCACGGGACCGGTGCCGTACCGGCGGGCGGGCAGCACCGGGGGCAGCTCGTGCCGGCGCAACGCCCCGTAGACCGGCACGCCCACGTCGTCGAGCGCCTCGCGCAACAGCGCCTCGTGCCGGGGCGAGGCCACCCGGTTGAGGATCACGCCGCCCAGCCACAGCTCGTCGTCGTACGCCCGGAAGCCGTGCACCAGCGCGGCCACCGACTGGCCCATCGCGGCCACGTCCACCACGAGCACCACCGGGCTGCGCAGCGCGGTGGCGACTGCTGCCGTGGACTCGCTCTCCGGTCGTCCGCCGACCGAGTCGTAGAGGCCCATCGTGCCCTGCACCAGCGCGAACCCGGCGCCGGCCGCGCCGTACGCGAAAAGGGGGGCGATCCGCTCCGGGCCGACGAGTCTCGGGTCCAGCGTGCGCCCGGCGCGCCCGGCGGCGAGCCCCAGATACGCCGCGTCCACCTGGTCCGGCCCGACCTTGAACCCGGCCACCGGGATTCCCCGGTCGGTGAACGCCGCGAGCAGGCCGAGGGAGACGGCGCCGGTGCCGTGCCCCGAGGAGGGCGCACTCAGCACGACGCGCGGCACGTCGGTCATCATCGACTCCTGATGTGGGTGGTTTCCGCCCGCGTGACCATACCCGTCCGGCCCGGCGCGCGAGAGCCGCGCACACCGCCGTTTCTGCCTGGCAGCGGCGAGTGGCATCGCTCATACGGGTAGCCTTGGCCAACGTGTACCGGTTCCTGCTGACCCCGCGCTGGCTCGGCTACCTCGCGCTCACGCTCGTCGCCGCCACGGTGATGGTGTTCCTGGGCAACTGGCAGCTGGACCGCTACCGGGGCCGGACGGCCGTCAACGAGCGCATCGACGCCGGGGCCACCATGACGCCCGCGCCGCTGCGCGACGCGCTCCCCGCGCCCAGCGGCGGCGACGTCGGTCCCGCGCCGTCCGAGGAGCTCACCTGGAGCCGGGTCACCGCCACCGGCCGGTACGACAGCGCGAACACCGTCCTGATCCGCGGCCGTACCGTCGACCGGACCGTCGGCTTCGAGGTGCTCACCCCGCTGGTGCTGGCCGACGGCACCGCGGTGCTCGTCGACCGGGGCTGGATCCCGCCCGTGCCGGGCGCCGGCGCGACAGTCCAGCCGGAGGTGCCGGCGGCGCCGGCCGGCGAGGTGACAGTGACCGGCCGGGTGGTCGGCAGCGAGAGCGGCGGCGGCGCGGTCAGCCGGCGCGACGGCAAGCTGGAGGCCCGGCGCATCGACATCCCGCGCCTGGCCGAGCAACTCCCCTACCCGGTGACCGGCGGCTACGTGCTGCTCGACGGCCAGACGCCGGCCGCCGACCCGGCCTTCCAGGCGGTCCAGATCGGGCACACCAACAACTGGCAGAACTTCGGCTACGTGTGGCAGTGGTGGATCTTCGCGGTGATGAGCCTGTTCGGCTACGGCTGGGTGGCGCGCCGGGAGGCCCGCCGCCGGGCCGGGCTGGACACCCCGGGTGAGCCGGTGGACCGCGCCGCCGAGCCCGCCGCCCCCACCTCCGCCTGAGTACGTCGCCCTCCCGGTGGGCACACCTGGGGGCGGGGACGTTGTAGGGTCCGCGGATGATCGTCAATCGTGGGGGTCGCGGTGACCTCTGACGCCACGACGCCCCCGGCCGCCGAGCCACCCGCGTACGACCCGTGGTCGGCCATGCCGCCTGCGGTCGCGCCGCCCACCGAGCAGTTCCCGGTGATCGCCGCGCCGGAGGCACCCGTCACTCCCGCCCCCACCGCGCAGTTCCCCGCCCCGCCGGTGGCCCCGCCTTACTCCGCGCCGCCGTTCTCGGCCCCACCGGCGCCGCTCTCCGCGCCGCCGGCCACCGCGCAGTTCCCGGCCGCGCCGCAGTTCTCCGCGCCGCCCGCGCAGTTCTCCGCGCCGCCCGCGCAGTTCTCGGCGCCGCCCGCGCAGTTCTCGGCGCCGCCCGTACCGCCGGCCGGGGTGGTCGCGCCGTACTACGGGCCCGCACCCGGGGCGTATCCACCGCCCGGGCCGGTGCCGCCCACGCAGTCGGCGGTAGCCGTGCAGATCGCCGAGATCATGGTGACGCCGCCTGTCATCCGCACCCCGGCCGGCGTCCTGCCGCTCGCCGGCGCCTCCTGGTACGTGACCGACTACTGGCAGAAGGAGGAGAAGATCGCCCAGTGGGCCATCGTCGCCGCGATCCTCGGCTTCTTCTGCCTGACCGTGTTCAGCCTCCTCTTCCTGCTGGTCAAGGAGACGCGGCACTACGGCACCGTGCAGGTGACGGTGAACAGTGGCGGGCACCAGTACGTCGCGCGGATACCGGTGACCGACCAGTTCCAGGTGCAGCAGCTCAACAACCAGGTCAACTACGCCCGGTCGTTGTCGGCCGGCTGAGCCGTCAGCCGGTGACCCGGCCGGCGTGGATGGCGCGGACCGCGTCGATGGTGTCCGCCTCGGCGGCGGTCTTGTCGTCGCGGTAGCGCAGCACGCGGGCGAAGCGCAACGCCATGCCGCCCGGGTACCGGCTGCTCGTCTGCACCCCGTCGAACGCGATCTCGACCACCTGCTCCGGCCGGACCCGCACCACCCAGTCGCCCTTCTCCACGGCGAGCGACAGGAACCGTTCGGTCTGCCAGCGCAGCAGCTCGTCGGTGAGCCCCTTGAACGTCTTGCCGAGCATGACGAACTCGCCGGTGCGCGGATCGCGGGCGCCGAGGTGCAGGTTGGACAGCCAGCCCTCCCGCCGGCCGCTGCCCCACTCGACCGCGAGGACCACCAGGTCGAGCGTGTGCCGCGGCTTGACCTTGACCCAGGCCGAGCCGCGCCGGCCGGCGTCGTAGGGCGCGGCCGGGTCTTTGACCACCACGCCCTCCTGGCCGGCGTCGACAGCCGCGGCGAACGCCGTGGCCGCCTGCTCCACGTCGTCCACCTCGATTCGGTCGACGAGCAGCGAGGCGTCGACCGCGCCGGCCAGGGCCGCCCACCGCTCCCGTCCGGGCGCGTCGATCAGGTCGGTGCCGTCGAGGTGCAGCAGGTCGAAGAAGTACGGCGTGAGCACCGGTTCGCCGGTGCGCTCGGCGGCGGCCAGCACGGCGGGCGCGACCGGTGCCTGCCCGGTGGTGCTGGGCGTGGTGCGCCGGGCCGCCCGGCTGGACGTCTCCTGGAACGGCAGCGGCCGGCCGGCGGCGTCCAGCCCGATCGCCTCGCCGTCGAGCACCAGCTCGCGGGCGGGCAGCGCGCGGACGGCGGCCACCACCTGGGGCAGCCGGCCGGTGATCTCGTCCAGGCTGCGGGTGAAGACCGCGATGTCCGGGCCGGAGCGGTGCACCTGGATGCGGATGCCGTCGAGCTTCACGTCGACCATCGCCGGCACGCCGGTGGCGGTGAGCGCCTCGTCGACCGAGGGCGCGCTCTGCGCCAGCATCGGCGCGAGCGGCCGGCCCACCTGGAGCCCGAACCCGGCCAGCGCGGCGGCGCCGCCGGTGAGCGCCGCGACCGCCACCGCCCGCAGGTCACCGGCGAGCAGCAGGGCCCGCCGGACGGCCGTGACCGGGACGTCGGCGGCGCGCGCGACCGCGTCGGCCAGCAGCCCGGCCTGCGCGCCCTGGCGCAGCTCGCCCCGGAACAGGCCGGTCAGCAGGCGCTGCTCGTCGGCGGTGGCGGCGGCGAAGAGACGGCCGACCAGTTCCCGGCGCCGGGCCTGCGAACCGGCCCCGGCGACGCGGGAGATCTCCTCGATCGCCGCGTCGACGGCGGCGACGGTGAGCGTCGGCTCGGCGGCCGGCGGAGGCAGGTCACGCAGGCCCGCCCAGCCGACACCGGTCTGACGCTGGCGCAGCTCACCGGCGAGATAGCCGGCACCGGCCGGGATCTCGCCCGGCTCCAGCCCGCGCAGCGCGGCGGCCAGCAGCTCCACCTTGGCCCGTCGACCGCTGGTGGCCCCGACCGCGGCCGAGGTGGCCGCCAGCTCCGCGAAACGCACGCCCACATCCTGCCAGTCGCGTGTGACATCGGGGTGGATCCGGCGGCCCGGCACACCGCACGGGTGCGCCGGGCCGACGGGCCGACGGTCAGGCCGAGACCGGTTCCTCGATGCGCAGGCCGCGCCCGCGCACGCCCTCGGCGACCCGGGTGAGCAGCGCGTCGAGCGTGACCAGGGCGGCGGAGAGCTCGCCGATCTGTTCGTTGAGCGTGTCCTCGGACCACGCGGAGACGTCGACGTCCCCCAGAGCACGGACGGCGGCCTGGAGCCGCTCCATCTCGTCGTTCGTACGCATGTTCGAAAGGCTATAACACCCCGCCCGCCGACACACCACAAACTCCGACATCCGCCCCGAAGTTACGGTTTCGACACCTCAGGCGCGGTTTCCGGCCTCGGCCACCCGGGCCAGCAGCAGCGCCTCGGCCAGGCACACCCGCGCGAACTCGCCCAGGTGCAGGCTCTCGTTCGGCCCGTGCGCCCGCGCGTGCGGGTCCTCCACACCGGTCACCAGGATCGCGGCCCGCGGGAACATCTCCTGGAACGTGGCGATGAACGGGATCGACCCGCCCACCCCGATGTCGACCGGGTCGGTGCCGTCCCAGGCCGTCCGGAACGCCGACCGGGCCGCGTCGAACATCGGCCCGGAGGCGTCGATGACGCAGGGCGCGCCGTCGTGCTCAAACGTCACCGACACCTGAGCGCCCCACGGCGCGTGCCGCTCCAGGTGCGCGGTCAGCGCCGCGTACGCCTTCTTCGGGTCGTCGCCCGGCGCCAGCCGTACGCTCAGCTTCGCCTTCGCGGACGGCACCAGCGCGTTCGGGGCCTCGCCGGTGGACGGCGCGTCCACGCCCAGGATCGCCAGCGCCGGCTTCGTCCAGAGCCGGTCGGTGATCCGGCCGGTGCCGAACAGCCGCGCGCCGTCGACCAGGCCGGCCTCGGCGCGGAACCGGTCCTCCGGGTAGTCGACGCTGGCGCCCTCGCGGGCGGCCAGCCCGTCCACCGCTACGTCACCCGCCTCGTCGTGCAGCGTGCCGAGCAGCTTCACCAGCGCGGTGAGCGCGTCCGGCACGGCGCCGCCGAACATGCCGCTGTGCACCGCGTGGTCGAGCGTGCGCACCTCCACGAAGCAGTTCACGATGCCGCGCAGCGAGGTGGTCAGCGCCGGCACGCCGACGTCCCAGTTGGTGGAGTCGGCGATCACGATGACGTCCGAGGCCAGGTCGTCACGGTGCTCGGCGAGCAGCCGCTCCAGCGAGTCCGAGCCGTACTCCTCCTCGCCCTCGATGAACAGCACCACGCCGACCGGCAGCCGGTCGCCGAACGCGCGCAGCGCGGCGACGTGCGCCATGATGCCCGCCTTGTCGTCGGCGGCGCCCCGGCCGTAGAGGCGGCCGTCGCGCTCCACCGGCTCGAACGGGTCCGACTCCCACAGCGACAGGTCGCCGACCGGCTGCACGTCGTGGTGCGCGTACATGAGCACTGTGGGCGCGCCGGCCGGGGCCGCCTTCGTGCCGATCACCGCGGGCTGGCCGCCGGACCGGACGATCCGCGTGTCGAGGCCGCAGCCGCGCAGCAGCTCCGCCACCGCCTCGGCGGAACGCTCCACGTGCGAGTGGTCGAAGCCCTCGAAGGCGATGCCCGGGATGCGGACGAGTCGCTCGAGGTCGGCACGGACGCCGGGGAGTTCCCGCTCGACGGCGGCCCGTACCTCGGACTCGGAGAGGATCGGAGTGGTCATGACCGGAATCGTATGCTGGCCTTACCCCGCCACGTCGCCCGAGCCCGATCGCCGCCCCACGCGCACGTAGTAGCGGTCCGCGTCGTGCGGCAGGTCCGGGGCGCCGTCGACGACCAGGTCCACAGCGGCCTCGGTGCCGTCGGCGGCGAAGTGCGACCGCTCCCCCGCGTGCCAGCGGCGCAGCTCCGGCAGGATCTGCTCGCCGTCGCGGGCCAGCGCCCGGCGCAACCGCAGCTCGGCCGGCGCGGCGACGAGCACCGACAGCGTCAGCTCGGGGCGTACCGCGGCGCGGGCGGCGCTCACCCCCTCGACGATCAGCACCGGACCGGCCGGCACCGGCACCACCCGGTCCAGGAAACGACGGCGCACCCAGCTGTAGCGGCGGTAACCGCCCGCCCGGCCGGCCCGCAGCGGGCCGAGGACCTGCTCCTCCAGCCGGGTCCAGAACGTGAGCTGGTCGTCCCAGCCGTCGAGCAGGTCGTCGGTGTGCACGAGCGGCGGGCGGACGCCGCCCGCCCCCGCCGCCAGGGCATCCGCGAGGCGCGTCGCGAACCGGCTCTTGCCCGCGCCGCTGGGCCCGTCGACGGCGACCAGCCGGGTACGCCCCAACCGCGCCGGCCCGGCCAGCACCCGACGGGCCAACCCGGCGTACGCCTCGATCAGGGCAACGTTCACCCGACCGACGCTAACGTTCCCCCGTCCGCTGGAAACTGCGACCCGGGCGGACCGTTTCGCCGAGCGGCGGCGCGGCGCGCTGGGCATCATCGGGGGGTGCTCCATGACGTGATGTGTCCGGGCGTCGACGCCCTCCTGGAACAGGCCCGCGCCGGTCTCCGCCGGCTCACCCCGCACGAGACCGTCGAGGCGGTCCGTGGCGGCGCGCTGCTGATCGACACGCGTACCGAGGCGCAGCGCCGCGAGGAGGGTGAGCTGCCCGGCGCGATCGTCATCGACCGCACGGTGCTGGAGTGGCGACTCGACCCGGCCAGCGCGTGGCGCATACCCGAGGCCACCGGGTACGACCGCGAGATCGTCGTGGTGTGCCGGGAGGGGTACAGCTCCAGCCTGGCCGCCGCCAGCCTCCAGACGCTGGGACTGCGGCAGGCCACCGACATGATCGGCGGCGTGCAGGGCTGGCGGGAGGCCGGACTGCCGATGTCCGACCGCCCGGCCGACGTGCGCTACTGAGCCGGTGGCGCACCGGGTGGCACGAACGGCAGTCCCGGCGGTGGGCCGGACTCGATCAGCCGCCACAGCGCGTCGGTGTCGAGGTGCTCCTCCACCAGGTCGCCCAGCAGGTCCAGCGTCCGTTCCCGGGCCGCCGCGAAGGACGTGTCCGGCGCGACCTTGAACCCGGTCCGTCCGGCCGCCTCCGCGACCTCGGTCAGGAACCGGCGGCGGAACGCGTCCGAGGAGAAGGCGCCGTGCCAGTGCGTGCCGTACACGGTGCCGAGGCGCGCGCCCTCGCCGGTGCCGTCGGCGTAGCGCAGCAGCGGCGCGAGGCCCGGGTCGGCGGCCGTGACCCGGCCGTGGTGGATCTCGTACCCGTGGACCGGCACGTCGCCGGCGGCGGTGCCCTCGGCCCGGCGGACCGTCTTGCGGGGCTCGAAGGTGATCTCGACGGGCAGCAGCCCGAGGCCGGGTACGGTGCCCCGGCGGCTCTCCACCGCATCGTGGATCGCCCGGCCCAGCATCTGGAAGCCGCCGCAGATGCCGAGCAGCGGCCGTCCGGCGGCGGCGTGCGCCCGGACCGCGTCGGCCAGGCCGGTCTCCCGCAGCCAGGCCAGGTCGGCGACTGTCGACTTGGTGCCGGGGAGCACCACCAGATCGGCGGCGGCGAGTTCGGCCGGCTCGACGGTGAGGCGTACCCGCACACCCGGTTCGGTCGCCAGCGCCTCCACGTCGGTGGCGTTGCTGATCCGGGGCAGCCGGACCACTGCGACGTCGAGCCAGTCGGTGCCCCGGGGGGCGGGCGGCCGGCCGAGCACCCGCCCGTACGCGAGCGAGTCCTCCGCGTCGAGCCACAGGTCCAGTGCCCAGGGCACCACCCCGTACGTCGGGCGGCCGGTGACCCGGTGCAGCATGTCCAGCCCCGGCTGGAGCAGGCCGCGGTCACCCCGGAACTTGTTCACCACGAACCCGGCCAGCAGCGCCTGGTCGGCCGCGTCGAGCAGGGCGACGGTGCCGAACATCGAGGCGAACACGCCGCCCCTGTCGATGTCGCCGACCACGATCGTGGGCAGCCCGGCCTGACGCGCCAGCCCCATGTTGACGTAGTCGCCGTCGCGCAGGTTGATCTCGGCAGGGCTGCCCGCGCCCTCGCAGATCACCACGTCGTACTCGGCCCGCAGCTCGGCCAGCGCCGCGTACGCCGTGCTGGCGAGCCGGGACCGTACCTCGTGGTAGTTGCCGGCGGTGACCGTGTCCACCGCCTCACCGAGCAGCACCACCTGGCTGGCGTGGTCGCTGCCCGGCTTGAGCAGCACCGGGTTGAAGCGCAGGTCGGCGTCCAGCCCGCAGGCGGCGGCCTGCATCGCCTGGGCGCGGCCCAGTTCGCCGCCGCGACCGTCCGGGCCGACCACCACGGCGGAGTTGTTCGACATGTTCTGCGCCTTGAACGGGGCGACCCGGACGCCCCGGCGGCGCAGCCAGCGGCAGATGCCGGCGGTGAGCACGCTCTTGCCGGCGTCGGAGGTGGTGCCGGCGACCAGCAGCCCGCCGCTCACCGCCCGCTCCCCCGGCCTGAGTCACGGGCCGCTCGGGTGACGGCACCCAGCGCGGCCCGGCCGGCAGCGCCGACCAGGCGACCGACTGTCACCGGGTAGAGCGCGGCCAGGCCGAGCGCGGCCACACCCACCGCGCCCGAGATCCGGGCGGCCCGCTTCAGGTGCCGCGCCTCGGGGCGGGGCCCGTCACCGAGGAAGGGCCGGGTCTCGGCGCGGCCGAAGTAGACGTTGCGCCCGCCGAGCCGGACGCCGAGCGCGCCCGCCATGGCCGCCTCGCACTGACCGGCGTTCGGGCTCGGGTGGTCGGCCCGGTCCCGTCGCCACACGTGCCAGGCGGCGGCGCGGTCCCCGTGTGCCACCGGCGCGACGGCCACCGTGAGCAGCCCGGTGAGCCGGGACGGCACGAGGTTCAGCGCGTCGTCCAGCCGGGCCGCCGGGGTGCCGAAGCGGGCGTACCGGGGCGAGCGGTGGCCGACCATCGCGTCGAGCGTGTTCGCCGCCCGGTAGCCGAGCAGGCCGGGCAGGCCCGCGACCGCGCCCCAGACCAGCGGGGCGACCACGGCGTCCGAGGTGTTCTCGGCGACCGACTCGACCGTGGCGCGGGCGAGTTCGGGCTCGTCGAGGGCCGACGGGTCGCGTCCGCAGAGGTTGCCCAGGCGGGACCGGGCGGCGGGCAGGTCGGCCCGGCCCAGTGCCCGTGCCATCACCCGGGACTCGTGCCGCAGCGTGCGCCCGCCCAGCACCGTCCAGGTGCCGGCGGCCACCAGCGCGGCCCGGGCCACCGGATGGCGGCGGGTCGCCAGCGCGGCGGCGGCGCCGAGCAGGACCGGCGCGCCGACGGCGAGCGCCGTGAAGGCGGTGCCGGCCGTCCGGTCGGGGCGGTAGACCCGCCGTTCCAGCGCGCCGGCCGCCGTGCCGAAGCCGGCCACCGGATGCCACCGGCGGGGGTCGCCGAGCAGGGCGTCGAGCGCGTAGCCCGCCACCAACCCGGTCGCGTTCGCCATGGCGGTCGCCTGCCGCACCCGTCACCACCTCCGGCCGGCCAGCCTAGTCGTACCGCGGGGTGGTGACGCCGACGTCACCACCCCGCGCCCCCGTCGGACGAAGGGTCAGGCGGGCACCGGGGTACGCCGCCGGCCACGGCGCTCCGACGCGGTCCCGGCAGCCCCGCCCGGACTCGCGCCGCCCGCCTCGCCCTCACCCGGTCCGGAGCCACCCGGCCCGGAAGCACCCGATCCGTCGACCTCCGAGGGCGGGACCTCGCCCAGCTCGTCGTCCTCGGACGTGACCGGCCCGTCGTCCTCCGTGTCGCCCAGCTCGTCCTCCTCCGGACCGCCCGGCCCGCGGTCGTAGTCGGTGGCCCGTGCACCGGGCCGGGTGTCGAACGGGTCGGGCTCGCCCACCCGCTCGACGGTGCCGACCAGCCCGACCCGGCTGCCCCCGTACTCCGACGGCGGGAAGTCGTCGTCGAAGGGCCGGTCGTCGAACGTCGCCGGCGCCTGGGCATCAGGCACCGGCTCGGTCGCCTCGCCGTGCACCCGCTGCTCGGCCTCCGCGTCCTCGACCGTGCTGGTGGCCGCGCGGGGCTGGTTGCGCAGGAAGCGGGCGCGGCCCCGGGACAGGTCGTGCCCGACGGCGACCGCCTCCAGCTCGTAGAGCGTGCGGTGGGTGCCCGCCTCGTCGGTCCAGTCCCGGGTGTAGAGGCGCCCGGCGAAGATCACCGGATCACCGACCGCCACCGAGGCGGCCACCCCCTCGGCGAGGCGGCGCCAGCAGTTGACGCGCACGCGGGTCCTGAGGCAGTGCCACACGACCCGCGCCGTCAACTGAAGACGGCCCCGGCAGACGCGCCAACGTCTGTGATCCGGGGCCTTGATCGCCCCAGGAGGCGACCCATGCAAAACCGTACCCGCCCCCGCATCTTCGTCGCCGGTCACGCGGCCGACGTTGAGCGCATCGAATTCGCCGCCGCCGAACTGGCCGCCGCTGGCTTCGAGGTCGCTACCCCCGACTTCACTCCGACCCTGGACGCTGACGACCTCCTCGCCCGCGTCGATGACGACCTGACCGCCGTCGAGGCCGCCGCCGCCGTCGCGTACCTGCCGGGCGCGGGAGACACCCTCGAAGTCGCGCACGCCGAGCTGTACGGCGTGCCCGTGCTGCGCCTGGCCGACGTCCTGGCCCTGGCGGTGACCCGGTGAGCATCGAGGCCGTGGCGTGGGCCCTCAGCGACGCCCCGGACGTTCCCCCGTCCTGTCTGGCCGTCCTGCTCGGCCTCGCCAACCACGCGCACGCCAACGGCCGTGCGGCGTTCCCGAGTCAGGAGCGGTTGGCGTTCTACGCCCGGAAGTCGGTCCGGGCTGTCCGGAACGACCTCGCCGAGCTGGCCCGCCTCGGCCTGATCCGGCGCGGCGACCAGCGTCACGCGATCTTCCTCCCGGCGGACCGCCGTCCGGTCGTCTGGGATCTCGCGATGGAGCGTCGCCGACCGCTCCCGACGGCCCTGGACCCGTTCGCGGAGCCGCAGTCCGGCCGCCCGACCGAGGCCCCGGAGCCTGTGGATAACCGGGCGGAAGCTGACTTCCCCCCGGTCCGGGACCGGGCGGAAGCACAGTACCGAGCGGCCGGAAGTGCAGTACCGAACGGCCGGAAGCGTGCTTCCTACGAACCGTCCTTAACCATCAATAACCAAAAGGGCCCGCGCTCCCTTCGGGGCGCAGCCCTCCCCACCAACCCCGCCGCCGCGCACTGTCAGAAGCACCGGGGTAGCCCGGCCCACAACTGCGCCCCCTGCCGGTCCGAGGCCCTGGCGGGTGACCGATGAGCCCGCGTCCGTTCGTCTGGGTCGGTTGCGGCGACGTCGCCCGCGCCCGAATCGAGGTCTACGCCACGTCGGGTGCTGGGTCGCTGGAAGCCGTCGTCTACGCCTGCGACCCACACGCCGGTCACGCCGTCGCGGCGATCGAGACCGCCGGTTACGCCCCGCACCGCACCCGCGCGTTCCTGCCACGTCCGCGCCGCTGCGGCTACGTCTACCGCTTCCCGACCGCCGGAGGCGCCAAGTGACCCCGACCGCCGTCTACGCCCTGGCCGCCGTCCTCCTCGGCGGGCCCGCCGTGATGCTCGCCCCGTTCGCTCTCGCCCACCGGTCCGCCGAGGACCACGCCGACCAGGCCGCCGCCGTCGTCCGCCAGACCCTCGCCCGCCGCGAAGCCGCCGCCCGTCAGGAGATCACCCGATGACTACTCAGCGAATCGTCGGCCGTAACGCTCCGGGTAACCGTGCCGCCCGCGCCGAGTCCGTCGTCCTGGTCGCGATCCTCCTGGTGGTCGGCCTGGCCGCCGGGGCGGCGTCGTTTACACACGTCCACGACTGGACGATGACCAACAGCCCGGCCGGTACGCCGGACTGGTTCGGCTGGGCGAACGCCTGCATCAGCGAGTTGGTCCCGGTGGCGGCCCTCCTGGACATTCGGCGACGCCGCCGGGCAGGCCGTCCGACGGGCTACCCGCTCGGCCTGCTGATCGCCGCCGCCGGTCTGTCCCTGGCCGCGCAACTGGCCGTCGCCAAGCCAGGTGTGTCCGGTGGCCTCCTGTCCGCCGTCCCGGCCCTGGCCTTTATGGCCCTGGTCAAGCTGGTCTTCGCCTCGGCCCCGGCGCCCACCTCGGCCACGGCCACGGCCGCCCGGGCGGACGGCCACACGACCGACACCGCCCGGCCGCAGGTCACGGCCACTCTGGACACGGCCACCCTGGCGGACCAGGGGCGGGCCGCTGACGACACGGCGACGGCCGTCACGGTCGCCGAGGACCAGGCCGCCCACGATGCCCCGGCCGCCCCGGTGGCCGCCCATGACCACCGGCCCCGGCCGACGTCGCCCCGGCCTCGCCGGACGGCCACGACCACGACCGACGGCATGGCCGCCCGCGTGGCGGCGATCGTGGCCGACCGGCCCGACGTGACCGCCGAGGACGTGGCCGCCGAGATTGGCCGAGCACCGAGGACGGCCCGCCGCTACCTGGCCGCCGTCCGGGCCGACCTGGCGGGGGTGACCGCGTGACCGAGCTAGAGCGGGCCATCCGCCGACTGCGCCGGAAGCACACCGTGACCCGGGTCGCCTACCGGTACGTGTCCGGCCGTCCCCTTACGGGCCGGGAGGGCTACCCGTACCGGGCCCGTGGCCGTGGCCGCTGGACCGGCTACCAGCGTCAGGCCGTCCGCCTCGGCGTCCCGGCCGTGGCCGCCGTGACGGCCGCCTACCCGGGCCAGGCCGGGGCCGCCCTCGGGACGGCCGCCGCCGTGGCCGCCTACCGGGCCCGTCGTCGCCTGGTCGCCCGGCGCTTCCGCCGCGAGTACGTCACGCCGACGCTGGCGGCCCTGGCCCCGGCCCTCGGCCGCGAGCCGGGTCAGGTCCGCTTGCACGTAGACCCGTCCCTCGGGAACCTGGCGCCGCGACTGGCCCGACCGTTGTCGCCCGCCGAGGAGGCCGTCCGGCGCTGGTATGGGGAGAACCTAGAGCCGGTCGTCCGGTGGCTACCCGAGCGGGTCCAGCGGGCCGCATGGGCCGTCCAGCGGGCGGCCCGGCCGGTCACGTCCCGGCTGGACGTGTTTAAACGGCCCGGTAAGGAGGACCAGGGCCCCCGTATCGAGCTGGTCACCGACACGCCGTACCTGACGAAGGAACAGCGCCAGTTGGTGTCGGCCATCGTGACCAGCAAGATCCCGGTGTCGGACCTGGTCGAGACCTGGGACCAGGTCGGTCCGCGGGTAATTGCCCGCTGGACGGTCCGTAAGCGCCCGCCCGCGCGGGTCGGCCTGGCCGAGGTCGCCGCACACTTCCCCCGCCTGGCCGAGGATGAGTTCTTCATCGGCCTCGGGGCCGGTGACCGGCCGGTGACGATCTCCCTCGCCGACGACTCGCCACATATCGCGGTCAGCGCCGGGACCGGGGCCGGGAAGTCTGTCTTCGCCCTCCTGGTCGCCGTTCAGGTCCTCGCCCGTGGCGGTCGCGTGATTGTGCTGGACCGCAAGGGAAGTCACCGCGCCCTCCTCGGCCTGGCGAACGTGGACTACTGCGTTCGCCCGGCGGAAATGCATGAGGCCCTGGTCCGGGCCGCCGCCCTGGCCGACGAACGAAACACGCTCGCCCTACACGAGCCGGAAGGATGGGACCCCGGTCCCCGCGTCCTGGTCCTCTTCGAGGAGTTGAACAGCGGCCTCGCCCAGCTCGCGAACTACTGGGCCGAGGTACGCGGGAAGGGAGACCCGAAACGGTCCCCGGCCGTCGCCGCCCTGGCGGACATCCTGCTAATGGGGCGATCGGCGAAGGTGAACGTGCTCGCGGTCGCCCAGCTCCTCACCGCGCGGGCCATCGGCGGACCCGAGGCCCGGGAACAGTTCGGCGTGCGGTGCCTGGCCCGGTTCACGGTCAACGCGTGGAAGATGCTGGTCCCCGAGGCGGCGATGCCTCGGCCCTCCCGGACTCAGGGCAGGTGGCAGGTGGTGACCGGCGGACAGGCGACGGAGACGCAAGTCGCCTACCTGACCGCCGCCGAGGCCCGGGCCCTCGCATGTCCCGAGTCCCTGTCCCGAGACCAGGTCAGCGGGCCAATCAAGCCCGCGCGGGACAACTTCCTGACGTTGCGGGAGGCGTGCGAGGAGGGTTTGTTGCCCTGGTCCTACGAAACGGCCCGGAAGCGCCTCCAGCGCGGGACCGGGGCCGTTCCCTCGCCCCGCACGCGGAAGGGCAACGCCGACGCCTACGCCCGCGAAGACCTGGCCGCCTGGTCAGCCTCCCCGCGAGAATCGTCCGCAGCGTGAACGCCGAGGAGGTCCCCCATATGGAACGCGACGACGACGGCCGGTGCTGCCTGGTACACAGGACGCCCGACGGCCGGATCTGCGCCCCGGCGCGGGCCGTGGCCGAGGACGGGACGCTTGGGGACGGCGTGGTGTACCTCGGGCCGACTGACCCCGCGTGGCCCGTGTGGGACGCCTACCTACGCCGCCGGGAGGGCCTGAACACCCCGGGCCGCCCTGGCGCATAGGCCATGCGAGACCACACCGCGACGCCCCGAGGAGGCCGACCGCATGAGTGACGCAGGCCCCGACCCACCAGCGACCCCGGCGCAACCGCGCCGCCAGTAAGACCCCGAGCGCCCCGTCCGGACGCCGCCCCGTGCGGTGCCCTGGCGGGGCGTTCGGCGTTTCCCGGGTCGGCGGGCGCCGCCGAGGAGGACGGGCGGGGCCGCCGGGAAGGGCCGAGCCGAGGAGGAGTGACATGTGATGCAACAGGGCTACGTTTCATCACTCCCCTATAACTCTCTCTAGTCTTCTTCCTCCTCCTCTAGACAAGAGATAGGGGAGTGATGAAACGCAGCGTGGTTGCATCACATGTCACCACGCTCCGAGGCCGCCGCCACCCCGGCGCACCGCCGCGACCGGCCCCGCGACTCACGCCCTGCAACGGCCGGCGGAACCGTCCGTAATGAGGCGGCCGTCGCGCGACCTACGCCCGGCCAACCCCGGCGGGCGTCTCCCAGCCCTGGCGCATAGGCCGTATGAAGCGTTCGTGACGGCGTCACCCAGCGCTGGCGCATAGGCCCTGTAGAGACCGAAGCAGGCCCCACCGAGGAGGCCCCGCCCCGATGGACGACTTACCCCGAGGCCCACCACGGTTGCCCACCGACCGCCGTCCCCGCGCCGCCCCGGCGCTGACTCAAGGAGTGTGAATGTCCGACCAGGACGTGCCACCACCAAGCCCGGCCGACCACCTGTCGGCCCTCGCCCGCGCCTTTTACGCCTCCCGGCCGTCGCTGGCCGAGGAGAGTTTCAGCCGCCTCCCTGGCTTCTATGGGACCCGCGTTCAGCCGTTCCGCGCCGCCGCCCTCGGCCGGGCCCTGGTCCCGCTATTCGCGCGTAGGCACGTCCAGCGGGCCCACCTGGTCAACGGCATGGACGAGCGCCGGACGCTGGCCCGCCGCCGCCGCGAGGACCCGTCAAAGGCCGACTACGTATCGTCCGAGGATTTCGTGGCCCTGGTCGCCGACGTGGTCTGCAATATGCCCGCGCCGCCCCGGTCGGCGTCCAACGGGGTTGTCGGGGCCGCCCGGCATTCCCGGCGACTGGCCGAGCACGGGACCCGCTCGCCGTGGGTCCGCGAGGTCGCCCGCGCGGTCGCCGCCGAGCTGCCCGCAATGGCTGACCTCGGCGTGACCCTGTATCGCGACGGGAAGCCCGAGGCGGGCCGCTGGTCGGCCGAGCGCCGCGCCGAGTACGACCGGACCCGCGAGGGACGCCGACCCCCGGCCCCGGAAGCCCTGGCGATCGCCGAGGCGTGGTGTACCGACTGGCGCGACCGTGTGGGCCCCGGCGCCTACAAGACCTCAGCCGTTTACACGTCCTATGTCGCCGAGGTCCCCGAGGACGACCAGGTGACCCGGCCCCGATTCCACCCGGTCGCCGTGTCCGTCCTCGGCGAGCCTGTCCGGCGTTCGGCTGGACGGTTCTACGTGGTCCCCGAACCGGCCGTGATCGCCGAGGTAGCCGAGCGCGTGGCCCGCCTCGCGTGGGAAGAGCAGCGCGCGATTCTGCTCCGCATCGTCCGGCGGGAACACCTCGCCGCCGCAGCCGTAGAGGAGGCCCGAGCCGCATGATGAACAGCGCCGACGGCGAAGCGTTCGCCGAAGCCGTCCTTCAGCGCGTGGCCGAGCTGGCCTACGAAGAGTTGCGCCCGCACCTCGGCGCGTACGCCCTGGCCCGTCAGTCGACGCCGACGACCGGGACCAGGACCACGCCGACCCCTTCCCGGCCTGGCGACGAACTGGCCGCCCGCCGGGCCCGCCGTCGGTCCGCGTGACCCTCTGAACCCGCACGCCCCGGGAGTCACCTCGGGGCCGTGTGTCTGGCTGTGCTGACGTCGTAGGCGGGGCCACGCAGCACGGCCGCGCGCCGGTCGCCTTTCCCGGTGCGCTCCCCGGCCGGGGCCCGTTCGCGTTTCTCTCTCCGCGTCCGGGCCCCGGCCTGGTCGACCCCGCCCCCGCCCCTATCCCGCGTCCCGGTAGCCGCCTCGGCCGCCGGGATTTTTTCAGGCGCCTAGACGCCACGAACGCAACGAAAGGAGGGACCGCATGGCCGCCTGTTCGGAATGCGCCCAGCCCATGACGCCCGGCCGCCGCGAGCGCGTGACCTGTTCCGCCGCCTGCCGGATGGTTCGGCACCGGCGCCGCCGCCGGGCCGAGGCCCTGGCGCTACTGGCCCGCCAGACCGCCGCGATCATCGCGGGCGACGCCGAGGCCCTGGCCGCCGTCCAGCGGGACGCCGCGCGGATCTTCCGATGAACGCCACCGCCGACCCCGAGCCGGTCCCATACGCCGAGGCATGGGGCGTCCTCCGCGCCGCGCGGTATCGCTGCATAGAGTGCCGCCGGCCGACACGCCAGGTAACCCGCGACGACCAGGGCCGCCCTCGCGTGATCTGTTCCCGCCCCCACCGTCCGACCCGGAAGGCCCGTCCGTGACCACGCCCGCCCGCCGCCCCGAGCCCGCCCGCATCCTCGCCGAGTACGTGGCCGCGTCGAAGACCGGGAAGGTTCACCTGACTAGGTCCCGCGTGGCTCGCGAGCTGACCGCCCGGACCGGCTTCCCGTACGCCCCGGAGGACGTGGCACTCGCGGTCAGCCTGGCCGCGCCTGTCCTCGCCGGAACGTGGGGCGTCTACGCGACCCGCACCGTCGAGCCCGGGCGGTCGGAGAAGGGCTACCGCTGGCGATTCAGCGTCCAGCCGCCCGAGGCCGCCTGACCTTTCCGCCCTTCCCGTACCCCTAACCCCGCCCCGCCAGCGCCCCGCCTGGCGGGCGTCGCAACCCTGAGGAGAACCACCATGCCCACCACCGTTGGCGACCTGGTCGAGCCCGACTACTCCATTCCCGCCTGGGTGATCGCCCATCCCGACTGTCCCTCTGCCGTCCGCGAGGCCGCCGAGGCCCTGGCCGCCGCGAACGCCGCGACCCTGGCCGAGCGTGACGCCGTGGACGTGATCCGCGACGAAGCGGACGACAACCGCGCCGCGATCGCCCGGGCCATCCGGGACGGCAAGAAGCCGCCCGCCCCGATCTCGCAGGAGATCACCGAGGAGCGCATCCGCCAGGGCGAGCAGAAGGTCTGGCACGCCCGGAACAAGGCGTACGCCGCCGCCCGGGCCTACGAGGCCAGCATCCCGGCAAACCATGAGGGCCTGCGCCCGATCGTCGCCCCGCGCGTCCCCGACCTGGCCGAGACCGCCGCCCGCGCCTTCCGCGAGGCCCGGGCCGCCTACCACGAGGCCGACGGCCTGTCTCAGTTGCTGTTCCGGCTGGACTACCTCCGGTCGACCCGCAGCGACACGACCAATGAGCAGCGACGCGCGTTCGACATGCACCGGAACGCGGTACAGCGGGCGCACCCGGAGAACCGGCCCGGCCTCGGGAACCGGATCGCCCTGTCGTGGCAGGACGTCGAAACCGTCGCGACCGGCGTCCCCGGGAATCTGATCGCCCGCGACCCGTTCATCCCGGGGGACGACCGCGTCGCCCGCGCTGTGGCCGACGCCCGGCGCACGGCCGACAACTGACCGAACCGACGGGGGCCCTCGGGAACTGACCCGGGGGCCCCTTGCCGTCCCCCGCCCCTGTCGAAAGGCCCTCGATGTTCAGCTCCACCCCCGCCCCCTCCCGCGCTACCCGCCGCCGCCTGTCCCGCGCCCGTGCCGTCCGCCGCGCCGCTGGCTACCGCTGCGGCATGGGGCCTGTTCGTCGGCCGTGTCGGTCCGCGTCGTCCGGCGTGGTCCTGGTCGACGGCGTCCCGGTGGCCGCGTGCCCGGACCACCTCCCCGACCGGTCCGGCCATGCCTACGCCCCGCCCGCCCGAGACCGGGACGCATGGGCCCGCGCGCTCCTGTCTGCGTTGCGTCGCGACCGCGACACGACGTCGACCGCAGAGAGTAACTAGACATAGACCCTGGGCTATGCCCCCCCTTAAGCCTCTTCCCTCCACCTAAGCGACATAGCGCCTGACACCGGACGAGCGCATCGCCGATCCCGTCACAAGCCCTTCCCGGAGGTTTCCATGACTGACAGCGACTCCCGACCCATCCCCGACCCGCCCGCCGACCTCACGCCCGACGCCCTGGACCTGTGGGAGGACATCCTGACCAACCACGGCGAGACCATCACGACCATCGGCTTCGGGGCCCTGGTCCAGGCCGTCAAGCTGGTAACCCTCGCCGACCGCGCGGAAGAGGCGATCGGCGATCAGTGGCTAGTGACCGGCTACCGGGGTGCGCCCGTGGCTAACCCGCTCGCCGACACCGCCCGCCAGGCCCGCACCGCCGCGATCGCCGCAATGAAGGCTGTCGGGGTCAACCTCGGCGACGACCCGCCGAGCACGAACGCGGGCCGCGCCCTCGCCGGGGCCCGGTGGAGGAAGAGCCGGTGAGCCGCCGCGCCACGATGCGCCCGGCGAGGCCGGTAACCCTGGCCGTGGCGATCGAGAGCTACCCCGACTTTGACCCTTCCGACTACGCGCGCCGACCGACGACCGGCTGGACGGCCTCGGCGTTGTGGTCGGCCGCCTGGTCGTACGCCTACACGCACGCGGACGGATATCGGGCCGTGGCCCTGGTCGCGTTCCGGACCTACGCGCGGGCTCACGCCCGGGACGCCCTGCGCCAGGACGTCCACGCACGCCTCGGCGGGGTCGACTACTCGGCCGGGCCGTGGATGGCCGAGTGACCGCCTACCGGGCCGCGCGTGCTACCTAGAGCGCCGCATCTCTTCGCGCAGCCGTTCGCTCAAAGCATCCAGACGCTCCGGAAGGTCGCCGAGCCATTCCGCAGCCCGCAGGACGATTCGCCGGAAACCCGGCCGCGCGACCTTCACTCGCGTGCGCACGGAGCCGTGAGCTGTGGTGGCTACCACCTCCGCCCAATCCGACGGCTCCAACTCACGGCCAAGCTCTTGATCCAGAGGTACGGAAGACAAGCACCAGTGGGCAGACGAACCACTTAACAGGCGGTAGGGCAAGTCGGCACCCTCCAACACTTCAGTTGAAATATGACGGAAGAAGCCGTCTCTAAATCGGTTCGTCGTTCCGCGTTCCATCACGACGCACAGATCGTCGATCGTCACGTCTGCTCGCCCCCTGTTGCTCACTGAAACGTGCAGGTGACGGCCCTCTGTGTCCTCAGCAACCAAGGCGCGGATCTTCGTGCGCGGGCCCGCGCTACGCCAAGCCATATAGGCAACGAATATCGACGCAGTGGATACGGCCGCCCCATACCACGCAAGCAAGTTCGCCACCGCGACATGGTCGCATTGCCCGTCAATGTCAGTGGTGTGCATCCTCGGCCGCGATCTCGGCGAGCCGCTGGGCCTCAGGGTCGGCGAACTGGCCCAACTGCAAGTCAATCCGCGACTCATCGAAGAACTTCCGTCCACGCACCGCCGCGCGGTGGATGACTACCCGTGCGCCAGCAGAGGCGAGCAGGGCCCGCCGTCCGTCGGTGTCCCGAGCCGCCCACTCCTCGCCGAACGTGCGCCCGGTCTCGACCCGGCGGACCTCGGTTGCGGCCGTCGCGGGCAGCGCTTCGCGTGCCGCGTGCAACTCGGCCAGGCGGGCCGCCAGCCCGGCCACGTCCGCGCCGCGCTCGGTCAGTTGGCGTGCGATGTCGGCAATTCCGGCCTCTACGTCCGCGCGCCGGCCGTCGTCAACCGCGACCATGACCGTCTCTACGACCGGCCACCCGCCGACCATGTCAAGAAACTGGCGCGTTACGGCCTCCTCCGTCATCTCGGCTGTGATCGCTACGCCCTTACACCCCTGACCGTTACGCCGCGCCGCACAGGTGTATGTCGGGACGGTGGTTCCGCTCGGGTGTTTCCGCGAAGAGGCATAGAGCTTCCGGCCGCACCCGGCGCAATGGGCGATTCCGGAGAGCAGCCGGGCGGCCCGGATTCGTCGGCCGCGACCCTCTACGCCATCGCCGTTCGCCGCGAGCGTCGCCCGCAGTTGGTGCCAAGCGTCCAGCGGGAGAATCGGCTCCCACAACTGTCGCGGCATCCCGTCGGCGTCGCGGATGACTTCGCCCCGGTAGACCGACCGGCCGACGGTCGCCGGGTTCAGGAGCATTTGCGCGATGACTTGCGTCGACCACGGCGCGGCTTTCGTCCGTCGCGTCCGCCCCTCGGCGATCAACCGTGCCGAGCGGGTCGGCACGCCCCGGGAGTTGAGATCATGGGCGATCCGGTAGAGAGATTCCCCGGACAGGACCCGCTCGGCCGCCTCGCGGACGACGTCCGCCGCCTCGGGGTCCGGCGCGAGGACGTAGCCGGGGCCGTCGGCCGCCGGGGCGACCTGATACCCGTACGGGGCGGCCCCGCCAGCCCACCGGCCCAGCTTCCGCGCCTTCGCGATGCCCTCTGTTGTCCGCTCGGCGATGGTGGCCGCTTCCATCTCGGCGAAGGCCGCGAGGATGGTTGCGACGAACTTCCCCGAGATCGTCGTCATGTCCAGCGACTCGGCGACGGATACGAGCGCGGCGCCGTTCCTTTCGGCTTCTTCGGCGAAGGCCCGGAAGTCGACCACGTTCCGCGCGAGTCGGTCGAGCTTCGCGAAGATCACGACGTCGACTTCGCCCCACCGCTCGCGGATCTCGCCGAGGCCCGGCCGGTCGAGCCTCAGACCCTTGTCGGACCCGCTCACGTCCAAGTCGCGAACGACGACGGGGTGAACGTCCCAGCCCTTCGCCGTGCAGTACGCGCGGCACGCCTCCTCTTGGCGCGCGGGGGAGGTCGACGGATCGAGGTCGCCCCGGTGGGAAGAGAGCCGCACGTAGATGATCGCCGTCGTCATAGTGGGACATGGTACGTTGACGTACCCGAAGGCTGTTGCCGTCGACCCAGCGGCCGCTGTCGCGGTCGAGCCGGCGGGCGGTCGAGGCGACCTTGAAGTTGGCCACCAGCGTTCCGCTCTGCGTGGTCCGGCGCCACTCCGGCGCGGTCAGCACGTTGCCGACGATCGTCACGTACGTATCGAACATCGCCCCTCCCAGGGATCGACTTGTCCCGGTGAGCGTCGGCCGGTCGCCCGGCCCGGACCACCCGCCGGCTCGGACCTGTGGACGACGGGCCGCCCTGTGGACAACCACCTGATCAAGGTCCCGATCTGCTAGGCCGACCGGCCCTACGTGCCTGACCTGCGGCGACGCATGATCGAAAGGAACCGGCAAGCAGGCGTTCCGGAATCCCGCCGGTTGGGTAAGTACTTGATCAACCGAGAGAAAGGGAGCTCCCATGCTTCTCCGAGACGTCCACGAGGCAGCGCGATGAGCGCCGTGGCGAACCCCGCGACCGTGGCCGAGTGCCTGCGGGTCGGCGCCGGGTTCTCCCAGGGCGACCGCAACTGGATCGCCGAGCAGTTCGCGACCCTGGACGCCCGGCTCGCCGGCTTCCACGCCGACGCCACCGAGCTGGAGGTGTCCGTCAAGGACCGCGAGGCCCGGGGCCAGAAGGTGACCCTGGAGTGCTGGGTCGCCGGGCGGCAGAAGATCGTCACCACCTCGACCGAGGAGGATCTGCACGCCGCGCTCAACGACGTCCGGGACGACCTGCGCCGCAAGCTCAACGACGCGAAGACCCGGCAGGAGCCGCGCCACAACAAGCACCTGCGCGCCGTCGACCAGCCTGAGGGCACCCCGTTGCAGGACGCCGAGCGCGAGGACGCCGAGACCGTCTGAAGTCCGGCACGGCCCGCCCGCACGGTGACGGCGGGCGGGCCGTGCCGTTTGTTAACAAGGGGCCCTTCCTCTACCGGATGCGTTAACAAGGGCCCCCTCCTTACAACCCAGCACCCCTACCGCCGGGTAGCAAGGCGGCGTACCGTCGCGGTCGTGGAACCGGACGTGCTGGGCGCCCCCTACGAGCGGCGGACGATCGAGCTGGGCACCGACGACGAGGGGCCGGTGGTCGCGACCCTGGTGCGGCGGCGCGCCGACCGCCCGACCGGCCGCGCCGTGCTCTACGTGCACGGCTTCGTCGACTACTTCTTCCAGACCCACGTGGCCGACTTCTTCGCCGAACGCGGCTGGGACTTCTACGCGCTCGACCTGCGCAAGTACGGCCGCAGCCTGCTCCCGCACCAGACCCCGAACTTCTGCCGCGACCTGAGCGACTACTTCCCCGAGCTGGACGCCGCCGCTGAGATCATCCGCGCCGAGGAGGGCCACGACACCCTGCTCGCCATGGGCCACTCGACCGGCGGCCTGATCATCTCGCTGTGGGCGCACGACCGCCGCGACACCGGCCTGGTCGACGGCATCGTGCTCAACAGCCCCTTCTTCGACATCAACGCGCCCTGGATGGTGCGCCGGCCCCTCGCGGCCGCCGTCTCCCGCCTGGGCCGCAGGGCGCCGCAGCGTGTGCTGCCGTTCGGTCTGGGCACCGTGTACGGCGAGAGCCTGCACGCCGACCACCGGGGCGAGTGGCGGTACGACCTGGCCTGGAAGCCGCTCGCCGGGTTCCCGGTGCGGGCCGGCTGGATCAGCGCGATCCGCGCCGGTCAGCGCCGCCTGCGGGCCGGGCTGGACATCCCGGTGCCGGTGCTGCTCGCCTGCTCGACGCGCAGCTTCCGGGGCACGAAGTGGCACGACAGCGCGACCGGCGCCGACGCCGTGCTCGACGTCGAGCACATGGTGCGCTGGGCGCCCCGCCTCGGCCGGCACGTCACGCTCGCCCGCTTCGACGGCGGGCTGCACGACCTCACGCTGTCCAGTCCCGGCGTACGCGAGAAGGTCTTCGCGGAGGTCGGACGGTGGGCGGAGGGATTCCTGCGCGCCGGGCCGACCGAGCCGGAGCCCACGACACCGCCGGCCCCGCGGCGGCCGGCCGACGCGGCCGCCGAGGGCTGAGGCCGGTCCGTCCCGCCGCCGGGACGCCCGGCTCAGTCGGCCGTCCCGCCGCGGACGGCCGGTTCAGTCGGCGACGACCGCCGTGAGCGCGGCGCGGATCCGGTCGAACGTGGCGATCGGATGGCCACCGCCCTGCGGCGGCAGCACCAGGCCCAGGCAACGCAGCGCGGGCCCGCCGTCCGGCCCGGCCTCCACCGCGAACACCGGCGCGCCCACGTAGCCCGCGGGCAGCTCCGTCGTGACCCGCACCTCGCCGCCGTCGCGGGCGACCCGCTCGACGACCGCCTCCAACGGCCGCGCCCCGCCGTCGCCGACGCCCAGGGCCAGCACGAACGCCGAGGCGGGCGCCGCGCCGATCCGGGCGACCGAGTCGGCCGGCGCGGCCACCGCCTCGGTGACATGCTGGGTACGCCAGCGCCAGCCCCGGTCGTCGGCCCAGCCGTGCAGACCGCCGGTCGGCATCGCGGCGAGCCCCAGTTCCGGCAGGTGCAGCCAGTGGTCGGCGAAACCGGGCAGGTCGATCGGCTCGTCCGCCCCCTCGGCCGGGTCGGTGACACTCGGCCGCAACCCGATCTCGCCGTACGCGCGGTCGGTGAGCGCGTCGGCGGTGAGCAGCCACTCGTGCGCGACCTCGCCGTCGTCGGTGGCGCCGACCAGCTCGCTGTAGAAGAAGGCGGTGCCGAGGACGCCGGGCGGTGTGCCCGGGCCGTCCGAGCCGGTGAGGGGCAGGATGGCCCGTCCGAGGAGCTGACACAGCTCGAAGACGATCTCGTTCTCGGTTTCCTGGTCGAGCAGCATCCGACGAGGGTACGGATCGCGTCCCGCCCGGCCCGCGCCGGACCCGCCGCAACTGTGGTGCCGGTCCGGGCCCCGGCGTGGGACGCTGAGGGGCGGAACGGACGCGCCGACCCGTACCCCCGGGCACGCGGGGAGCGGCGGTACCCTCTTGGCGCGACGACCGTCGGCGCGCGCCCGTAGCTCAGCGGATAGAGCAGGGGACTTCTAATCCCAAGGCCGCAGGTTCGAATCCTGCCGGGCGCACCACCGTCATCGCAGTTCGGCGACTTGGCGCTTTCGGTCGAATCGACCACCACGGCCCACGTCGTCAGCCCGATCTGACTGTGCCCGAGCACCTTCATCACCGTCCGGGACGAGGCACCGGAGACGAGCAGGAACGTCGCGCAGGCGTGCCGCAGGTTGCGCAACCGCAGCCAGTCGAGGCCGGCCGCCGCCCGGATCTTGTGCCAGGTCCGGTCGATCCGCTTCAGCGCTAGTCGCGATACATTGCCGAATCAGCGAGGCCCGCGCATGGCCGCTCAGCCCCGTGATGCCAGGCGCTTCCCGCTACGGCGACGGGGTAGCTGACCTCTCTGACCTGTCGATCGGCAGTCTGGACGGAGAACCGTATCGACAACGGCTCGCTCCCGAAGGCGAGAGTGCACTCGATGCGCAGCTTGACGCTGATCCAGCCGGTACCGCCAGGGCGCAGCAGCCGAGACTGGCCGGTGTCATGGACCTGGACGGCGGGTCGTTGACCGGTAGCCGAACTCACTGTGATCGGCGCGGGGCCAGCGTTGATCACTGCCAGTTGCCCGTCCATCCGGAGGATGCCCGTGGCGTCCGAACCCCCGCTACCGACGGATGCAGGAAAGGCCACGAGGGAAACCGAAGCGTTCCGTTCTCGCTCTTCCCGCGAGTCTCGCAGTTCACCGGCACCGATGCCGCCGAGCACGACACCGACCACGAAGGCAGCCACAAGCCGTACATTCCGCCTCCGTTTGGCCACGAGGCGGACAGGGGCGGTGCGGCCCGCCGACTGGCGATCGTGGTCGTCCAGTTCAATCACGTTGTGCTCGGCCGACATGGGCGTCAGCCTAGGGCTCTCAGCGGCTACCCGTCGGCCGGCCGGACAGCCGAGACCACCCGAGAGGCGCTTCGCGGCATCGTCCATGACGGCCCGCGCGATCTCCAGCAGAACAACCCGCAGCACTGATTCCGTCCGCCGGGAGGCACAACCCATGTCTGTGCATGAGCCACCAGAGGCAGTCACCCGGGAGGCGGTGGCGATGCTGCTACACCTGGCGTTCATCGAGATCCGTTCCCAGACGTCACCCGCGATCGGGGACCGGTCACCAGAAGCACTGGCCAAGCGTTGTGATCGGATCAATGAACTGGCTGATCTCTGCCACAACCTGCCCGGATACCTCGCACACGGACGGCGGCACCGCGCCGCGGACGGGCTGCGGTACGTGTGGCGAGGCTCGTCAGGACGGAAACGCACCTGGCTCCGGAGTCGCTTGGACCACCTCGGCTACGACTACGGCTGGCTGGAGGCCCTCGACGTAAAGGAGCCCCGCCGACGGCCCTCATGAGCCATCCGTGGGCCAGTGACCGTGGGTTCGCAGCGCGCCGCACCATCGCTGTTGCAACGTCGGCGGGCCAGCCGCCGATCAGGCAAGGAACGCCCGAAGCTGCCCTATCGCACCCCGCACCTCGGCCCGGTGCCTGCCCTCCTTGACCCACGCCGGCAGGCGTTCGACCAGGGTCTGGCTTCCCATGTACTGGCCGCGTTCCCGCAGCTGAGCGGACACGTACGCCTCCAGCAGGTCCAGGTGTTCGGCGTTGTACGCCCAGAGCACTCGCCCACGGCACTCGATCGAGAGCCAGAGTGGTTGGCCGAAGTACGGGTCGTTCGGGCCCGAGAACTCAGGGAACGCGCGCGCGTTGTTTGCGAGTCGAGGGGCCTCCCAGAGGGCCGTGTACGCGCACCCGAGACAACTGAGCCGACGACGCAGCCAGACGTCGTGCCGAGTACCGTCGGCTTCCTCGGGACACGGAAGGACCGAGGCACGTTCTGCACAGCGTGGGCAGCGGACGAGAACCTCGCCAGCAGCCAAGCCGCCCAGCCAGTACCTCGGATCTCGGAAGCGCCCGGTGCTTCCTCTCTCAGCCGACGCCATTGATCAAACGTACAGCCATCGACACAGACCCCGAGGCCACTGTAAGCGCCCAGCCGCGCCGAGAAGTGATGTCGGGCAAGTGGGCGCTTGGCGCAGGCCACTACGCTCCACATTAGAAGTGTGGGACTCGACTCTCCACCTCCCGGGCTCTGGAGGTACTGTTGCCGGTCGTGCTTGGGCCATACCCGTTGTGCCCGACGTGCCAGAAGACGAACGGCGGCCTCATCGCCGCCAAGCACCGCCAGATTCACCTCCGGGCGCACGACAGGGAGGCATGTGTCGATGCGGGCCTTGCCGGACTCATGGCCAGCCTCTGGGCTGTCTGCGACACGCGTAGCTGTTGCGAGAGCGACCGCGGGCGGGCGTACGTCGTACCGACCGCGGATACCTGCGACGCAGCGGAACACCTGCTGACCAGGCTCGGACTGCGCCCGACGAATCTCGACGGGATCCTCTGTTTCCACAAGCCCAGCTCCTTTCGGCTGGACGACGCCGGCCAGGTGCGACGCGTGCTCGAACAACCAGGCGGTGCCCACTCGCGCTGGCGGGTGAACGAGAACGGGGTGTTCGAACCCGTCCGCCCGGCAGACGAATCCGCCGGCTCTGACGCCGGTCCATGACGAGCGTCCTTGCAGCGACTACCATGCCCTGATGGCCGTCTCGTCGTACGTGGCCCGGCTGCGGGCGGTGATCGGCCACGAGTTGATCCAGATGCCGTCGGTGTCGGTCGTCGTCGTCGACGAACGCGCACGGATCCTGCTGGTACGTCATGCCGAGGACGGGAACGGGTGGGCGGTACCCGGCGGCGCGGTCGACATCGGAGAGTCGCCGGCCCAGGCGGCCGTGCGTGAGATCCGCGAGGAGATCGGCGTTCGGATCAACCGGCCGCGGCTGCTGGACGTGCTCGGCGGCCCCGACTACGAGGTGACCTACCCGAACGGCGACTGCGTCGCCTACGTCACGGCGGTCTACCAGGCGACCATCGCCGACGGAGAGCCGGTCCCCGACCACGAGGAGATCGGTGAGCTGGACTGGTTCACCCCACCGCAGCTAGCCGGTGCCGATCTCAACCGCTTCTCCCGGGCGCTACTGCGGGCCACCGGTCACCTCGCCGGTTGACGGCGACCGCTTCTCGCAGGCCGCTCCGCCGCCGACGGTCGAAAGGAAGCTTCCCGGTCAGGCCGGTCGGCGGTTGGCGTCCGCCCACTCCGCGTCGTTCCAGAGCGCGGGGACCGCGCCGACCGGCTGGAACCGGATCTGCGGATCGTTGCTCTGCACGAGACACATGAGACGGCGGCCGATCAGGCTTGCGCTTCGGGAGTGGCGCGCCATCGTGTCCAGCACGATCTGGGCGGACCGCGGGCAGTGCGTGGCGAACGTGTCGTAGCCGGTGAACACGAGGACGAGGCCGGCCGCCTGGGGCGTCCACCCGTACTCCTGGCTCACCACATCGCGCATGCAGTCGTTGAGGGCGTCGAGGTTGTGCCCGTAGTAGCCGGGGAACCCGAGCACGGCGGCCGTGTCCCGGTGCATGGCCTCCTCGGTCGTCCAGCCCGAGGCGTCCAGGTGGGTGACCTGGTAGCCGTGATCGCGTAGCCATCCGGTCGTCCGATCGAGGATCGGCGAACGCCAGAACAGAGTCACCGGCGTATTGCTCATGAGGCGGAAAGCCCGGTCCCCGCTGAGATCGGCTTCCGCGTCGAAGGCGGTCACGACCGGGAGAGTACAGCCGGGACCGTACGCGAGCGCCATCGCTCCTCGACGGCGACGGACGGGCCGACCGTCCACCGCGGGCCGTGCAGGCGCACCCCGTCCAGATCTAGCCCTCTGCCGACTGGCGACCTGCGGATCGGCTCCACAGCCGGGCCTCGGCCGACAACTGCGCAAACACCTTCTCCTTTGCTGCGCCGTACTGGGCCCGACTGTGGGGATGCAGCGCGGCTGCACGCCTCTTTGCCGCCTCGTAGCGACGGGCAGCGTCCGGGGTGGCCGCGAGGTAGGCGCGAAAGACTCGGTTCGCCTCCGGCACCGGCGACGTGACTCCGAAAACGTGCAGGTGGTGGCTTCGCTTTCCGGCCGTGTCCTTCGCGAAGAACAAGTGCTCATCGTCGTCCGGGAAGGCCAACGGACGATAGGCGTACCCGAGCTGCTCAAGTGGCCGGACGTCGGCGACCACCGCACCTACCTCAGGCACCACCACCAGGATGTCGATGACGGGTTTGGCAGCCAGGCCGGGGACGCTGGTGGAGCCGAAATGCTCGACGCTCAGCGCCGCGGGAAGCGCCTCCGACAACAGCCGTTCTTCGATCCTGAATCGCTCGGGCCAGGCCGGGTCGTAGGGCACCACCTCGACTACAGGCACGTCGTCGCTCACGTCGGCCACCGTAGCGGCCGGCACCTTATTCCGACCGAGGCTACGACCCGGCTGGGGCCAGAACACGAGGCACATCAGGCGCCCACCGAACAGGGCGGGTTGAACCTCGCTCAGGCCGCCGTCAGCGCCGCCAGGGCGCGGTCCATCGCGGCGTTGAACTCCTCCGGCGTCAGCGTCAGCCGGGACTTGACGTCGCGGCTCCACTGGTCGGCGAGGACTTCGGCGGCACCCGCCTCGACGCCGTCGAGCGCCGCGTCGGCCAGGTCGGACGGCGCGATCTTGTTGACGGGCCAGCCGGCGGACATGTCGGTGTCGGCCAGGCCGAGGTGCACCGCCGTCACGAGCGTGCCCTGGTCGGCGAGTTCCAGGCGTACGCCGTTCGTCATCGCCCACGCGGCGGCCTTGGTCAGGTGGTACGCGCCGGCGCCTCTGGTTCCGAACCACGACATGGCGGAGAGCACGTTCACGATCGCGCCCCCGCCGTTGCGGCCGAGCGCCGGCGCGAACGCCCGGATCATCTCCAGGTGGCCGAGCACGTTCGTCTCCACCTCGTGCCGCACCGCGTCCAGCGAACCGGCCACCAGGTCGGTGCCGGTCTGGATCCCGGCGTTGTTGACGAGCAGCGTGACGTCCGGGGCGGCAGCGGCGACGGCACGCACCGATGCGGGACTGGTGATGTCGAGCGCCAGCACCTCGACCCCTGGCAGGTCGACGGTCTCCGGCCGGCGTGCGGTCGCGTAGACCTTGCGGGCGCCGCGTTCGAGCAGGCGCTGGGCGAAGGCGCGGCCCAGGCCGCGGTTGGCGCCGGTGACGAGGGCTACCGAGTTGGTGATGTCCATGCCCGGTACGCTAAACCCTGACGTTGACGTCAGAGGCAAGTGTTGATCGCCGAGACCGGGGTGAGAGGAGTCACCGTGACCGAGCCGCTGATCCGCATCGGGGAGGTGGCTCGCGGCGCCGGTGTCTCGGTGCGCGCGGTGCGCTACTACGAGGAACAGGGTCTTCTCTTCCCCAGGCGCAGCCCGTCGGGCCAGCGCCTCTACCGGCCGGACACGGTCACGCTGGTCCGCTTCATCCAGCAGATGTACGCGGCGGGCCTGACCAGCAGCCGGATCGCGGAACTCCTGCCGTGCTGGGACTCCGGGCACACCGACCCCGCGCAGCGGGCCATGCTGCGCGCCGAGCGCGAGCGCATCCAGGCCAGGGTCGACGAGCTGCGGGCCGCGCTGGACCGCCTCGACGAGGTCATCGCGATCACCGACACCCACCCGTAGGCGCGGCCCGCCGGACGCCGCAGGTCTCAGCGGCTCTCGGTCTCGCGGTGGGCACGCAGTGCGCCGGCGACGGCCAGCCCCACGCCGCCCAGAGCGACAGCCATCTCCACGGCCGAGGAGACCTCGATGGCACTGGCCGCCGGAGCACCCACGCTGATCATGAGCCCCGGTTGCAGGAAGGCGTCCTCGGCGGGCTCGACCAGGGTCCACCAGGTCGCCCACGCGGAGGCGAGAGCCGAGCAGGCCCTCACGGCGACCAGCGCCAGCAGGATCATCCCGGTCGGGAGGAGCCCGTGCCGGTCGCTCCGCCACCCGGACGACGCGAGCAACCCGGCGGTGACGAGCACGGCGAGCAACCCCGGCCACACGGCGGCGAACAGGTCGAGCAGCGGCGGTTCGCCGGGCGTCGACGCCACGCTCAGCCCGCACCAGACGAGCGCGGCCAGCGCCAGGACCGTCGTCGCCACACCGTGCCGCCCGCCGCGTGCCGGCAGCGCCGACACGGCGACCGCGAGCAGGAGTACGCCGAGAACGAGGCCCCACGCGATGAGCCGCTGCCGGTCCATGCCGTCCTGCCAGTGCTCCAGCAGGTGCGCCCTCGCCGCCGCCTGGCCCCGGGCCAGGTCGCCCGCGTCCGTCCCCCATCCCCGATGCCGGAGCAGGTTCGCCGCCACCAGGGCGAACACCCCGGCACCGGCCGCGACGCCCCGCCGCACCCGGGGCGTACCGGAGGTGGTGAGCGCGTGGCCGCACAGGGCCGCCAGGGTGACCGCTGCCCACAGCAGCGACGCGTCCGGCATGGCGAGCAGCGCCGCCCCGACCGACAGCAGGCCGGCCACGACCGCGGCGGCTCCCAGGCTCGGCGACAGACGCATGGCGCAGAGAGTGGCACAGGAATCCCGACCGCGGTGACCCGCCGGTTTCGTCGGTGGTCTCGGGCATGATCGCGTGCGCCGCCGGACGACGAGGCGGGTGCCCCGAACGAAATCTCCTCCTGAAGGTTCTCCGGGGACTAGCGTGCCGTTCCGGCCAGCAGCCACCGCCGGACGGGCACCTCCAGCAGCACCCGCTCACCGTCCGGCGTGACCGGCTGCCGGATGTCCCATCCGCCGTACTTCTCCGCGAACGCCGCGACGACCTCGGGCGGGAAGCCGGTGCGGTGTACGCGGGCCTCGCCCTCCGCTACGACCGGGTGGACACCGTCCTCCAGGGCGAGCGAGACGCGGGGGTCGGCCGCCACGTTGCGGGCCTTGACGCTGCGCCCCTCGCAGCCGATCCACCAGACGCCGTCGGCGTAGACGAACCACACCGGCGTGACGTGCGGGGAGCCGTCACGGCGCAGCGTGCAGAGCCAGACGTTGCGTTCGCGGGCGAGCCGGTCCGCGACGGCCGGCGGAAGCGGTGCGGTGGGAGGTGGGGCCATGCGACAAGTGGATCAGGTGCGCGCGGAGGCCCGCTACGGGCTCACTCGCAGATCCGCCACTCCCCGTCCTCCTTGACCATTGGGAACGACTGCGTGACGTTGGTGCCGACCGCCGGGGTGAAGCGGATGGTCGTCGACCCGCTCACCCGGCCGTTGTTGTTCGACACGTTCAGCCCGGTGATGTCGTAGCCGGTGAACTCCGGCTGGGAGGACTGCTGCCGGGTGAAGTCCGCCTCGCTGACCCGGTCGCGTACGCGGGTGCAGAGCTGCCGGTACGCGGCGGGATAGTCGCGGTCGACGATCGCCTCGGCGAACGTCTCCGCTGTGGACCGCGCCGGACCGGTGGCCTCCTGCACGGCCCGGAAGAGGAAGAAGCCGCCGAGCACACCGCCGGAGCAACAGATCGCCAGCACCACGCCCAGCACAATGAACAGGGTTCGCTTGGACTTCTTCGGCGGCACCATGGCCGGCTGGTATGCCATGCCCGGCAGGGTAGGCGGGCCGGGCAACCGCTAAAACGGATGCCCGTGCTCCGCTTCTCGGCGACCATCGATCGATGCCCGCACACCGCCCGGCCGAGCCGGACATCAGTCGCTACTACACCGAGATCTACGTCGAGGCCGACCGGCTGGAAGCGTCGCCGCAGGGCCGGCTGGAGGCACGGCGTACCCGGGATCTGCTCGCCCGGCTGCTGCCCGCCGCACCTGCGGACGTGCTGGACGTCGGCGGCGGTCCCGGGGCGTACGCGGGTCCGCTCGCGGCGGCCGGCTACCGGGTGCACCTGGTCGACCTGGTGCCCGCGCACGTGGCGGCGGCACGGTCGGCGTACCCGCTGGTCACGGCGTCGGTGGGTGACGCCCGCGCGGTGCCGTCGCCCGACGCGGCGGCGGACGCGACGCTGCTGCTCGGCCCGCTCTACCACCTTCCCCGGCAGGCCGACCGGGTCGCGGCGCTGCGCGAGGCGGCGCGGGTGACCCGGCCGGGCGGGACGATCGTGGCGGCGGCGATCAGCCGCCACGCCGCGCTGATCGACCTGAGCGTGCAGGGCCGCCTCGACGAGGACAACCGGCGGTCGTTGCGCGCCCAGTACGAGACCGGGGTGAACGACCCGGCCACCGGCTTCACCACCGCGTTCTTCCACCGGCCGGAGGAACTGGTCGCCGACTTCGTCGCGGCCGGACTGCCCGCCCCGGAGGTGTACGGGGTGGAGGGTCCGCTGTGGCCGCTGCTGAACGCGCTCGGCACCGGGCCGCACGAGCGGTTGTTCGCCGACGCGGTGGCCTGCGCCGAGACGTTCGAGCGGGACGCCGCGATCCTCGGTGCCAGCGCCCACCTGCTCGCCGCCGCGCGGCGCTGACCGCCGGGCCGGAGAGCCGGCTGCTTTACGCCGGAGCGAAACTCGTCAAGCACCAAGGGTGACCAGTTGCGACAAACCATGTTATTCTCCAGCGTCAATCTATGCCGCGCGGACCCGGCCGGGTCGCTGCCGGAAGGACATCCCCCCCGATGCCGGTCGCTGCCGCCATGCCTCTGTCACGGGCCCCGCTGGCCCGCCCGGCGGGTGACGCGTTCAGCCTGATCTTCACCACCCTGCCGGCGCTGCTGCGGCTCACCTGCGGCCTGGTCGGCGCGGTGGTCGCGCTGGCGGTGCGTACGCCGCCGGTGCGGGTGGCGCTGCTGATCCCCGCGGTCGTCGTGCTGACCGCCTGGTCGGTCTGGTACGCGTTCCGCGCGTTCCGGCACGGCATCGGCGGCGCGCTGGTCGCCGGTGACGTGGCGCTGACCACCGCCGCCGCGCTCGCCGTCCCGTGGCTCGTCGCGCCGGAGGTGCTGCCGGGCGAGGCGAGCTGGATCGCGGTGCTGGCCAGCTCGACAGTCATCAACGCTCAGGCCACCGCCCCAGCCCGCTGGTCCGTGCCGGCCGGCCTGCTGGTCACCGCCGCGTACGTCACCGGCACCACGCTGGCCGGCAACCCGGTCGAGGCGCGGGCGCACGCCGGGACGCTGCTGGTGCAGACCGGCAGCGCGGCGGTGATGACAGCGGTGATGCGCCGCCGGATCGCCCGCGCCGACGCCGCGTTCGCCGACTACCAGCGGTTGTCCCACGAGGCGGTGGTCGCGCGCGCCGCCCGCGAGGCCGAACGGCGGCAGAACCGCGACCTGCACGACACCGTGCTGGGCACGCTCACCATGGTCGGCCTCGGCGCGGTGCCCGACTCGGCGACGTTGCGCGAGCGGTGCGCGGACGATCTGCGTACCCTCTCCGCCCTGGCGGGTGCGCGGACCACCACCGCGGCCGGCGAGGCCGACCTGGACGAACGGCTGCGCGAGGTGCTGGCCGGGACGGCGGTGACCGCCACGCTTGCGCCGTGCCGGCTGCCGGCGGAGGTCGCCACGGCGCTCGCCGACAGCGCCGCCGCCGCGCTGGCGAACGTGGCGCGGCACGCGCCGGGGGCGGCCGCGTCGCTGCGCCTGGCCCGCGAGGGCGGCACCGTCGTGGTCGAGGTGGTCGACGACGGTCCCGGTTTCGACCCGTCCACGGTCCCGGCCCACCGGTACGGGCTGCGCGAGTCGATCCACGGGCGGATGAGCACTGTGGGCGGCCGGGCGGTGGTGACTTCCGCCCCTGGCGCCGGCACCCGGATTCGGCTGGAGTGGTCCGATGTCGAGTGAGTCGGGCACGGCGGTGACGGCCGCCCCCGCGCTGCGCCCGCTGCCCCGGCCGCGGGCGGCTGCACACTCCGGGGCGGCCACCGCCCCGCCCGAGGCGCACGCGGTGGCCGACGCGTCGGACCGGGGCGCGCGGGTCGCCGCGATCGTCATCGCCGCGGCCTGGCACCTGGCTGTCGCGTTGCCGGCCGTGCTGCGGGCCGGGCAGGGGATGGCGGCCCCGGCCGTGGTGGCGGCGGGCTGGCTGGTGACCGCGCTGGTCGGGGTCGGAACCGGGGTACGCCTGCTGCGCGGCGGGCTGCCGGCGGCCGGGCCGCCGGCACTGGCGCTGCTGGTGGTCGACGCGGCGGTGGTCGCGGGCGCCGGCGAGCGGTTCCTGTTCAGCACCGCCAACTGGGTGTGGGGCGGCCTGGCCTGGTTCTTCCTGCTGGTGCTCTGGCAGCGGCCGGTGCGCTGGCTGCTGCTCATGCTCGCCGCGCACGGCACGATCGCGCTGGTCGCGGTGGTGCTGTACGGGGCGACCGCCCCGGCCGACCTGAGCCGGACCGCGATGTACGTCTACGGCACCTCCACCCTGCCGGTGGCGGTCTTCGTCGGCGCGGCGGCGCTCACCGCGCAGGCCCGGGGCCGGGCCGCCACCGCGGCGGCGAGGCTGGCCGTGGCGGCGGAGCAGGAGGCGGCCGAGCGGGCCCGCACCGAACGGCAGGCGCGGCTCGCACTGGTCAGCGGCACCGCCGAGGAGGTGCTGGCCGAACTGGCGGCGGGCGACGCCGACCCGGCCGACCCGGCGGTACGGCGACGCGCGGTGCTGGCCGCGGCCCGGCTGCGCCGGCTGATCGCCGAGTCGGACGACGTGCCGGACGCGCTGCTGCACGAACTGCGCGCGGCGGCCGACCTGGCCGAGCGCAACGGACTGCCGATCGACCTGGTGTCGGTCGGTACCCCACCGGAGCTGCCGGTGGAGATCCGGCGCGGGCTGGCCGACCCGCTCACCGCAGCGCTCGCCGCGGCCGAGGGCTGGGCGCGGCTCACGGTGGTGGCGGGCCCGGACGAGGTAGTGGTCAGCCTGGTGACACCGGATCACGACGGCCCGGACGAGCCGGCGACCGGCGGGGACGGGCCGGTGGAACACCTGCACGAGCGGGACGGGGAGATCAGATGGACGCAGACCCGCTGGCGGCGGACGTGAACGCCGGAACCCCGATCGGGGTGGCGATCGTGGACGACCATCCGGTGGTGATCGACGGGGTGCGCGCCTGGCTGGCCGGCGAACCCCGGTTGCGGGTGCTGGCCACCGGCGACGACCCGGACGAGGTGCTGCGGGCCGCGCCGGACGCCGAGGTGGTGCTGCTCGACCTGCGCCTGCACGGCCGGATGGTGCTGGACAAGCTGGCCGAGCTGAGCGCGGCCGGGCGCCGGGTGGTGGTCTACTCCGAGCACAGCGACCCGCAGACCATGCTCGCCGCGCTGGACGCCGGGGCGGTCGCGTTCCTGGCCAAGCACGAGGGGCGCGAGCACTGCGTGGCGACGGTGCTGGCGGCGGCGAGCGACCGGCCGTACGTGCCGCCGGCGCTGGCCGGGGCGATGGTCGGTGACGCCCGTCCGGACCGTCCGTCCCTGTCGGACAAGGAGCGCGAGGCGCTGCTGCTGTGGTTCCAGTCGATGTCGAAGGCATCGGTGGCGCGCCGGATGCAGATCAGTGAGCACACCGTGAAGCAGTACGTCGACCGTGCGCGGATCAAGTACACCCGAGCGGGCCGTCCGGCCGCCACGAAGGCGGCGCTGCTCGCCCGGGCGATCGAGGACGGACTCGTCCGACCGGAAGATATCGGCATCTACCGGTCGCAGGCTTCGGCCGACCGGCCGACCCCCTAACAGGTGTCATGACAGTCACCCCAGGAATCGGGCAGGCTCACCGGTACCGCCAACCGTCATCGGGAGGTCGTACCGTGCCGGAGGACGCCACACCCTTCTTCGTCGGACCGCATCGGTTCGACGCCGACGACGACCCCACCCGTCCCGTGCTCGACCGGCGTTACGAGCTGGTGCCCGAGCCGGGCGAACGCCTGCTCGGTCAGCACGTCCTGCGCGTCGCCGGTCACCTGCTCGGCCCGACCGAGGACGTCCGCTGCTGGTCGCTGCCCGCCCCGGCGACGATCACCGTGACCGAGCGCCAGCTGGCGTACGTCTGCACCGGCTCGGACCTGTCGGTGGTCTCCGGGCGGGACAGCCGGGCGGCCGCCCGGCACCGGCGTCCGGTCCGGCTGTCCCGCCTGGTCAGCGGGCAGATCCGCTGGCAGTGGCCGTCCCGGCTGGAGCTGGCCGAGGTGGGCGACGGCATCGGCGAGCTGCGCATCGTGTGCGACGCGCTGCGCACCATCCGGCAGCCGGCGCTGGCGCTGACCGGCCCGGTCGGTCAGGTGGCCGCGCTGGCCCGGCAGGTACGCCGCTCGGTGGCCGGTTTCCGGCTCGCCAACGCCGAACTGGTGGACCTGTCCCCGCCGGAACGGGACGTCCTCGCCGTCCGGGCGGCCGCCTCCCCCGGCCCGACGCTGGGCACCGTGACGCTGCCGGGCTCGCTGCCGGTGGAGTTCCTGTCCCGCGACGACTACTACCGTCCGCCGGAGGACGAGGCGTCGCCGTGGGCGTGGTCCGGCTTCCCGGCCCACGGCCAGCCCGGCTCCGCCTGCTGACGGTCCCCCGTCACGGGCGGCCGGCCGGCCGGGCGCGCGGGCGCGGTCAGGAGGCGCTGCGGGTGCGGCGCTCGGACCGGTCCAGCTCGACCGCCTCCTCCGGGGTCGGCGCGCTGCCGCCCAGGTGGGCCGGCTGCCACCAGGTGTCGTCCGGGCCGGACGGCTTGTCCGGGTACTCCCGTTGGGCCCGGTCGACGAGCGCCGACAGGCGGGTACGCAGGTCGGCGGTCATGGCCGTGGCGTCCGGGTAGGCGGACGGGTCCATCGGCTCGCCGACGATGATGGTGATCGGCGTGTGCCGGCGGGTCAGCGTGCGCGGGCGGCCCTTGGTCCACAGCCGCTGGGTGCCCCAGAGCGCGACCGGCAGCAGCGGCACGTCCGCCTCCTGCGACATCCGGGCCGCGCCGTTCTTCAGGTCCTTGACGGTGAAGGAGCGGCTGATCGTCGCCTCCGGGAAGACGCCGACCACCTCGCCCCGGCGCAGCGCGCCGACAGCGGCGGCGTACGACCCGGCGCCGGCGGCCCGGTTGACCGGGATGTGCTTCATGCCGCGCATCAGCGGACCGGAGACGCGGTGCCGGAAGACGCTGTCCTTGGCCATGAACCGGACCAGCCGCTTGGCCGGGTGCGCGCCGTAGCCGCAGAAGATGAAGTCGAGGTAGCTCACGTGGTTGGACGCGAGCACCGCGCCGCCGGTGTGCGGCACGTGCTCGCTGCCGGACACGTCCAGGCGCAGGTCGAGGAGCCGGAACATCGTCTTCGCGGCGGTGATCACAGGGGGGTACACGAGTTCCGACATGTCGAAACTTTACCCCGAGTAGGTTACGCGACCGTAGGGCCGATCTGCCCTCGGCAGACCCGGGTCGCGCACCGGCCCGGGCCCGGCGACGATGGCGTCATGACCGAACGCGCGGTGCTGCTCTGGATCCACGGCGGAGGCTGGCGGGCCCGCGCCGAGGAGGACGGGGCCGCGCTCGCGTCGCTCGGGCTGCGCGTGGTCGAGGCCACGTACCGGTTCTCCCACCAGGCGCGCTGGCCCGCTCAGCTCGACGACGTCCGCGCCGCGGCCCGGGCCGCCCGGGCCGCGGCGGGCGGCCTGCCGCTGCTGGTGGCCGGTGACTCGGCGGGCGGGATGCTGGCCCTCCAGCTCGGCCTGCGCGGGGTGGACCGGCCCGGCGACGTGGCGGGCGTGCTCGCGTACTGGGCCCCCGTCGACCCGCTCGACCCGGAGCAGCGGCGCCGGCGCGCCCCCGGCGACGACCCGTGGACGGACCTGCTGGGCCACCCGCCGGCCGCCGGTGACCCGGCCACCGCCGACGCGACGGTCGCCACCCACCTCGGCTCCGGCGTGCCGGTGCTGCTGGTCCAGGGCCGCGACGACGTGGCGGTGCCGGCCGCCCAGCCGGTCGAGCTGACCGGCTGGCTGCTCGCCGCCGGGCACCCGGCGCATCTGTGGCTCACCCACGGCGGGCACGCGCTCGACCTGGCCCGGCCCGACCTGCGCGCGGCTGCCGCCGCGTTCCTGGACAGCGTCCTGCCCGCCGTCGCGGGCCACTAGGTTCGAGGCATGCCCGATCTCGCCGCGATCGTCATCCACTGCCGCGACCCCTACCTGCTGGCCCCGTTCTGGAGCGCGGTCACCGGGCTGCCGGTGGTCGAGGCGGACCAGGTGAAGCTCGCCGAGGGCACGCTCGCGCCGACCGAGGCGGTGCTGCTGCACGATCCGCACGGGCGGCGTCCGGACCTGTGGATCAGCCCCGCCGACGTGCTGCCGGAGCCCGGCCGGATCCACCTCGACCTGGTCGGCGACGCCGAGGAGCGGGCCGCGGTGCTGGAGGCGGGCGCGACAGTCGTCCGCGAGCTGCCGCGCTGGACCGTGCTGGCCGACCCGGAGGGCAACGAGTTCTGCCTGCTCCCGCCGAACGAGGCGCACACGGCGTCGCCGCCCGGGCACTGAGCCGGCTCAGTCGGCCAGTTCCTCGATGTTGAGCCGACCTCGGGCGAACGCGTCCACCCGGCCCCAGCGACCAGGGATGTCCAACACCTCGATCCGTCCCATGCCCACCGGCAGCCGTGGGTCGACAGCCAGGTGCTGCTCGTGCGGCTCCAGACCGAGCATGGTGCGCAACAGCAGCAGCGGCGCCCCTGTGGACCAGGCCTGCGGGCTGCACGCGGTCGGGTACTCCACCGGGAACTTGGTCAGCTCGCGCGGGTAGCCGCCGAACGCCTCCGGCAGCCGGCCGTCGAAGTAGGTGGCCGCGTCGAGGATGCCGTTGGCCACCGTGGCGGCCTCCTCGGCGAAGCCGTACCGGCGCAGACCCCAGGCGACGAACGAGTTGTCGAACGGCCAGATCGTGCCGTTGTGGTAGCCGATCGGGTTGTAGCGGACCTCGCCCTCGGCCAGCGTCCGCACCCCCCAGCCCGACCAGAGCCGGGGACCGACCAGATGCTCGGCGACCTTCGCCGCCCGCTCGTCGTCCACGATCCCGCTCCACAGCAGGTGGCCCATGTTGGAGCTGAGCACGTCGCACTGACGCCCGTCCGGGTCCAGCGCGAGCGCGTAGAAGCCGCGGTCGGCGACCCACCAGTCGTTGTTGAAGCGCCGCTTCAGCTCCGCCGCCTCGCGTTCCAGCTGATCGGCGTACGCGGGGTCGTCCCAGAACAACCGGGCCATCCGGGCGGCCCGCATCTTCGCGTCGTACGCGTACCCCTGCACCTCGCAGGTGGCCCGGGGGAACGGCGGCAACGTGCCGTCGGCGTACGAGATGGAGTCCCACGAGTCCTTCCAGCACTGGTTCTCCAGGCCGGTGTCGGTGTTGCGCCGCTCGTACCAGATGTAGCCGTTGCCGAGCAGGTCGGCGTAGTCGTCGACCCACTTCAACGCCGCCCGGCACTCCCGTTCCAGCTCCTTGACCAGCGCGCCGTCGCCGCTCCACCGCTCGTACTCGTCGAGCAGCACCACGAACAGCGGCGTCGCGTCCACCGAGCCGTAGTACGGCGAGTGCGGCTGCTCCTCGAACGCGGCGGTCTCGCCGTACCGCATCTCGTGCAGGATCCGGCCCGGATCCTCGTCCCGGAAGTCGTCGAACCGGGTGCCCTGGAGCGCGCCGAGGATCCGCAGCGTGGTCTTCGACATCTCCGGCGCGAACGGCAGCACCTGGAGGCAGGTGAGAATGCTGTCCCGGCCGAACATGGTCATGAACCAGGGCAGGCCGGCCGCGGGCAGCGTCTGCCCGCCGAGCGACAGCGGCGAGAAGCGCAGCGCCGCGAGGTCGACGAGGCTCCGCCGGTACGTCGCGGCGAGTTCCTCGTGCTCGCTGTTCAGCTTCGGTGCCCGGCTGATCCACTCCTCCAGGTCGTGCTGGAGCGCGAGCCGCTCGGTGCCGTGCGCGCGCAGCCCCATCCGCAGGTCCCGGCCGCCGGGGCCGATCGCGAACGTCTGCACGTCGATGACCGCTTCCCACTGCTCGTTGGGTTCCAGCCGGATGCTCCAGGCGAAACCACGCTGGTCGTAGCGGGCCGGCTGGTTGGCGGAGACGAGCGTCTCGCGCCGGAAGTTGCCCCGCCGGTAGCCCAGGCGCAGCCGGTCCGACTCGGCCTCGGCGTAGTGTTCGCCCTTCTTGTTCAGGATCTCGTCCTTGACCTGGAACAGGTCGGCGAAGTCCGATCCGGCGTCCATCCGGATCTCCAGGTCGACCGGCTTCTCGTCGTGGTTGAGGATGGTCAGCGTCTCGCGGAAGCTGCCGCCGACCGCCCGCTCCCGGATGACCGACAGCTTCGCGTCGATGTAGTGCGTGGCCATGCCGGGCACCAGGAAGAACCGGGCCTCGTAGTACTGGAGGTCGTCGTAGGACAGCGCGTTGAGCCGCTCGCCGTTGATCGTGAGCACCCATTTCGACAGGTACCGCGTGTCGAGCGAGAACAATCCGGTCGGCTCGCTCGGTGTGGCCTCGATGTCGCCGGTGTCCTCGCACACCACGAACGTGTTGCCGTCCAGGATCCGGACGGAGTTGCTACCGGGCATCAGGCACCCCTCCCGCCGAACGTGTGGTGCGGTCCCCGGGAGTCCGGCGGACCGGGGAAGACCCGCTCGACCTGCAACATGAGCCGCAGGTCGCCGACGACTGTCATGTCGCCCCGCAGCAGCGCCGCGACGGCGTTCTCCTCACCGCCGACCAGCTCGGCGAACAGGCGCGGCTCGGTACCGACCACCGTGTCCGCCTCGCCGTCCTCCTGCCGGACCCGCAGGTTGCCGTGATCGATCTCCAGCAGCCAGTGCGTGGTGTGCGGGCCCTCGTGCAGGTCGAAGCGGAGCGTTCCGGATGTCTTGACCAGCAGCGGCTCGAACCCCCGCCGATCCAGGTCCTCGAAGAATCTCGTGGTCATGTCCACCATCCGGGCGACTCCTCCCGCGATCCGCGGTCTACCTGTCGAGGCTCGTGTCCCCACCCGATCCGGGGTCAACCTCGCCCGAACCGGGTGAGCGCGGCGCCACGGCACGGACGCGCGACGCCGGCCCCCGAACCGGGAGCCGGCGTCACCGCGGCAGGCAAGTCTAGTTGTTGGGCTCGTCGGCGCTGATGTCCGCGAGCACCGACTGGGGTTCCCGCTCCACCGCCAGGTCACCCATGGAGATCAGGCCGACCAGCCGGCCGTCGTCGATCACCGGGAGGCGACGGACCGCGTACGTGCGCATCAGGTCCGCGGCGGCCACGGCGTCGTCGTACTGGCTGACGGTCACCACGTCCTTGCTGGTGACCTGGTTGAGCCGGGTGGCGGTGGGGTCCATGTTCTCGGCCACGCCCCGCACCGTGATGTCCCGGTCCGTCACGATGCCGACCACGTTGTCGCCGTCGGTCACCACCACGTCGCCGATGGCACTGTCGCGCATCTCCTGCGCGGCGGCCATGAGCGTGTCGTTGCCGTCCATCGTCACCAACCGGGTCGTCATGAACTCTCCGACCGTTGTCATGGTGCTCCCCTCTCGCTGTCGGCACCGCGGTCTACCCGCCGGCGCAGGCGGGGTAACGCGTGCCTCACCGCCGGTGGCGCAGCCGTCGGCGCAGGTCGTAGGAGCCGTTGCTGGACAGCCCGTAGAAGATCGGCAGCAGCAGGAGCACCACGAGCGCCGCCGGCACGCTCAGCAGCACGCCCACCAGACCGGCGATCGCGTACGCGAGCACGCCGAGCAGGGCCCGGACGCATTCGGCCTCGAAGAACCGCAGGTCATCGGCACCCCCGCCCTGCCGGCACGGGGCGGCCGGCGACCCGGCGGGCATACCCGCTGAGCAGGCGTCCGTGCCGGGTGGCCCGGCACGGACGCCCTGGCGGGTCAGCGCTCGGCGGCGACCAGCTCGGCGAGCTGCACGGCGTTCAGCGCCGCGCCCTTGCGCAGGTTGTCGTTGGCGCAGAACAGCGCGAGCCCGTGCTCGACGGTCTCGTCGGCCCGGATCCGGCCCACGTACGTCGGGTCCTGGCCGGCCGCCTCCAGCGGCGTCGGCACGTCGCGCAGCGCCACGCCGGGCGCGCCGTCGAGCAGCTCACGGGCCCGGTCCGGGTCGATCGGCCGGGCGAACCGGGCGTTGATCTGCAGCGAGTGGCCGGTGAAGACCGGCACCCGCACGCACGTGCCGGAGACCTTCAGCCCGGGGATCTCCAGGATCTTGCGGCTCTCGTTGCGCAGCTTCTGCTCCTCGTCCGTCTCGAAGGAGCCGTCGTCGACGATCGAGCCGGCCAGCGGGAGCACGTTGAAGGCGATCGGACGGGCAAACGAGCGCGGCTCCGGGAACTCCACCGCCCGGCCGTCGAAGGCGAGCCCGGCGGCGTCCTCGGCCACCTTGCGGACCTGCTCGTCCAGTTCCGCCACACCGGCCAGGCCGGCGCCGGAGACCGCCTGGTAGGTGGCGACGACGAGGCTGACCAGTCCGGCCTCGTCGTGCAGCGGGCGCAGCACCGGCATGGCGGCCATCGTGGTGCAGTTCGGGTTGGCCACGATGCCCTTCGGGCGGTCCGCGATCGCGTGCGGGTTGACCTCGGCCACCACCAGCGGCACCTGCGGGTCCATCCGGAACGCCGAGGAGTTGTCGATCACCACGGCGCCGGCCTCGGCGACCCGGGGAGCCAGCTCCTTCGCGGTCCCCTTGCCCGCCGAGAAGAGCACGATGTCCAGGCCGCGGTAGTCCGCGGTGGCCGCGTCCTCCACGGTGACCTCGCCGTCGCGCCAGGGCAGCGTGCGCCCGGCCGACCGGGCCGAGGCGAACAGGCGCACCTGCTCCGCCGGGAACTCGCGCTCCGCCAGCACCTGCCGCATGACGCCACCGACCTGGCCGGTGGCTCCCACAATGCCGATCCTCATGCCCGCGAGGCTACCCAGCCGGGCGGTGCGGGTGGGAAACGTTTCCCACCGCGCGGATGCGGGGCGACGGGAATCACAGGCCCGCCGCCCCGCCCGGTCACGTGTGGTCGACCACCTCGCCGAGACCGCTGGCGACCAGCTCGTCCCGGATGACCGCCGCGTCCCCCTCGATCACCATCGTCAGCGACTCCGGGTGCAGATAGGTGGCGGCCGCCGCGGAGACGTCCTCGACCGTCGCCGCGAGCAGTTGCTCCCGCAGCCGCGCGTGGTAGTCGTCCGGCAGGTCGTGCACGACCAGCGTGGTCAGGGCCGCGGCGATGGCCCGCGGGCTCTGCAACTCGACCGAGAGCTGCCCGGCCCGCCAGGAACGCGCCACCTCCAGCTCGTCCTCGGTGACACCGGTGAGCTGGGTACGCGAGATCTCGCCCACCGACTCGACGAGCGCCGGGGCGGTCACCGCGGTCTGCACGCCGGAGCTGACCGCGAACCGGCCGAACCGCCGGGACGAGGCGAAGTCGCCGCGGATCCCGTACGTGTAGCCGCGTACCTCCCGGATCAGGTGGTTGAGCCGGGACGTGAACGCGCCGCCGAGCACGGTGCCGGCGAGCGTCATCGGCACGTGGTCGGGGTGGGCGCGATGCGGGGACGGGTGGCCGAGCCGCAGCGTGGACTGCACCGAGCCGGGCCGGTCGACCAGGATGACCCGGCGCTGCCCGGCCAGCGGCACGTCGATCGGGCCGCCGCGTTCCACCGGGCCGCCGCCGGCGCCGGCGAACGCCGTCGCGGCGAGCGCGTCCAGGTCGATCCGCTCCAGGTCGCCGGCGACGACGAGCGTGCCGGGGCGGATGAACCACTCCGAGTGGAAGACGGTGACGTCGTCCACCTCCAGCGCGGCCACGCTGTCCGGGTCGCCGTAGAGCGGGCGGCCCCACCGGTGCTCCGCGCCGAACAGCTCGGCCCGGAGCACCGCGTCGGCACGCGGGCCGGGGTTGGCCCAGTCCATCCGCAGCGCGGTCGCCTCGTCGTCGCGTACGCGCAGTACGTCGGCCGGGTCGAGCCGGGGCGTACGGACCGCCTCGGCCAGCAGCTCCACCGCGGCGGTCAGCCGGTCCACCGGCACCTGCACGCTCACCTGGAACGAGTCCCAGTCGAGCCCGGTCGCCAGCTCGGTGCCGAGCGCCTCGATGGCCAGCGCGTACGCGGTGGCGTCCCGCTGCGCGGTGCCCTCCTCCAGCGCCTTGGCCAGCACCGCGCCGAGGCCCTCCTTGCCGACCGGCTCCCGGCCCGCGCCGCCGTCGAGCAGCAGCAACGCGACGGCGAGGTTCTGCCCGGGCAGGTGCGCGGCGACCACCTGACCGCCGGCCACCGTCCGCCGGACCACCTGCGGGAACCGGTAGGCGCGGGCGGCGCCGGGGCCGGGACGGGTGGCGATCAGCGACATCAGTTCTCCTCGGGCAGGTAGGTCAGGATCACCCGGTCGGCGGCGCCGAGCAGCTCGGCGGCCTGCTCGGCGATCTGCTCCGCGGTCACCGCGAGCCAGGCCGGCAGCCGGTCGGCCGCGCGGGCCGGGTCGCCGAACTGGGTGGCGTAGCGGCCGAGCGTGTCCGCCCGACCGTCGACGGTGGACATCTGCCGCCACCACATGGTGCTCAGCAGCGCCTTGGCGCGGTCCAGCTCGGCGGCGGTCACCGGCACGGTGGCCAGCTCGTCGACCACCTCGGCGAGCCCGTCGCGCAGCCGCTCGGCGCTCACCCCGGGACGGGCCGTGGCGGTGGCGATCAGCGGGGCGGGCGCGTGCGCGAGGTCCACCCCGTACGCGCCGACCAGGTCCGGCTGGGCGATCCGCTCACCGTCGGCGAGCCGCTGGTAGAGGCGGCTGCCCCGGCCGCTGCCGAGCACGGTGCCCAGCACCGTGGTCACGTCGTACCCCTGGGTGCCGAACGGGTGGGTGCGGTGCGCGACGTAGACGCGGGGGGCGGGCACGTCGGCGGTGACTGTCTCCACCGCCGGGCGGCCGGTGGCCGGCACGGTGCGGCCGTCCGGCGCGGCCGGGATGTCGGCGCGCGCGGTGAGACCGCCGAAGTACTTGTCGGCGAGCGCGAACACCTCCGCCGCCTCTGTGTCGCCGACCACTGTGAGGACCGCGTTGTTCGGCGCGTAGTACGTGCTGTGGAACTCCTGGAAGGTGGCCAGGTCGGCGGCGTTCAGGTCGGCCATCGACCCGATCGTCGCGTGGTGGTACGGGTGGCCCGGCGGGTAGAGCAGCGGCAGCAGCCGCAGCCACGCGTCGCCGTACGGCACGTTCTCGTAGCGCTGACGGCGCTCGTTCTTCACCACGTCACGCTGGTTGTCCAGCGTCTCCTGGGTCAGCGCCGGCACCAGCCCGCCCATCCGGTCGGCCTCCAGCCAGAGCGCCAGTTCCAGATGCTCGGCCGGGACCGTCTCGAAGTAGTTGGTCCGGTCCGGGTTGGTGGTCGCGTTGAGCGAGCCGCCCGCGCCCTGGATCAGCTTCATGTGCTCGGTCTTCGCCACGTTCACCGAGCCCTCGAACATGAGGTGCTCGAAGAGGTGGGCGAAGCCGGTCTGTCCCGCCGGTTCGTGGCGTGAGCCCACGTCGTACCAGAGGTTGACCGCCACGGCCGGGGCGGTGCGGTCCTCGCTCACCACCACACGCAGGCCGTTGTCCAGTCGGGTCGTCTCGATCGGCCAGGGGAAACCGCTGTCGGGCATGAGACGACGCTATCCGATCTCGGAGGCGGAAAGGTGACACGCGCGCCGGAGCATCGCCGGTGCGCGCCGGGGTACCCGTGCGGGCATGGCCGCCACCGCACCCTCCGCCGCCGAGCGCGCCGCCGCCGCGTTGGCCCGGCTCCGGCACGCCCGGCTGCTGCATCCGGCCGGGCGCACGTTCGCCGGCGAGACCCGGATCTGGGGTACGCCGGGACCGCCGACCGGGGTGCCGCTGCTCGACCTGCCGGGCCGGTGGCCGGCCACGATCCGCCTGTCCAAGGGCGTGCCGACGCCGGGTGGCTGGCCGGACGTGCTGGGCGTGGCGGTACGGCTGCACCGCGATCCGGAGCCGCCGGTGGACCTGCTGTGGAGTTCCAGCGCCGCCGCGCCGGTGCTGCGGAACCTGCCGCTGCCCCGGCGGCGCTTCACCGGGACGTACACGTCGATCATGCCGTTCCGGGCCGGCGGGCGGCGGCTGTTCCTGGCCGTGCTGGCCGACCCGGAGTCACCCGACCTGGGTCGCGGCCTGGCCGAGGCCGGCGCGGCGGTGGCCGGCGACGAGCCCCGGCTGGTGCTGGCGGTCGCCTCGGCGGTGGGCCGGTGGCGGCCGTTCGGCGAGGTACGCCTCGACGACGAGCGCGGCGCCGCCGAGGACGCCGCGCTCGCGTTCGATCCGATCGGCAACGTGCCGCCGGGGTTGCGTCTGGCCGGCCCGCTGGCCCGGCTGCGGGACGACAGTTACCGGGGTTCCCGCCGGGCCCGGGGTGCCGGGCTCAGTCGGGCGGCTCGACGGGGGTGACGGTCTGCTCGGACGTGCGGTGCTCCAGCACCGTGTCGGGGGCGGCGTTCTGGTCCGCCTCGCGGATGTCGGACTCGGTGAGGATCGCGTCGGCCTGCGCCTCCGCGTCGTCGCTGCCGGCCGCCGCCTCCTCCGGCAGCAGATGCGCTCGGGACTCGATCCGTTCCTGGTCGCTCGGGTCGTGGCTCGTGGTCATGCCGATCACATACCCCGCGTTCCGCACTTCGGAACGACAGCGGGCTTTCCGCCGCGCGTCGGGTACGCTGGCCGACGTGACGCGGTCGTATCGATGGTTTAGGCAGCCGGCTGGAGGAGCCGGTGACTCGACCATGAGCTGACGTCACCACCTCTTCGAGCCGGCGGGCAGGGATCGATTTCCCTGCCCTTTCGTATGCGAGCAGCCGGCTCGATCCCCCCGGACCCGGCACGGGGGCACGGTCGGCGGAAGGAATCCCCACCGTGACCACGTCCCAGGACGCCCATCGGGTCATCGACCAGCGCATCGACCGTGTGGTGCCGCTGACCACCCCGGCCCTGCTGCACCACCACCTGCCGCTCGAGACCCCGCTGGCCGAGGCCGTCGTGGCGGGCCGCCGTGCCGTCGGCCGGGTGCTGGACCGCGACGACGACCGGCTGCTCGTCGTCGTCGGCCCCTGCTCCGTGCACGACCCGGCCGCCGCCCTGGAGTACGCGGGCCGGCTGCGCGAGGCCGCCGCCCGGGTCGCCGACGATTTGCTCGTGGTGATGCGTGTCTACTTCGAGAAGCCGCGCTCGACGGTGGGCTGGAAGGGCCTGATCAACGACCCGGCGCTGGACGGCTCCGGCGACGTGAACACGGGCCTGCGTACCGCGCGGGCGCTCCTGCTCGACGTGCTGCGGCTGGGCCTGCCGGTGGGCTGCGAGTTCCTCGACCCGATCACCCCGCAGTACATCGCGGACACGGTGGCCTGGGGCGCGATCGGCGCGCGGACGGTGGAGAGCCAGGTGCACCGGCAGCTCGCCTCCGGGCTGTCCATGCCGATCGGCATGAAGAACCGCCCGGACGGCAGCATCGCCACCGCCGTGGACGCGATCCGGGCCGCCGGGGTGCCGCACGTCTTCCCCGGCATCGACGTCTCCGGCACCCCGGCGATCATGCACACCCGGGGCAACGCGGACGGGCACCTCGTGCTGCGTGGCGGGGGCGGCCGGCCGAACTACGACGCGGAGTCGGTGGCCGGGGCGCTGGAACTGCTGCGGGCCGCGGGCCTGCCGGAGCGGGTGGTGGTCGACGCCAGCCACGCCAACAGCGGCAAGGACCACCGCAACCAGCCGCTCGTCGCCGCCGACGTGGCCGCCCAGCTCGCCGCCGGCCAGCGCGGGATCGCCGGCATCATGCTGGAGAGCTTCCTGGTGCCGGGCCGGCAGGACCTGGACCCGACCCGGGAGCTGGCGTACGGCCAGTCGGTCACCGACGCCTGCATCGGCTGGGACGCCACCGCCGAGGTCCTCGACCACCTCGCCCAGGCCGTGCGGGCCCGCCGGGCCACGCTCCCGGCGCCGGCCTGAGCGGGGTTGGGGCGAGTTTGACCGGTTCGGTGCCGGGTAGGTGGTCGGCGTGACCGATGACGCGCCCGTGACCGAGCAGCCCGACACCAGGCCGCTCGACGACCTGCTCGACGACATCTACCACGGCCAGGAGCGGATCACCCAGGCGGACATCTACCGCCGGGCGGTGGCCGCCGAACTCCCCGCGGAGCTGCTCACCCGGATCGCCGCACTCCCCCAGGGCGAGTACGCGGCGGACGAGGCGGCGGATCTGCTGGGCGGCACGGTCGCCTGAGCCCCCGGAAGACCGAGAGGACGCGAGATGACCGATCGCAACCCCGACCACGAGCACCTGGCGGCGCTCGGCCAGCCCCCGGAGGGCGTCGACACGCTGCCGGAGCCGGACTTCGCCAACGAGCACGAGCGCACCGCTGTGGACCGGGACGTCGTCACCGGGGAGGACGAGGACGAGCGGGAGCCGGAGGCGTCGCGCGGCTGGGCCGGCGAGGACCACGGCACCACCCCCACCTGACCGTGGGAGACACGGAAAAGGGGGCCGGCGCGCGCCGGCCCCCTTTCGTGTCCTCGGGTCACGCCTCGTGGCGACCGCCCTCGGCCGCCTGCTGGGCGACCGCGTACCCCATCTGGAGGAAGTCGGAGGCGGCCACCGCGGTCAGCGCGGTGGCGACCAGCCGGGTCAGCCGGGGCGCCAGCACCAGACCGCCGGTGAGCCCGGTGGCCACCCACACCGCCAGGCAGAACGGGCAGCTCACCAGCTCGCCGAGCGCGTGCCGGGTCGGGCTGCCCTCGTCGCGGACCTGCTCCATCACCTCGCCGCTGCCGATCGGGTGGTCGTAGCGGGTGAACGGCGCCCGCAGCGGGCTGGTGATCGCGTCCTTGGACAGCAGCCGGCTGAGCTTGTGCGTGGCGATCGAGAGCAGCACCACGTCCGCGGGCGTGGGCCGCTCGGGCACCGGCCGGCCGGTCGCGCGGACCAGGCCGATGAGCGCGGCTGTGACACCGGCGTACGTGCCCATCGCCTTCAGGTAGCCCTCCAGCGGCCGGTGCTCGTGCGGTGCGTACGCCTGGCGCAGGCGCGCCACCTTCTGCTTCAGGCCACTCCCGGTCAACCCGGCCTCCTCGTGCTCGTCGTGCGGGCCGGGCTCAACCGGCGGTCAGGTTGTCGGCCACCTCGCGGTCGAGGTTGGCCAGGATCTCGTCGGCCAGGTCGTGGTCCGGCCCGGCCAGGTCCAGCCGCACCCGGGCGCCGCCCGCGCCGGCCGGCTCCACGTCGATCTCGGCGGACCAGTCCGCGGCACTCCACCGGGCCCGCATGTCGTCGGCGTCGACGACCTCGACCCGGCATGTGCCGGAGCTGCGCAGCCGCTCGGGCAGCCAGGCCGAGGAACGGTCCGGATCGGTGGCCGTGTTGAACACCACCTCCGGCGGCGCGGACATGCCGCGCTCGGCGTGGCTGGCCATCAGGCGTCCCGCAGCCGGCTCGGGTCGACCTCCCGGCCGGGGTGCCGGGCCAGGTACTCCGTCTCCAGTTCGGCGGTGCGCCGCAGGTGGTTGGCGAGCGCCGAGTCGGTGGCGTGCCGCAGCGTGTCCAGCCGGGTGCGGTGCAGGCTCTGCATCTCCCGGACCAGGTCGTCGTCACCCAGCTCCACCGGGTCCACCCCGAGTTGCTCGCCGTCCGCGTCGACGGTACGGGCGTGGTCGCCGTCCCACTCCGCGACCCGCTGTTCCGGGCTCGCGTCCCGGCGTACCGATTCGGTCATCGTCGCCCCCTCGTCTCGTTCGGGTTGGCACCTGTTCGGATGCCCAGCGGGCGTGTCACCAAACCCCGCCCGGACTACGACGCCGTGTCGGAGACGACCGGCGGCCCCGGTACTCTCGTTGGCATGAATCGGCTCTGGACACCGGCGTGGATCGTCCGCCACGTGGCCATGGTCGTGCTCGTGGCGGGTTGCCTCGGCATGGGTTGGTGGCAGGTCACCCGCGCCGCCGGGGGGAACGCGATCAGCTTCGGTTACGCGATCGAGTGGCCGGTCTTCGCCGGTTTCGTGATCTTCGTCTGGTGGCGTGAGGTCCGCCAGACGCTGCGCGCCGCCGACCCGGCGTCGGCGCCGGCGGAGGACACCGCGCCGTCGGCCGGTCCCGCGCCGTCGGTGACCGCCGGCACCCCGGCGGTACGCCGGCCGGTGCGCGTCGTGCGGGCGCCGTCCGCCCCGGCCGACGGGGCGGACGACGCCGAGCTGGCCGCGTACAACAGCTACCTATCCTGGTTGAACGCCAATCCGGGCGCCCGGCCCGGCGACTATCCCGGCTGAGGCCGGTGCGGAAGGACGGACGACGGTGGGCGGAGCCTTTACCCGGTACCGCGTGATCGCCTGGATCGTGGGCGTGGCGCTCGTGGTGCTGGTCCTGATCGGCATGCCGCTGAAGTACGGCTTCGACAACCCGAGCGTGGTGGCCGTGGTCGGCGTGGCGCACGGCTGGCTGTACATGCTCTATCTGGCGCTCACGTTCGATCTGTCGCGCCGGGCGAACTGGCCGCTGAAGCGGATGCTGCTGGTGATGCTCGCCGGCACCGTGCCGTTCGTCTCGTTCTACGCCGAGCGGCGGGTGAGCCACTGGGTGGCCGCCGAGGCCCGGCCGCGGACGCCGGAGCCGGTCGCGGGCTGACCGCGTCTCACCGGGCCGGCCGCCACGGCTCGGCCGCCGGCGGGTCGGCCCAGCCGCCCAGCCGCGCCGCCTCCCGGGCCCGCCCCAGCGCGCGGGCGACCTGGCCGAACTGCCGCTCGTCGTCGCTGCTGAACAGCAGCACCTCGGTGCCGCGCACCCGTCCCCACAGCTCGTGCGAAGGGGGCCGCACGCGGTCGCCGATCAGCACGAGCAGCAGCGGCACCAGCCCGACGGCGCCGAGCATGAGGTACGCCCCGGCGGTGAGCCGGTGCAGGCCGCCGGTGAAGCCGAGCAGCAGGCCGACCGCGGCGATCATCGCGGCGGACACGGCGACCGCCCGGATCGCGAGCCGGTCGTGCGGCCCGCGGTCGGTCCGGAGCTGGGTGATCTCGGCCACCGGCCAGCTGTTGCGGCCGACGGTGAAACGCTCGGCGGTGACGACGATGCCGGGCCGGGCGTAGAGCAGCCTGGGTGCGGCCGGTCGCGGCGAGCGGGGCGGCTGGGCGGCGGAGCGGTCGGTCTGCACGGCGGCCTCCCGGGAGCAGGGATCCCGTGGTGGGATTTCCCGTCCGGGCTTCATTGTGTTGGCCTCGCGCCACCTGACCTCGGGGTTTCGGCGGTCGCGGGGGTCATCGGCCCGGCCCTGCCCGCCGGAAACAGAGAACGATTTCCGTCTTTGTCATGACTTTGCCTGGCGTTGCCTGGCGACATCCGCCCAGAACGACGAATCGGGCGAGTCGCCTCATCCACCCACCGGTTCCCCCTCATCACTTTCCGCCACTTTGCCAACTTTCGCCCCTGCTTGAACTCCCGACTACTGCGATCACGGGTTAGGTTGTCCAGGTCGGCCCGGTCGACAGCCGTCCACCCGGACGGCCCCGGGCCGGTGTCGCCGGGTCGCGAACGTGCCCGGCGACCGGTGGGAGAGGAGCTTTCCGCTCTTGTCGTCCTTACGGATGCTGCTCCGCTCGCTGGCGGTGGCCGGCCTCTCGGCCGCGTTGCTCGCCCCGGCGCAGGTGGCCCGGGCCGAGCCGACCCCCGCCGAGCTGACGAAGCAGATCGAGAAGTCCTCGACTGAGCTGGAGCGAATCGTCGAGTCCTACAACAAGCTCAACGAGGACATCAAGACCAACAAGGCCACCGCGGCCAAGTTGGAGGCCCGGATCGGGCCGCTGCAGGAACAGGCCGAACGCAGCCGCGCCGACGTGGGCGTGCTGGCCGCGACGGCGTACAAGACCGGCGGCATGCGCACCGCGGCGGCCCTGCTGGACCCGGGCGGCCAGGCCACCCTGCCGGAGCGGCTGGGCACGCTCGACCAGCTCACCCGCCAGCGGCAGCGCACCATCAACAGCTTCACCGCCGACCAGAAGCGGCTGATCGACCAGAAGACCGCGCTGGACGTCACGCTCGCCCGAGAGGCGGCGCAGGCCAAGCAGCTCAAGTCCGCGAAGACGCGGATCGAGGCGGACCTGTCCGACCTCTACGAGATGCGGCGCAAGGCGTACGGGCGGGCCACGGAGGCACCCGGCAACCCCAGCTCGGCGGGCAAGCCGCCGGCCGTCTCCGGCGACGCCGGCACGGCGGTGCGGTACGCCTACGGCGCGGTCGGCAAGCCCTACGGCTACGCCCAGGACGGCCCCGGCAGCTACGACTGCTCCGGCCTGACGCTCGCCGCCTGGCGGGCGGCCGGGAAGTCGCTGCCGCACAGCGCGGCGCAGCAGTGGGGGGCCACCACGCGGATCAGCCGCAGCCAGCTGCAACCGGGTGACCTGGTGTTCTACTCCGGGCTCGGGCACGTGGCGCTCTACGTCGGCAACGGCCAGATCATCGACGCGCCCAGCGCCGGACGCAACGTCAGCAAGCGCGGCATGAACATCATGACGATCGCCGGCTACGGCCGGGTCTGAGCACCGCGAAGACGGCGAACGGCCGGCGTCCCCCTGTCGGACGCCGGCCGTTCGCCGTTCATTGTTACCAGGTCAGGCCGCCTGGAGCCCCTCCGCGCGAGCCAGCTCACGCAGCCGGCCGAGAGCCTGGATCTCCAGCTGGCGGATGCGCTCGCGGGACAGCGAGAACCGCGACGCGACCTCGGTCAGCGAGTGCTCCCGCCCGTCCTCCAGGCCGTACCGCGCCCGCATGATGCCGGCGGAACGGTCGTCGAGGTGGTTGAGCAGGCCCTCGATCCGCTGCCGCTCCAGGCCGGTCAGCACGATCTCCTCGGGCGACGGCGCGTCGCTGTCGGCGACCAGGTCACCGAGGTTGGTGTCACCGTCGTCACCCACCGGGGTGTCCAGCGAGACGGTGTCCTGCGACCAGCGGACCAGCTCGTTGACCCGCTCGACGGTCACGCCGAGCGCGGTCGCGATCTGCTCCGGCTCCGGGTCGCTGCCCAGCTCACGGGTGAGCTGCCGGGCCACGTTGCGCATCCGGTTGACGTCCTCGACCAGGTGCACGGGCAGCCGTACGGTCCGCTCCTGCTGGGCGATCGCCCGGCTGATGGCCTGACGGATCCACCAGGTCGCGTAGGTGGAGAACTTGAAGCCCCGCTCGTAGTCGAACTTCTCGACCGCCCGGACCAGGCCGGTGTTGCCCTCCTGGATCAGGTCCAGCATGGGCATCCCGGAGCGCACGTAGCGCCGGGCGATCGACACGACCAGTCGCAGGTTCGCGCGGATGAACAGGTCCTTCGCGCGCTCACCCTCGGCGACCAGCCGCTCCAGGTCCTCCCGGTCGACGCCGTCGGGGATCCGATCCTCGTCGAGCAGGTGCTCGGCGTAGAGGCCCGCCTCGATCGCCTTGGAGAGGTCGACCTCCCGGGCGGCGTCGAGCAGCGGCGTCCGGGAGATCTCGTGCAGGTAGACGCCGACCAGGTCCCGCTCCTCGGCGACCTCGTCGGTACGCATGCCGATGTTCTTGTCCACGATTGCCACGGTCCCCTCGCTCGCGCCGGTTGCCCGGTTCCTTGCCATCCCCACGTTCATCAGCCCTCCCCGTAACCTCCGCTGTGCCCGTAGGTGCTGACACCTACACAACAGATGTGACGCGTCGGGGATTCCATGTCGTGAGTCGAAACTGTCACGAATGCCTGAGTAGTAGCTGAGAGCCCGGTCCATGTTTCCTGTTACCGGCCCGGTTCGGGCGGCTCGCGGGCGCCGTTTTCGGCGCACACCGGAGCTGCGAAATCGCCGTTCGCCCATGGAATGGCACCATTGCCTGTTCCATGAACACAGCGAGCCGCGTCACCGAGTCGTTGCGATCCTGGTCACTGCGAGATACGCGCCTGCGGACCGGTCGGTTCAGCCGTGCTCAAGGATTACCCTCCGCCTCGTTGAACAATCCGTGCGGGAGGAGTCGTCCCCTCCCTGCACGTGATACGCGTCGCACCCGCCTGGCGGATGCGCCGGGCGGGTGGATCGGCGGTACGGGGCCGGCCCGCGGGCGGGCCGGACGGTCAGGAGGCGAGCAGTTCGAGCGCGCCGCGTACCTGGTGGGCGGAGCGGGCCAGCGCGGCCCGGGCGGCCGGCACCTCGGCGCCGGAGACGAGCGCGACGAGCGCGGTCTTGAGGTCGCCGTCGGCCTCCCGCAGGGCGACCCGGCACACCTCCTCGGCGCAGCCGGTGGCCTCCATGAGAATCGAGATCATGCGGCCGCGCAGTTTGGCGTTGGTCGCCACCATGTCGATCATGAGGTTCGAGTAGACCCGGCCCAGACGCACCATCACGGCCGTGGAGAACGTGTTGAGCACCAGCTTCTGCGCCGTGCCGGCCTTCATCCGGGTCGACCCGGTGACCACCTCCGGCCCGGTGTCCACCCCGATGAAGACGTCCACCGACGCGGCGGCCTCGGCCTCCGGATTCGCGCAGAGCAGCACCGTACCGGCCCCCTGCGCCCGGGACGCGGCGAGCGCCCCGAGGACGTACGGGGTGCGCCCGCTGGCCGCCAGGCCCACCACGAGGTCGCCGTGGCGTACGCACTCGGCGGCGTCGGCGGCGCCACCGCGCTCGTCGTCCTCGGCGTCCTCGACGGCCCGCCACATCGCGTCCGGGCCGCCGGCGAGGTGCGAGCAGAACCAGTGCCGCGGCGAGTTGAACGTCGGCGCCAGTTCGGCCGCGTCCAGCACGCCGAGGCGACCGGAGGTGCCGGCCCCGAAGTAGTGCACCCGGTGCCCGTCGCGCAGCGCGGCCACGGCCAGGTCGACCGTCTCGGCGATCTCGTCCAGCACCGCGGCGACCGCGGCCGGCACCCGCCGGTCCGCCTCGTTGATCACGGTGAGCACGTCCCGGGTGGACATCAGGTCGAGGTCGACGCTGTGCGGGTTGCGCCGCTCGGTCGGCGCGCCGACGCGCACCACCGGTCGCACCGCCGCCACGCCGTCCCGCTCCACCCGACCCGCCGTCATCCCCGCCTCCGCCCGGGGCCGACCCGGTGCGACTGGACCGCCTCGGCGGTGGCCTCCAGGGCCTTCTTCGTCCGGGCCCGGCTGCGGGCGGCCACACCGACGAAGAGGCAGTCGACCACTGTGAGCTGGGCCAGCCGGCTGGCGGTCGCGCCGGAGCGGTATGTCGTCTCCCGGGCGGCAGTGGTGAGCACGTGGTCCGCGACCTCGGTGATCGGCGAGCGCGGGAAGTTGGTCAGCGCCACTGTCGTGGCACCGCGCGCCCGGGCCTGCTCCAGCACCTCGATGACGTCGGACGTGGTGCCGGTGTGCGAGATGCCGACCGCCACGTCGCCGCGGCCCAGCAGGGCGGCGGAGGTGAGCGCGGTGTGCACGTCCGGAAAGTAGAACGCGATGCGGCCGATGCGGTGCAGCTTCTGCTGGAAATCGGAGGCGACGAAGCCGCTGGCGCCCGCGCCGTAGACGTCGATCCGGCCGGCCGCGCCGATCGCCTCGACCACTCGCTCGCAGACCGCCGGGTCGAGCTGCTCGGCGGTCTCCTCCACGGCCCGGGCGTCGTTGAACGCGATCGTGGCGATGATCTGGGCGAGGTCGGCACCCGGCGGGATGTCGCCGCCGACCACCCGCGCGTCCGGCGGCTCGATCCGGCGGGCGGCCTCGGCGGCGAGCCGGATCCGCAGCTGGGGGTAGCCGTCCATGCCGACCGAGCGGCAGAAGCGGATCACTGTCGCCTCGGACGTCTCGGCGGCGGTGGCGAGGTCGGTGATCGTACGCCGGGCCGCGTCCGCCGGATCGGCGACGACCAGCCGGGCCACCCGCTGTTCGGCCGGGGACAGCGAGGGCAGCAGGCCGCTGATGTGGACGATCAGTCCACCGGGCTCGTGACTCGCAGAAATCTTCGAACTCTTCGCCACGGATGAAACTTACTTTCACACGGCGTGAGCGTCAACCATGACACCGCGTATCGGGAAATTTACCGTCTTCCGTGCCCGCCGCCGGGCCAAGGATCCCATTGTCGCAGCCCCGCCGCCTCATCCGCTCCGGTCGAGTCACTCCTGCCGCCCGACGTGCCGGTCCGCCGTCGCGCGGCAGGGCCTGCCTGGTCGGCCTCGACCGGACGGGCCGGACGGCCCACCGGTCCGTCGGCAGGGCGGTTGGCTAGCGTGTGTCCATGACGGAACGCACGGTGCTGGTGACCGGAGGCACGGGTGGGCTCGGCGGCGCGGTCACCGCCGCCTTCCTCGACGCGGGCTGGCGGGTGGTCGTACCCCAGCGGGAGCCCGGGACGGACGACGGCCCGGTCCGGGTCGTGGCCGACCTGCTGACGCCCGAGGGGGCCGCGCGGGCGGTCGAGGCCGCGACCGCCGAACCGGCCGCACCGCTGCGCGCGGTGGTCAACCTCGTCGGCGGGTACGCCGCCGGCGCCCTGGTGCACGAGACCCCGGTCGAGGACTTCGAGCGGATGCTGCGGCTCAACCTGCGCCCGACGTACCTGGTCACCCACGCGGCGCTGCCGCACCTCATGGCGTCCGGCGACGGCGCGGTGGTCTGTGTCTCGGCCCGGGCGGCGGTCACGCCGTTCCCCGGCGCCTCCGGCTACGCCACCGCGAAGGCCGCGGTGCGGGCGTTCGCCGAGACGGTCGCGGTCGAGTACCGGCAGCGCGGCGTGCGGTGCAACACCGTGCTGCCGAGCGTCATCGACACCCCGGCCAACCGCGCCGCCCAGCCCGACGCCGACCACGGGCGCTGGGTGCCGCCGGCCGAGATCGCCGAGGTGATCCGCTTCCTGGCCTCCCCCGAGTCCGCGCCCACCAGCGGCGCGAGCATCCCGGTCTACGGGCGGGCCTGAACCGGCACCGGCCCGTCCCGCCCGGCGCCACCGACCGGGCGGCGCGGGCCGGCCGGAGCCGGGCCGGGACCGGCTGACGGGTCGTCGGGCAGCCACTCGCTCAGGTGCGCCCGGATCCGGCGGGCCACCTCCTCCGGCGGGCCGTTGCCGTCCACCACCACGAAGCTGCCGTACTCCGGCAGGTCCCGGTACGCGGCGGCCGCGGCGGTCAGCCACTCCATGGTCTCGTGGTCGGTGCCGCGCCGCTCGATCCGCCGGTACGCCTCGGCGGGGTCGACGGTGAGCAGGAACGTCACCCGGGGCGCCGGGAAGATCCGGTACCCGGCCCGGGCCAGCCGCTCCCACCGCTGCCCGCCGTGTGCCCGGATGCTGGCGTACTGGCAGGCGGACCACCTGTCCATCACCGCGGTACGCCCGGTCACCAGACAGCTGAGCAGCGCGAGCGCGATGGCCAACCATCGCAGCACCGACTCGACCACGAGCAGGCCGTCGCGCCCGACGAGCCGCTGCGCGTCCGGACGGCCGACCCGCTGGGCGATACGGCCGAGCCAGCGTCGGCCACCGGCGTTGCGGTGGTACGTGGCGGGACGGCCGGCCGCGGTGAGCGCCTGGGCGAGCCGGTGGGCCTGGGTGGTCTTACCTGAGCCGTCGATGCCGATCAGGGCGACGGTGCGCAGTCGGGCCCTGCCCCGCCGCGTCCGCAGTGAGCTGGCCACCCTCCCGAGGTTATCCGACCGATGCTCACACCGGCCCGTATGTCGCTTTCCTGCCCTGGCGGGCCGATCGCGCCGCAACAGGTGTGACCGGAGCGTCCGCCGGGTACGCATCGTGGTCCCACCGCCCAATGACGACGAGGGAGCCGCAGATGGCCGAGCGCGGGGACGAGACCCTGGTGCACACGCTGAAGAAGGTCGCCGCCGTGCTCAAACAGTCCGAGATCCCGTTCGCGCTCGGTGGCAGCTTCGCGGTGTACGCGCACGGCGGTCACTCCAGCGACCACGACGTGGACTTCCTGCTTCGCGAGGTGGACGTCGACCGGGCGCTGGAGGCGCTGGTCGAGGCCGGCTTCACCGCCGAGCGCCCGCCGGAGGACTGGCTGGTCAAGGTCTACGACGAGGACCGGATGGTGGACCTGATCCACCGGCCGGTGGAGACGCCGGTGACCGAGGAGACGTTCGCCGACACGATCGTGCGCCCGGTCGACGCGATCCACATGCCGGTGCTCTCGGCCAGCCAGCTCATGGTGCACAAGCTGCTCAGCTTCTCCCAGCACTACTGCGACTTCGCCCGCGCCCTGCCGCTGGCCCGCTCACTGCGGGAACAGATCGACTGGGAACGGGTACGGAAGGAGACGCAGCACTCGCCGTACGCGGAGGCGTTCCTGGTGCTGCTCGACCGGCTGGACGTGCTGCCCGGCGGCGCGCCTGGCGGAAGGGAGACCCTGTGACCGGACTGTCCGGCGACATTCCCCCCGACGAGTACGTCGAGGCGGAGATCCAGAGCATGCTGGCCGAGGACCCGACCGTGGCCGAGCAGGGCATCACGGTGGTGCGGCGGGAGAACGGGCTGGTGCTCTACGGCGAGGTGGAGAGCCCGCACCGGCGGGAGGAGATCCTGCGGCGGGTGGCCGAGCGCTTCCCGGACACCCACGTGACGAGCGACATCGGGGTGATCCGCACGCAGGCGCCCACCCAGGTCGAGGAGTTGCCGTGAGGGAGGTTCGATGGTGATCCGGATCGCCGCCGTGGGCGACGTGCATCTGGACGAGGACGTGGTGGGCCGGTTCCGCCCCGCGCTGGAGGAGTTGCCCGGCTGCGCCGACGTGCTCCTGCTCGCCGGTGACCTGACCCGGCACGGCACCGAGGCCGAGGCGCGGTGCGTGGCCCGGGAGTTCGGCGACCTCGGCGTACCGGTGATCACCGTGCTCGGCAACCACGACCACCAGTGCGACGAGGTGCCGCAGGTGGTGAAGGTGCTGGAGGACGCCGGGATCACGGTGCTGGAGGGCACCGGCGTCGTGGTGGACACCCCCGGCGGACGGCTCGGGGTCGCAGGCGTGAAGGGGTTCGGCGGCGGGTTCGCCGGGCGGTGCGCCAGCGACTTCGGCGAGCCGGAGATGAAGGCGTTCGTGCGGACCACCAGGGAGAGCGCCGACGCGCTGACCGACGCGCTGCTCTCGCTGGACTGCGACGCGCTCGTCGCGCTCACCCACTACTCCCCCGTACCGGACACGCTCGCCGGCGAGCCGCTGGAGATCTACCCGTTCCTCGGCTGCTACCAGCTCGGTCAGGCGATCGACTCCGCACCTACCGCGCTGGCGCTGCACGGGCACGCCCACCACGGCACCGAGCGCGGCACCACACCGGGCGGGGTCCGGGTCCGCAACGTGGCCCACCCGGTGATCAAACAGGCGTACAGCGTCTTCCACCTGGGCGGTGATCAGCTCGACTGAGCGGGAGGTTTCCGGTATCGGGCGCACGGGTATCCAGCCGACATGGAGCTGATTCTCTGGATTCTCGCAGTCGTACTGGTGGTCGCCGGAATTCTCGCCCTGTTCCGCCGGCAGATCCTCTGGGGCATCGTCCTCATCGTCGTCGGCCTGCTGGTCGGCCCGGGTGGCGTCAGCATCTTCAACACGTAACAGCGGTTCTCGTACCCGCCGGGGTCGCCGGGCCCGGGTGTTCCGTCCTGCCGGACCGGAACGTCCGGGCCGGGTGACTCCGGCTTTTCCGCGTCCGGGTCCGGCGGCGCCCGGGCGTTTGCCGGGCCGGTCGAGCGGAAACATCTCGGCCATGGAGATGCCGCAGAGTGTCACCCGGCGCACCGCCGGAGCCCGCCAGTGGTTGGCGTTGCTCGGCTTCGGCGCCGCCACCTTCGCCGCCGCCGCGATCGGCGGGCTGGGTGTCCAGGGCACCTCCGCCGAGTACCAGGGCCTGGAGCAGCCCGCCTGGGCGCCGCCGTCGTGGCTGTTCGGCCCGGTCTGGACCGTGCTCTACGTGCTCATCGCGATCGCCGGCTGGCTGGTCTGGCGGCGGGTCGGTTTCGGCCCCGCGCTCTGGGCCTGGGTCGTGCAGCTCGTGCTGAACGCGATCTGGACCCCGCTGTTCTTCGGCGCCGGGGCGTACGGGCTGGCGTTCGCCGAGATCGTGCTGATGTGGCTGGCGATCGGGGTGACGGTGGCCCTGTTCCGGCGCGTCTCCCGACCGGCCACGCTGCTGATGCTGCCGTACTGGGCCTGGGTGACGTTCGCGTCCGCGCTGAACTTCGCGGTGTGGCGGCTGAACTCCTGACCGGTACGGGCGCGGGAGCCGCTCGCCCCCGCGCCCGCCCGGTTCAGCAGCGGGGTACGCCCGGGATGTAGCCGTCGTACCCGGTGTAGACGTACGCGTCGGAGATGAACCGGCCGGAGCCGATCCGGTCCCAGATCGAGCTGGTGCCGTAGGTGCCGGTGACGCTGGTGCCGCTGGTCTGGCACTGGATGGTCACCTTCGCCCCGTCGGCCACCGTGCCGACCGAGCTGTAGCCGGTGCCGGGGCCGGAGCGGACCGTCAGCGGGGAGCCGGCCGTGTTGACGGTGCCCTCGCCGGTGTTCGTCCCGCCGCAGCCGTTGTCACTGGTGTAGGTCTTGGTGCCCCAGTAGAGCGCCTGGACGCCGTTGAACTTGATCTTCACAGAGCTGCCGTTGAGACGCTGCTCGTAGTGCAGGTGCGGGCCGGTGGAGCCGCCGGTCGTGCCGACGTACCCGATCACCCGGCCGTAGCCGACGGTCTGCCCGACGGAGACGTTGAAGGCGTTCAGGTGGGCGTAGTAGGTGGTGTGACCGCCGCCGTGGTTGATCCGGACGTACTTGCCGTAGCTGGTGTCGCCGAGGTTGGTCACCACGTCGACAGTGCCGGGTGCGCTGGCGACCACCGGGTCGCCCAGGTCGTCGGTGCGGTTGAAGTCGATCGCGTTGGCCGGGCTGTGGTTGGTCCGGGTCTGACCGGACCAGGACTGGTTGCACGGGAACGGGACCTTGAACGTCGGGGCGGCCATCGCCGGCGCGGCCGGTACGAGGGTCGCCGCCAGGACCGCGGCGCTCGCCCCGAGGGCGAGCCATCGCTTACGCATCCACTGCCTCCAATGTTGAAAGTCTTCAATGTGATGCGGACATCCTGACAGAAAGTTCCGTTCCCGGGAAGATTCGTGGGAGCGCACCCATCACCGGTGGTCAGGGTTTCGGGATTGTTACCGGGCCGTGTCCGGCCAGGGGTGGACCCGGCACGATGCAAGCGCTTACATGTGAGGACGACCATCGGACCGGCGCGGGTTCGATCCCCCCACGCGCCGGCAAGGAAGGAGATCGGCATGGCGTTTGCCAGATCGCGCCAGGCGCTCGCGGTCGCCGGCGTCCTGGGGCTGGCGCTCGGCGTCGCCGCCTGCGGCACCGGCAACGACAAGAAGAGCAGCAACGCGGGCTCGGCCGAGTGCGGCGCATATGAGAAGTACGACGGTCACGACGGCAAGAAGGTGACCATCTACTCCTCGATCCGTGACATCGAGGACGAGCGCCTCCAGCAGTCCTGGAAGGAGTTCGAGGACTGCACCGGCATCGAGATCGACCACGAGGGCTCCGGCGAGTTCGAGGCGCAGCTGCCGGTGCGGGTGGACGGCGGCAACGCCCCCGACCTCGCCTTCATCCCGCAGCCGGGTCTGCTGAAGCGGTTCGTCGACTCGGGCAAGCTCAAGCCGGTCGGCGCCGACACCAAGGCGATGGCCGAGCAGAACTACTCCGCCGACTGGCTGAAGTACAGCACCGTCAACGGCCAGCTCTACGGCGCCCCGCTCGGCTCGAACGTGAAGTCCTTCGTGTGGTACTCGCCGAAGACCTTCAAGGAGAAGGGCTGGACGGTCCCCACCACGTGGGACGACATGATCAAGCTCTCCGACCAGATCGCGGCCAGCGGCACCAAGCCGTGGTGCGCCGGCATCGAGTCCGGTGACGCCACCGGCTGGCCGGCCACCGACTGGATCGAGGACGTGCTGCTGCGTACCGGCGGCCCGGACGTCTACGACAAGTGGACCACCCACGAGATCCCGTTCAACGACCCGCAGGTGGCTGACGCCCTCAACCGGGCCGGCAGCATCCTGAAGAACGAGAAGTACGTCAACGGCGGCTTCGGCGGCGTGAAGAGCATCGCCACCACCTCCTTCCAGGAGGGCGGCACGCCCATCACCGCCGGCAAGTGCGCGCTGCACCGCCAGGCGTCCTTCTACGCCAACCAGTGGCCCGAGGGCACCAAGGTGGCCGAGGACGGCGACGTCTTCGCGTTCTACTTCCCGGCCATCGACCCGTCGAAGGGCAAGCCGGTGCTGGGCGGCGGCGAGTTCGTCGCGGCCTTCGCCGACCGTCCCGAGGTCCAGGCGGTGCAGACCTACCTGGCCTCCGGCGAGTACGCCAACAGCCGCGCCAAGATCGGTGACTGGGTCTCCGCGAACAAGAAGCTGGACCTGAACAACGTCCCGAACCCGGTGGACAAGCTCTCCGTGGGCATCCTCCAGGACGAGAAGACGGTCTTCCGCTTCGACGGTTCGGACCTGATGCCGGCCGCGGTCGGCGCCGGCACCTTCTGGAAGGGCATGGTGGCCTGGATCAACGGCAAGGACACCACCGCCGTCCTGAACGACATCGAGGGCAGCTGGAAGTGATCTAGCAGGTGGCCCGGTCCGCGGACGCGGACCGGGCCACCTCTGCTAGCCGAACCCTTGAGGGAGGGTCGATGGAGTTCGACTTCGCGGCGGAGCAGCCGAAGTTCCTCATGCTCATGTACGGGCTGATCGCCTTCGTCGCGGTGGTGGGCGGGCTGCTCCTGCTTCTCGACGTGGTGCCGTCGTTCTTCGCCCGGCGCCGGGAGGCGCAGCTGGTCGCGGCCTCCGCGAGCGGCGCGCCGCTGCCCCGCCGGCGCAAGCAGCGCGAGGGCACGTTCGCGTTCTTCTTCCTGTTGCCGACGCTGCTGCTGCTCGCCGTCGGGCTGGTGGTCCCCGCCATCCGCACCACGCTGCTCTCCTTCATGGACTCCGGCAGCAACAACTGGGTGGGCCTGGACAACTACCGCTGGATGTTCGCCGAGGACTCGATCGTCCGGGTCCTGATCAACACGCTGATCTGGGTGCTCCTGGTGCCGCTGGTGGCCACCGGGTTCGGCCTGATCTACGCGGTCCTGGTGGACAAGGCCCGGTTCGAGGCCGTGGCCAAGTCCCTGATCTTCCTGCCGATGGCGATCTCGTTCGTCGGCGCCTCCATCATCTGGAAGTTCGTCTACGCCTACCGGGGCGAGGGCGACCAGATCGGCCTGCTCAACCAGATCGTGGTGAGCCTGGGCGGCGAGCCGAAGCAGTGGCTGCTGGACTCGCCGCTGAACACGTTCCTGCTCATCGTGATCATGGTGTGGATCCAGGCCGGTTTCGCGATGGTGGTGCTCTCCGCCGCGATCAAGGCCATCCCGGCCGACATCGTCGAGGCGGCCCGGCTGGACGGCACCACCCCGTGGCAGATGTTCTGGCGGATCACCATGCCGAGCATCCGGCCGGCGCTGATCGTCGTGGTGGTGACGCTGTCCATCGCGACGCTCAAGGTCTTCGACATCGTCCGGACCGCCACGAACGGCAACTACGACACGAACGTGATCGCGACCGAGATGTACAACCAGGCGTTCCGCTACCAGGAGAACGGTCAGGGCTCGGCGCTGGCGGTGTTCCTGTTCGTCCTGGTGATCCCGATCGTGATCTACCAGATCCGCAACCTGCGCAAGCAGCGGGAGGGCTGAGATGACCACCGCCACGCCCACCGTCGGAGTCGGCGCCCAGGCCACCGAGCCGACCACCCGGGGCGCCCGGGTGCGCAAGCGCCTGAACAGCCGTACCGCCACGCTCGTGTCGATCGTGATCGCGGTGCTCTGGACGATCCCGACCTTCGGCCTGTTCATCTCCTCGATCCGGCCGGAGAACGAGATCAAGACCACCGGGTGGTGGACGTTCTTCAGCAACCCGCAGATCACGCTGGAGAACTACCAGGAGGTGCTGTTCAGCCGCGGCTCGTCCGGGCAGCTGGCCAGCTACTTCATCAACTCGCTGGCGATCACCATCCCCTCGGTGCTCTTCCCGCTGGCCTTCGCGTCGCTCGCCGCGTACGCGCTGGCGTGGATGAACTTCAAGGGGCGGGACTGGGTCTACATCGGGATCTTCGCGCTGCAGATCGTGCCGTTGCAGATGGCCCTTGTGCCGCTGCTGCGGTTCTTCTCCACCGGCGTCACCATCGCCGGGGTGCAGATCCTCCCCGCGTGGGACCTGGTCGACGAGCAGAAGTTCGCCCAGGTGTGGTTCGCGCACACCTGCTTCGCGCTTCCGTTCGCCGTGTTCCTGCTGCACAACTTCATCTCGCAGCTCCCCGGCGACCTGATGGAGGCGGCCCGGGTCGACGGGGCCACCCACCCGAAGATCTTCCGCACCATCGTGCTGCCGCTGATCACGCCCGCGCTGGCGGCGTTCGGCATCTTCCAGTTCCTCTGGGTCTGGAACGACCTGCTGGTCGCGCTGATCTTCGCCGGCGGCGGCGACGAGACCGCCCCGATGACAGTCCGGCTCGCGGAGCTGGCCGGCACCCGCGGCAACGAGTGGCAGCGGCTGACGGCCGGCGCGTTCGTGTCGATCGTCGTACCGCTGATCGTGTTCCTGTCCCTCCAGCGCTTCTTCGTGCGAGGTCTGCTCGCCGGCAGCGTCAAGGGTTGATCCGGCGCCCCGCCGCCGGCACGGCCGGCGGCGGGGTCCGGGTCACAGCGGGGAGCTCACGATGACCAGGATTGACGACGTCGCCCGTCTGGCCGGGGTCTCCACGGCCACCGTCTCCCGGGCGCTGCGGGGCCTGCCGACGGTCTCGGCCGCGACCCGCCGCCGGGTGCTCGCCGCCGCCGAGCAGCTCCAGTACGCGGTGTCGCCCAGCGCGAGCCGCCTGGCCGGCGGCCGGACCGGCACCGTGGCGGTGGTGGTGCCCCGGATAACCAGATGGTTCTTCGGCACCGTGGTCGAGGCGGTCGAGGAATTCCTCCAGGACAGCGGCTACGACCTGCTGCTCTACAACCTCGGCGGCCGGGAGCAGACCCGGCAGCGGGTGCTGCGCACGGCGAGCCTGCACAAGCGGGTGGACGCGATCATCCTGGTCGCGACCCCGCTGCGCGCGGCCGACGTGCACGCGCTGACGAAGCTGGACCTGCCGGGCGTGACGATCAGCTCCGGCAGCGAGGTGCCCGGGTGGCCCTGCGTCCGGATCGATGACGTGGCCGCCGCCCGGACCGCCACCCGCCATCTGCTCGACCTCGGCCACACCCGGATCGCGCACATCTCCGGCGACCCGGACGACGAACTGGCCTTCACCACCCACCTGGACCGGCGGCGCGGATACCAGGAGGCGTTGCGGGCCGCCGGGCTGCGGCCCGACCCGAGCCTCGACGTCGAGTCGCGCTTCACCATCGACGGGGGCACCCGGGCCACCACCGAGCTGCTGGCCCGGGGCGAGCCGCCGACGGCCATCTTCGCCGCCTGCGACGAGATGGCGATGGGTGCGATCACCGCGCTGCGCGACGCCGGGCTGCGGGTGCCGGAGGACGTGAGCGTGATGGGCATCGACGACCACGACCTGGCCGGCGTGCTCGGGCTCTCGACGATCGCCCAGCCGGCCGCCGAGCAGGGGCTGCTCGCCGCCCGCATCCTGCTCGACCCGCTCGGCGTACGAGCCGCCGAGCCGTACCCCGGCCTGGTGCCCGCGCCGCGCGGCCCCGACACCGACGGCGGGACACCGCCCCCGGTGATCCTGCCCACTCGCCTGGTGGTGCGCGAATCGACAGCGCCGCCCCGGGCACACTGAAGAACTCGCTCGTCCCGCACCACCCAGACAGGAGTAAGGCGCTGAACACCGACGCGACGCAGCAGGCCCCGGGCACCGGCTGGTGGACCGAGGCGGTCATCTACCAGGTCTACCCGCGCTCGTTCGCCGACTCCGACGGCGACGGGATCGGCGACCTGCCGGGCATCACATCCCGGCTCGACCACCTCGCCGAGCTGGGAGTCGACGCGCTCTGGCTGTCCCCGTTCTACCCGTCCCCGCAGGCCGACGCCGGGTACGACGTGTCCGACTACCGCGACGTCGACCCGCTGTTCGGCACGCTCGCCGACGCCGACAAGCTGATCGCCGAGGCGAAGGCCCGCGGGCTGCGGGTGATCGTCGACCTGGTGCCCAACCACACCTCCTCCGCGCACCGCTGGTTCACCGCGGCAGTCGCCGCCGCGCCGGGCAGCCCGGAACGGCAGCGCTACGTCATCCGCGACGGCAGGGGCCCGGACGGCGCCGAGGCGCCGAACGACTGGGTGAGCGTGTTCGGCGGCCCCGCCTGGACCCGGCTGCCCGACGGGCAGTGGTACCTGCACCTGTTCGACTCCGGCCAGCCCGACCTCAACTGGGACAACCCGGAGGTGCGCGAGGAGTTCCTCGACGTGCTGCGCTTCTGGCTGGACCGGGGCGTGGACGGCTTCCGGGTGGACGTGGCGCACGGCCTGATCAAGCAGGCCGACCTGGCCGACTGGCAGGAGCCGCAGGAGATCCTCTCCGGCAGCGAGGTGGACAAGCCGCGCCCGCCGATGTGGGACCAGGACGGCGTGCACGAGATCTACCGGGAGTGGCGGCGGGTGCTCGACTCGTACCCCGGTGAGCGGATCCTGGTCGCCGAGGCGTGGGTGGAGCCGGCCGAGCGCCTGGCCCGGTACGTGCGCCCGGACGAGATGCACCAGGCCTTCAACTTCGAGTACCTGCTGGCCGCGTGGACCGCGCCGGCCCAGTACGCGGTGATCACCCGCTCGCTGGAGGCCACCGACTCCGTCGGCGCGCCCACCACCTGGGTGCTGTCCAACCACGACGTGGTGCGGCACGCCTCCCGGCTCGGGCTCGGCACCGCCGGCGGCCGGGCCAACGGCGTCGGCGTGGACGACCCGCAGCCGGACGCCGCGCTGGGCCTGCGCCGGGCCCGGGCGGCCAGCCTGCTGATGCTCGCGCTGCCCGGCTCCGCCTACCTCTACCAGGGTGAGGAACTGGGGCTGCCGGAGCACACCACGCTGCCCGACGAGGCCCGCCAGGACCCGACCTGGAAGCGCAGCGGGCACACCGAGCGCGGCCGGGACGGCTGCCGGGTGCCGATCCCGTGGGAGGCCGACGCCCCGTCGTACGGCTTCGGGCCGACCGACGCGAGCTGGCTGCCCCAGCCGCCGGTGTGGGCCGAGTACGCGCTGGACCGGCAGCGCGGCGTGCCCGGCTCGACGTACGAGCTGTACCGGACCGCGCTGCGGCTGCGCCGCGAGCACGCGCTGGCCCGGGGCCCGCTGCGGTTCCTGACCTCCGGCGACGAGGTGCTCACGTTCACCAACGGCGACCTCACCGTGCTGACCAACTTCGGTGCCGACCCGGCGCCGTTGCCGGCCGGCGCGCAGGTGCTGGTGTCGAGCGCGCCGCTGGACACCGCCGCGGTCCCCACGGACGTCACGGTCTGGTTCCGGGTGTAAGGAAGGGCCCCTTCTTAACGCCTCCGGTAGAGCAGGGGCCCCTTCTTAACACGCACCGTTAAGAAGGGGCCCCTCCTTCCTCCAGGCGCTCGGCGCGGGCGTGCAGCAGGTCGTGCACCTGCGCGATGTCCCGCGGCGACGTACGCGCGGCCAGCCAGTACATGATCCCGGTCGGGATGAAGAAGAGCTGGAACGCGGCCAGCCCGACCGCGTAGTTCAGCGGCGGCGGGAAGGCCGCCCGCAGCCCTGCGAACGCCACGCCGACCAGCCCGTTGCCCGCCGCCCGGCCGACGCCGTTGACCAGGTTGCCCAGGCTGTAGACGGTGCCCCGGTGCTCGGGCGGGTTGACGTCGGCGATCAGGGCGAACCAGTTCGGCGAGTTCGCCGACGTCAGCGCCAGCGCCACCACGGCGGTGAGCAGGCTCAGCCCCACCGACGGCTCGGTCAGCACGCTGGACAGCACGGCCGTCACCACCGCGCCGGAACCGGCGCCGTCGGGCACGTCGATGCGGATCGGCACGAAGAACAGGACCAGGTAGAACGGCAGCGCCGCGAGGATGCCGACGGCCGCGACCATGGCCCGGCCGCTGGGCGTACGCCGTTGCAGCGCGTCACCCACCAGACCGCCCACGATGGACAGCACGCCGCCGAGCTGGAACAGGGTGGCGAAGACGCTGCCCACCACCACGGCCGTGGCGGGTGAGTAGCCCTGCGCCTCGGCCCGCTGGCTGAACAGCACCGGCAGCCATACCAGCGAGCCGAACGCGGCCTGGGCGGTCAGCCCCTGCATGATCAGCCAGCGGTTGGTCCGGCGGGCCAGGATCCGGGGCAGGTCGGCACGGCTGATCCGGTAGTCGTACTCGTTCCCGGCGTCGATCGCCCCGGCCAGCTCCGGTTCGCTCTGCCCGCGCCGGATGTCGTAGGTGAACAGGTACGCCATTGTGGCGGCCAGGCCCACGCCGGTCAGCAGCAGGAACGGCCGCCGCCAGTCGGTCGCGCCGAGCACGCCGCCGAGCAGCGTCCCGGCCAGCGTGCCGACGCCCTGGGACAGCCCCCAGAAGCTCATCACCAGGCCCCGGCGGCGCGGTGAGATCAGGTCCGTGACCACCGAGAAGCCGACCGAGCCCACCGCGCCGAGCCCGACCGCGCCGACGAACTGCGCGGCCAGGAACGTCGCGTACCCCCCGGCGAGCGCGCTGCCGGCGGTGCCGGCGGCCCAGAGCAGCGTGCCGACCATGAGCAGCGGCTTGCGGTTGGTGCGATCCCCCACGTACGCCCAGGCCACCGCCGCCACCGCGCTGACCAGGAAGCTGACGGCGGTGACCAGGCCGAGCATCCGCTGGGGTACGTCGAGGGCGGTGGAGATCGGCCCGTACAGCGGAGGCACCAGGCCGATCGCCACGTTGTCCAGCGAGGCGAGCACCACGAAGACCACGACGCTGTAGAACCGGTGTGCCGTGTTCCCGCGCCGGGAGATCCTCGTGCCCTTCATGCAGGGCAGCCAATCAGGTGCGGGCCGGATCCGGGACACCGCCCCCGGCCGGCGCGCGTGTTAAGAAGGGGCCCCTCCTCTACCGCAGGCGTTAAGAAGGGGCCCTTCCTTACCCCCGGGCGTGGGCGTAGCGCTCGCGGATGGCGGGGACCGCCTCGCCGGTGTACTCCTCGGTGTCGCCGATCGACCAGGCGGGCGGGGTGTCGCCGCCGAGCGCCACCCAGGCGGCCTGCCGGGCCGCGCCGTCGGCCACGTACTCGCCCGGCGGCGGCACCACCACCGGGCGGCCGAAGACCTGCGGCGCGATCCGGCGCACCGCCGCGGACCGGGCGCCGCCGCCGACCAGGATGATCCGGTCGGCGCGGGCACCCTGTGCGATGAGCGCGTCCAGGCCGTCGGCCAGCCCGCAGAGCATGCCCTCCACCGCGGCCCGGGCCAGGTGCGCCGGGGTCGAGGTGCGCAGCGTCAGGCCCCTCAGCTCGCCGGTGGCGTGTGGCCGGTCCGGCGTCCGCTCCCCTTCCAGGTACGGCACGAGCACCAGCCCGTCCGCGCCGGGCGGGGCGGACAGGGCCAGCTCGCCGAGCCGGTCGAGGTCGACGCCGAGCAGCGTCGCGGCGGCGTCCAGCACCCGGGCGGCGTTGAGCGTGCACACGAGCGGCAGGAACCGGCCGGTGGCGTCGGCGAACCCGGCCACCGCGCCGGTGGAGTCGGCGGCCGGCGTGTCCGCCACCGCGAAGACGGTGCCGGAGGTGCCGATCGAGACGACCACGTCGCCCGGACCGGCCCCGGCGCCGAGCGCCGCGGCGGCGTTGTCCCCGGTGCCCGGCCCGAGGAGCACCGGGCCTCCGGACGGACCGGCCGCGCCGGACGCCGCGCCGCCGCCGAGCACCGCCGGGTCGAGGTGCCCGGCCACCTCGGCGGGGCCGAGCACGACCGGCACCTTCGGGCGCCGGCCGAAAGCCCGCTCCAGCAGGTCCAGCCGGTACTCGCCGGTACGCGGCGACCAGTAGCCGGTGCCGCTGGCGTCGCCCCGGTCGGTACGCAGCGCGTCCAGCCCGGGCGCGCCTGCGAGCCGCCAGGTGAGCCAGTCGTGCGGCAGGCAGACGGCGGCGACCCGGTCGGCGTTGTCCGGCTCGTGCCGGGCCAGCCAGCGCAGCTTCGTCGCGGTGAAGCTGGCCACCGGCACCGCGCCGGTCGCCTCGGCCCAGAACCGGCGGCCGGTCTCCCCGCCGCCGGCCTCCTCGACCAGTTCCCGGGCCGCGTCGGCGGAGCGGGTGTCGTTCCACAGCAGCGCCGGGCGGACCACCTCACCGGAGGTGTCCAGGCAGACCATGCCGTGCTGCTGGCCGCCGACCGAGACGGCGGCCACGTCGCCCAGGCCACCGGCCTCGGCGACCGCCGCCCGCAGGGCCTCCCACCAGGCGTACGGGTCGACCTCGGTGCCGGGCGGGTGCGGCGCGCGGCCCTGCCGGACCAGCGCGCCGGTCTCCGCGTCCCGGACGACCACCTTGCAGGACTGGGTCGACGAGTCGACCCCCGCGACGAGCGGCATGGCGGGCCGCCTCAGCGCGCGCCGAGCACGTGCTCGACGGCGAGCTGGTTGAGCCGGACGAAGCCGAAGCCCTTCGCCCCGGCGGCCTCCGGGTCGAACTCCTCGAACGCGGTCCGGTCGGCCAGCAGCTCGCGGTAGCCCTCACCGGGGTTGAGCGTCGGGGTGGCCAGCTCGGCCACCCGGGCGGCGGCGAGCGCCTCGACCACCTCCGGGTCGGCGCGGAACGCCGCGGCCCGCTCCTTGAGCAGCAGGTACGTCCGCATGTTCGCCTCGGCGGAGGCCCACACGCCGGTCATGTCCTCGGTGCGGGACGGCTTGTAGTCGAAGTGGCGCGGGCCGTCGTAGGCCGGGCCGCCGTTCGGGCCGCCGTGCTCCAGCAGGTCGACCAGGGCGAACGCGTTGAGCAGGTCGCCGTGGCCGAAGACCAGGTCCTGGTCGTACTTGATGCCGCGCTGGCCGTTGAGGTCGATGTGGAACAGCTTGCCCTGCCAGAGCGCCTGGGCGATGCCGTGGGCGAAGTTCAGCCCGGCCATCTGCTCGTGCCCGACCTCCGGGTTGAGCCCGACCATCTCCGGGCGGGCCAGCGTGGAGATGAAGCCGAGCGCGTGGCCGACCGTGGGCAGCAGGATGTCGCCGCGCGGCTCGTTCGGCTTGGGCTCCAGGGCGAAGCGCAGGTCGTAGCCGTTGTCGACGACGTACTCGCAGAGCAGGTCGACGGCTTCGCGGTAGCGGTCCAGCGCGGCCTGGACGTCCTTCGCCACGTCGTACTCGGCGCCCTCCCGGCCGCCCCACATGACGAACGTCTTCGCGCCCATCTCGGCGGCCAGGTCGATGTTGCGCAGCACCTTGCGCAGCGCGTACCGGCGCACGTCGCGGTCGTTGCTGGTGAAGCCGCCGTCCTTGAACACCGGGTGGTTGAACAGGTTGGTGGTGACCATCGGCACGACCAGGCCGGTCTCGTCGAGGGCCTTGCGGAAGCGGCTCAGCCGGGCATCGCGGGTGGCGGCGTCCGCGCCGAACGGGACCAGGTCGTCGTCGTGGAAGGTGATGCCGTACGCGCCCAGCTCGGCGAGCCGGTGCACCGCCTCGACGGCGTCCAGCTCCGGTCGGGTGGCGTCACCGAACGGGTCACGGGCCGGCCAGCCCACCGTCCAGAGACCGAAGGAGAACTTGTCCGCGGGGGTGGGGCGGGGTGCCATGGCAGACCTCCAGGTGGTGGTGTCGTCCGCGATTTGTTCAGCGGTTGAATTAAATGGCGGCGATGTGGCAGTGTCAAGAGGTGACAAGCGCCAGCACCGCCGGGGCGGTCCGGCAGGGCAGCCTGCGCGAGTTGAACCTCGCAGTGGTGCTGCGGCGGATCGCCGCCGCCGACCGGCCGCCCTCGCGCGCCGGGATCGCCGCCGACACCGGCCTGACCCGGGCCACCGTCTCCGCCGTCGTGGACGACCTGATCGCCGGCCGGCTGGTCGCCGAGGCGGAGCCGGAGCCGCGTACCGGTGCGGGCCGTCCCGCCCGGGGCCTGGTGCTCGCCTCCGACGGCCCGGCCGGGCTCGGCCTGGAGGTGAACGTCGACTACCTGGCGGCCTGCGTCGTCGACCTGACCGGCACGGTCCGGCACCACCTGGTCCGCCGCGCCGACCTGCGCCCGGTCTCCCCCGCCGACGCGCTCGCCCGGCTCGCCGCGCTCGCCGCCGAGGCACGCGCTGCCGCCGTACGCGACGGGCTGACACTGGCCGGCGCGGCGCTCGCCGTGCCGGGCCTGGTGGGCGACGGCGGCCTGGTCCGGCTCGCGCCGAACCTGGGCTGGCGTGACGTGGACGTGCCGGCGCTGCTGGCCGGGCACCCGCTGGCCGAGCCGGTCGACGGGGTGCCGCCGCTGGTGGTCGACAACGAGGCGAACCTGGCCGCGCTCGGCGAGCTGTACGCCGGCCCGCCCGGCCCGCGCAGCTTCCTGCACGTCACCGGCGAGATCGGCATCGGCGCCGGGATCGTGCTCGACGGCGCGCTCTACCGGGGCGCGCGCGGCTGGAGCGGAGAGATCGGTCACTTCCCGGTGCAGCCGCAGGGGCGGCCGTGCCGCTGCGGCGGCCAGGGCTGCCTGGAGCGGTACGCGGGCCAGGAGGCGATCCTGGCCGCCGCCGGGCTGCCCGGCGCGGAACTGCCGGCTGATACCGCCGCCACCCGGCTCGCCGACCTGGCCGAGGCCGGTGACCCGGCCACGCTGACCGCCCTGACCGACGCCGGCACCGCCCTCGGGGTGGCGGTGGCGGGCGTGGTGAACCTGCTGGATCTGGACACGGTGGTGCTCGGGGGCGGATACGCCCGGCTCGCGCCCTGGCTGCGGCCGACTGTGGAGGCGGAGGTCTCCCGCCGGGTGCTCACCGCCGGGTGGGCGCCGGTCACTGTGCGGCCGGCCGTGCTCGGCGCGCAGTCCGCGGCGGTCGGCGGCGCCGGGTCGGTGGTCCGCCGGATCGTCGACCGGCCGGTGGGCTGGCTGGCCCGGACCACCTGAGCCGGGATGATCCTCGACGGGCATTCCGTGCCTGCGCTCGGTACGCTTGCCGCCGGGCAACAAGTCCGCCGAGCGAGGGGTGCACCGACAGCATGCGCAGGGGTCGACCGACCGAAGCGCCCGGCCACCGGAGGTGACCGCCGCGCGCCGGGGCGGTGTCGCGGGGCCGGTCAGCGGCGGTGGACACGCCTCGCGGAAACGGCCCCGGCGGGTTGCCGAGGCCGCGCTACCGGCTGACGACCGTCTGGCCCGGGAGCTGCTGGACGGGCTCGCCGAGGCCGTCGTGACGGTCGACCACGCAGGCGTGGTGACGCTCGTCAACGCGATGGCCGCCGACCTGCTCCCCGAGGTGGCGCCCGGCGTCGACCTGGCCGCGTGCCGGGTACCGGCGCTGGCCGACGCGGCCGCCGCCGGATCGGACGCGTTCGAGACCGAACACCACGGCCGGCGGCTGCGCGGCCTGCGGCGTCCCCTTGCCGACGACCGCAGCGCCTGGTACGTCCGGGACGTCACCGAGGAACACGCGCGCACCGACGCGCTGCTGGCCGAACGGTCGCGCACCGCGTTCCTCGCCGAGGCGGGCAGCCGGCTCGGGCTGTCCCTGCACCGCGAGCAGACGCTGCGTACCGCCGTGACGCTGCCGGTGCCCTACCTGGCCGACGCGGCAGTCGTGGTGCACCGCCCGCCTCCGCCCGCCGAGGACCAGCCGCACTGGATCCGGTACGCCACCGGCGATCCCGGCCCGGTCACCGGCCTGGCCGGCTGGCACACGGTGGAGTCCGTCCCCGGCCTGGTCGAAGCGCTCGAAGGCGACCTCACCGAACCGAGTCCCTGGCTGGACGCCGAGCTGGCCGACCTGGCCGAGGTGCTGCCCGCCGGGTTCGGCCGCCCGGGCACCGTGTTGATCAGCCCGATGCCCAGCGCGGGCGGCCCGGCCGGCGCGCTGGTGCTGGCCCGCCGCCGGGAGCGGCCCGGTTTCGACAAGCGGGAGATCGGCCTGGCCCGGGAGTTCGCCGGCCGGGCCGGCGCCGCGCTGGCCGCAGCCGAGCTGTACGGCGAGCAGGCGCACCTGGCCCGGGTGCTCCAGAACAGCCTGCTCCCGCCGGCGCTGCCCCGCCTGCCCGGGATGACGCTCGCCGGCGGTTACCGCGCCGCCGGGGACAGCCTGCGCATCGGCGGCGACTTCTACGACCTGTTCCCCACCGGCGACGGCGGCCTGTTCGCGCTCGGCGACGTCTGCGGCAAGGGCGTCGGTGCGGCCGTGCTGACCGGCCGGGTCCGCCAGTCACTGCAGACCCTGCGCCTGGTCGAGCAGCGTCCCCGGGAACTGCTGGAGCTGCTCAACCGGGCGCTGCTGGACGCTCCCGACGCGGCCCGCCGGGCCCAGTTCACCACGCTCCTGCTCGGCGCGCTGCGCCGTGAGCCGGACGGCGGGCTGCTGATCCGGATGGCGGGTGGCGGGCACCCCGCTCCGCTCGTCGTCCGTGCCGGCGGCGGCGTCGAGACGATCCGGGTGGGCGGCATGCCGGTGGGCGCGCTCACCGACGCCCGGTTCGCCGACGCCGAGGTCCGGCTGGCCCCGGGTGACCTGCTGCTGGCGTACACCGACGGGGTGACCGAGGCCCGGGGCGGCCCGACCGAGCCGGCCATGTTCGGCGACGCCCGGTTGCGTCAGGCGCTCGCCACCGGCACCGGGCTTCCGCCCGCCGCGCTCGTGGACCGGGTGCTCCAGCTCGTCGACGAGTGGCTGGACGGGCAACCCCACGACGACATCGCCATGCTCGCCGTGGCGGCCGGGTGACACCACCGCCGCCTGACCGCCCCACCCCCGCGGCCGGGCGCCGGATCGGGCCGGAGACGCTCGCCGCGTACCTCGACCACCTGGACGCCGCCGACCGGTCCGGCGCTGTGGCGCTGGCGCGCGGCCTGCTGGCGGACGGCTTCTCGGTCGCGGACGTCCTGGTCGACCTGGTCGCGGTGGCGCAGCGGGAGGTCGGCCGGCGCTGGCTCACCGGCTCGTGGAGCGTCGCCCAGGAGCACGCCGCCACTCACGTCAGCGAGCAGGTGGTGGACGCGCTGGGCGCGACGGTCGGCCCACCGCGACGCGGGCACGTGGTGATGGCCTGCGTGGAGGGCGAGTGGCACGCGCTGGCCGCCCGCATCGTCACCGAGGTGGTCCGGGCGGCCGGCTGGCGGGTGACGTTCCTCGGCGCCAGCGTGCCGGCCCGGCATCTGGTCTCCTACCTGCACCAGACCGGCCCGGACGCGGTGCTGCTGAGCTGCGTGCAGCCGAACCGGCTGGTCCGGGCGGCGCGGATGGTGGAGGCCAGCCGCGCGGCCGGTGTGCCGGTGCTCGCCGGTGGTCCCGGCTTCGGCCCGGACGGCCGGTGGGCCACCGCTATCGGCGCGGCGGGCTGGGGCGCCAGCGCCCGGGACGCGGTGGCGCTGCTGGAACGGCCGTTGTCGGCCGCGCACACCGGGTCGCCGCCGCCCCCGCCCGACGACGCGTACGTGGCGGTACTGCACCGGCGGCGTGAGCTGGTCGGGCTCGCGCTCGCCGCGGTGGACCCGCCGCAGGAGAGCGCCGAGGAGGTCGCCGCCGGCATCGCGCACCTGGTGGACGCGCTGATCGCGGCCGTGCGGGTGGACGACGACCGGCTGCTGCGCGACTTCGTCGGGTGGCAGGAGGAGGCGCTGACCTCCCGGGGCGGCCGGGCGCTGCTGGACGAGGTGCTCGGCACGCTGGAACGGGCGCTCACCGAGCATCCCCGGGTGGTGGCCCGGCTGCGGGCCGCCCGCGAAGCCGCGCCGGACGGCCGTTCAGGCTGAGTCAGGCGGTACGGGCCACCGGCGGCTCACCGGACGGCCTGGCGGGGTCGCCGATCCGTTCCCCGGACGGTTGCAGCATCGGCCAGCCCTCCGCCACCGGGGCCTCGCCTCGCCGGCCCACCTCGTCGAACTCGCGCATGCCGCGTACCAGCGCGGCCCGGCCCTCCGGGCTCATCCCGGCCAGGATCCGCTCCAGCCGGTGCCGCCGGTCGGCACGCAGCTCGGCGAGGAGCCGGAGGGCGGCGGGCGTGAGGTGCAGCGAGATCTCCCGCCGGTCGTAGCGGCCCGGCTCGCGTTCCAGCATCCCGGCCGCGACGAGCCGGTCGCACAGCCGGCTGGCGGAGGAGAGCAACATGTCGGTGAGGGTGGCGAGCCGGCGGAGGTTGATGCCGTCATACTGCTCGACGACCATGATCGCGCGTAGCTGGGCACTCGACAGCCGGCTGGTGGTGCGCTCCCGGGCCGCCTCCCAGACGGCGAGCAAGGTGCCTGCCGCCTCGTCCAGTGCGGCGGACATACTCGTTTCAGGTTCCCGGGGACTGCGCTCTTCGGTCATGGTGGCCCGAGACTACTCCCCGGATCTGCCCGGCGACCTGTGCAAAGGAGCAAAGATGAGCGGAGCGGAGGGCCGCGCGCGCCAGGTCCTGACCGAGGCGCCGACGGATCTCATCGTGGACCGGCTCGCCGCCGAGCTGGCGCGCACGTACGGCGTCGCCCGCACCGAGCTGTACCAGGTCGACTACCGGCTCGCCGAGCTGCTGCCGCTGGATGACGGCCCGTCGGTCACCGGCCCCGGCCACCCGGCCTGGCGCGCCTTCGATCACCAGGAGCCGGTGATCGCCGACGGCGTCGGCTGGTTCCCGGTGGGCATGCGCGGCGAACGCCGGGGCGTGCTGAAGGTCTCGCCGGTACCCGCCGACCCGCACGCCCGCCGGGAGCTGGACACCATCGCCACTGTGCTCGGGCACGAGCTGAGCGCGGTCACGGCGACCACCGACATCTACCGCACCGCCCGGCGCAGCCGGCGGCTCACGCTGGCCGCCGAGATGCAGTGGGAGCTGCTGCCCGGGCGCAGCCGGATCCGGCCGTCGTTCAGCCTGGCCGGACAGTTGGAGCCGGCGTACGCGGTGCGCGGGGACAGCTTCGACTGGTCCGACGACGGTCACCGGCTCTGGCTGGCGGTGCTGAACGGCTACGGCGAGGGGGTTGCGGCGGCGCTGCTCGCCTCGCTGGCCACGTACGCGCTGCGCAACGCGCGCCGGGCCGGGCTCGACCTGGCCGACCAGGCGGCGCTGGCCGACCAGGCGATCTACGCCCAGCACCGGGGCGAACAGCACGTCTCCGTGCTCCTGATCGAGCTGGATCTGGCCACCGGCGAGATGACTGTGGTCGACGCCGGTTCGCCGCGGCTGCTGCGGCTGCGGGCCGGTGAGGTGACCGAGCAGGAGCTGGACAAGCAGTTCCCGCTCGGCATGTTCGAGGGCACCGACTACCGCCCGCAGCGGTTCCGGCTGGAGCGCGAGGACCGGCTCTTCGTGGTCAGCGACGGCGTGATCGACGCCACCACCGAGCAGGTGCGCTACGGCGAGGTGGCGCTGGACCGGTTCCTGCGCCGGACCGGCCCGATGGAGCCGCTGGACGCGGTCCGGTCGCTGATCGGCGACCTGCGGGCCTTCGTCGCCGGTGACCTGGTGGACGACGCGGTGGTGGTCTGCCTGGACTGGCTCGGGCCGCAGCCCTGACCCGCCCCCCTCAGTACGCGCCGCGGCTGTTGAGCACCGCGCCGAACGTCTTCCAGAGGATGGTCAGGTCCGCGGCCAGCGACCAGTTCTCCACGTAGTAGAGGTCCAGCCGGATGCCGTCCTCCCAGCTCAGGTCCGACCGGCCGCTGACCTGCCAGAGGCCGGTCATGCCGGGCTTGACCAGCAGCCGGCGTGCCACGTCGCCGTCGTAGCGGGCAACCTCGGACGGCAGCGGCGGGCGCGGACCGACCAGGCTCATCTGGCCGAGCAGCACGTTGGCGAGCTGGGGCAGCTCGTCCAGCGACCACTTGCGCAGCAGCCGGCCGACCCGGGTGACGCGCGGGTCGTCGCGCATCTTGAACATCAGGCCGTCGGTCTCGTTGCGCGCGGCCAGCTCGGCGAGCAGGGCGTCGGCGTTGACCACCATGGTGCGGAACTTGAAGACGCCGAACTCCTCGCCGCCCTGGCCGACCCGGGTCTGCCGGAACAGCACCGGGCCACGGCTGTCGATCTTGATGGCCAGCGCGATCACGATCAGCAGCGGCGCCAGCACGAGCAGAGCGATCAGCGAGAGGGACCGGTCGACGAAGCCCTTGACCAGCTTGCGGGCGCCGCGGAACTCGGGCGCCTCGACGTGGATCAGCGGCAGGCCGGCGACCGGACGGGTGTGGATGCGAGGGCCGGCCACGTCGGTGAGCGCCGGCGCCACCACCAGGTCGACGCCGGTGCCCTCCAGCTGCCAGCCGAGGCGGCGCAACCGGGTCGCGGTCAGCTCGCCGGAGGCGGTGACCGCCACCGTGTCGGCACCGATCGCGGTGGCGGCCTCCGGGATGCCCCGGAAGCTGCCGACCACCGGCACATCGCCCAGCCGCTGCGGCACCGGGGCGAGCAGCGCGTCCGGGATGCACGCGCCGACCACCTGGTAGCCGGCGTACGGCTCCCGGCGCAGCGTGTGCACCAACTCCAGCACGTGCGCGGTGTCGCCCACCACGAGCACCTTGCGGGACCAGCCGGCGCCCCGGTCGCGGGCCCGGTGCAGCCGCTTGCGGGCCGCGAACCGCGCCACCTCCAGGCCGATCGTGCCGACCGCGAAGGAGATGGCCAGGAAACCCCGGGAGACGCCGACGTCGGCGATGTACCCGGCGATGGCGATGCCGCCGGCGAGTCGCATGCTGGCCGCGCTGACCCGGCGGTACTCGTCGGCGCCGTAGCCGAGCACCTGGTCGTCGTAGCAGCGCATCGCCTTGAGCGAGACGAGCCAGACCAGCAGGAGCGCCGGGGCGACCACCACGTACGGGATCTCGGACCCGGTCGGTTCCTCGTCGCCGAACCGGGCCAGGTAACCGACCAGGATGGCCACGGCGAGCACGGCGGTGTCCAGCACCACCAGGACCCGGATGTAGGCCCGCTCCGCGGCTCGTGTCGTCTTGCCGGGGCGTTCACCACCGGGTCGCGACGACGTGGCAGGGGTCAACAGCGTCGCCGAGGTCACCGGCCCTCCCCACTTCGCTCAGGACCGCCCCGTCGCCGCCCGGCTCCGGTGTGGAGCCCGCGGTCGAGGCACCCGGTCATCATGCCTGGACAATTATGGTTACCGATTGATTCGGACGCATTACCGTCAGTTCTCATCCCGTGTCTTGACCCGGGAAGCCTTCCGCCGTACCGGATTTCCGGTACGGCGGAAGACTAACGCTGAGCTTCAGGTCAGCGGGGGGCGGGCGGCCGCAGCGCGATCGCCCGGAGGAAGATCTCGCCGATCTTGCTGGGGTCGGTGGTGACGAAGGCGCCACCGCCGGTGACCTTGGTGATCGACTCCAGCTCGGCCCGGTTCACCTCGGTGCCGATGCCGATGATGATGACCTGGACCGGCTGCTCGTCGTCCTTCAGCTTGTTCAGCTGGTCCAGCAGCGCCTTCTGCGAGATGCCGTCGTCGTCCTCGTTCTTGCCGTCGGTGAACAGCACGATCGAGTTGACCTTGCCCGGCTCCCAGTCCTGCTGCACCTTCTTGTACGCCGCGAGCATGGTGTCGTACAGGCCGGTGTTGCCGCTGGAGGGCTTGATCGAGGCCAGGCCGCGCTGGAGCGAGCCCCGGTTGCTGGACAGAGGCTTTATTCCGACCAGCTCGCTCCAGTCCTGCGAGCCCTGGAGGTTGGTGGAGAACGTCCAGAGGCCGATCGACCAGGAGTCGTCGAACAGCCCGAGGCCCTGGCTCGCGGCGGCGACTGTGACCTGCTCCCGGCTCGCGCCGTTGGCGGTCGCGACCGGCTTCTTCATCGAGCCGGACACGTCGATGACGCAGAGCATCCGGCCCGACTGGGTGGCCACCGACCAGGTCGTGGTCGCGGTCGAGATGGCACCCGGGTCGAGGTCGGCCGCGCCGCCCTGGCCCGACGGCGGCACCTGGCTCGCGCCGCCGTTGGCCGGGCTCGGTGCGCCGGTCGGCGCCTGGAAACCCCGGCCCCAGTTGCCGTCCGGCGCGCGCAGCGCCTGCGAGGCGAGCCGGTCCTTGAAGCCCGGCGTACGCAGGACCTCGAAGAGGACCCGGGCGGCGGACGCCTTGGTCGGCTCGATGCCGGGCAGCACCGCGAACGGGTAGTCCAGCGGGATCGGCGCCGGCTCCAGGTAGAGCGCGGCGAGCCGGATCGGCGGCTTGGTGCTGTTGTAGGCGATCACGTCCTCCTCGGACAGCGCCGCCGCCCCCAGCCCGTTGGCGATCGCCGTCGGGTCGGACGAGCGCGGGAACCGCGCGAGGAGGTCCTGCCGCAGCGAGGAACGGTTGGTCGCCAGCGCCCGCAGTGCGCCGACCATCGCCTCCTGCGCCTTCGGCGAGCCGGACTCGCCGGTGGAGCTGGCCGCGGCGGTCAGCGACAGCAGGCCGGACAGGCCGGCCGCGTCCTGGGTCGGCTCGACGATCCCGGCCCGCAGCGGCTTGCTGGCGGTGACCTGGGTCAGCAGGTCGGACCAGCGGAGCTTCTTGTCCGGCCACCCTATGCGCGAGGCCACCGGCTCGGGCAGCGCCACCACGACCGGGCTACGGGCGATCGAGGCGCCGTTGGTCGGCGCGAACGCGCTGGCCCCGCCGCTCTTGAGCCGGACCAGCCAGGTCGACGAGTCCGGCACCCAGACGTCGGGGGTGACAGCGGTGCCGCTGGCCTGCCCGACGCCGGCGAGCGTGGCGCCGTGCTTGCTCGCCACCGCGGCGGCCACCTCGACCGACTCGGACGAGGAGACGTTCACCGCGATGCAGGTCCCGCCCACCGCCGCACCGTCGGCGACCCACTGGTCGGCGGCGGCGCGCACCGCGGGGGCGATCTCCGGGGCGGTCGCCACCGACAGCTCGATCCGGCCCGAACAGTTCGGGCCGGCCAGCTGCTGGTAGCCGAACCAGGAGCCGGCTACGACGGCGACCAGGGCGGCCGCCACGGCGGCGGCACCTGCTCCGCGGAGGTGAGAACGCATGCGATGGCGGCCAGACACGGTGACCATCTTGCGTACCTCGTGGGGTTACCACCACAACCGTTCGGACGAAAGTTACGCAGCAGAAACAGTTGATCAGCTAACTCATACGCTAAGTTACTGGTCAGTCATTTATGGTGATGTCAATCCACTTCGGACCGCCAATTGGTAACCGTCCGGTCACGGTAGGACGCACGTCGGGCTCGCCACCGGCACCGGCTCCCCCACCGGCTCGGGCACCCCGCCGTCCGGATCGACCCGGAAGATCCTGATCATGTCGGCCCGCTCGTCGGCCACGTACAGGTGCTCACCGGCGAACGCGAAGTGCCGCGGCCACTCACCGCCGGTGTCGACCTCGGCCACCAGCTCCGGCGCGGCGCCGTCCAGCGCGAAGACAGCGATCGTGCCCACGCCGCGGTTGCCCACGTAGAGGAAACGCCCGCCCGGCCCGACGGCCACCTCGGAGGGCTGGACGTGGCCGGTCCGGCCGCTGGCGTCGACACGCGTCGACTGACGCGGCCCGTCCGGCGTCAGCTCGTACGCGGTGACAGTGGCGTCCAGCTCACCGACGAGCCAGCAGCGCCGCCCGTCCGGGTGCCGGGCGAGGTGCCGGGGACCGGTCCCGGGCGCCGTCCGCAGCCGGGGCTCCCGCTCGGCCAGCCGGCCGGTGGACGCTTCGACGTCGTACCGGTAGACGGAGTCGGTGCCCAGGTCGACCGCGAGCAGCCCACCCCCGGCCGGGTCGGGCGAGACCATGTGGCAGTGCGCGTGCTCCTGCCGCTGCGGGTCGGCGCCGTGCCCGGAGTGCCGGACCAGGTCGGTGCGCTCCCCCGGCACGCCGTCGGCGTCCAGGCCGAACACCGCCACGCTGCCGCCGCCGTAGTTCGCCACGAACAGGTGCCGCCCGTCCGGGGCGACCGCCAGGTGGCACGGCTCCGCGCCACCTGTCTCGCGGACGCCCAGCGGCGTGAGATCGCCGTCCGGGGCGAGCCGGAACGCGCTCACCAGCCCGTCGGGCAGCTCGTTGCACCCGTACAGCACCGGCAGCGCCGGATGCCGCACCAGGAACGACGGCGACGGGGCGACCGCCACGACGCCCAGCGGGGTCAGTTCCCCGGTCGCCCGGTCCCGCCGGGCCGCCACGACGCCCTCGGCCCGCCCACCCGTCTCCGCCGTGTAGCCGCCGATGTGGACGATCTCGTCCTGCCCGGTCACCGCTCCCACCTCTCGTCGGTCCTGCCTGCGATCCAACCAGAGGCTTCCCGGTGGCGCGCCCGGTCAGTCCCGCCGGGCCCGACGGATCGGGCGCGGGGTGCTCAGCCCACCGGCACCGGCTCGCCGCGCTGCCGCGCCACGTGCTCGACCAGCGAGATCAGCACCAGCTTGCCGGACTGCCGCTCCCGCGCGTCGCAGAGCACGAGCGGGACGTCCGGATCCAGGTCCAGGGCGTCGCGGACCGCCTCCAGGCCGAACCGGCGGGAGCCCTCGAAGCAGTTGACGCCCACCACGAACGGGATGCCCCGCTGCTCGAAGTAGTCGATCGAGGGGAAGCAGTCGGCCAGCCGCCGGGTGTCGGCGAGCACCACCGCGCCGAGCGCGCCGAACGCCAGCTCGTCCCAGAGGAACCAGAACCGGTCCTGGCCCGGGGTGCCGAACAGGTAGACCTGGAGGTCGTCGTTGATGGTGATCCGGCCGAAGTCCATCGCCACCGTCGTCGTCGACTTCTGCTCGACCCCGGAGACGTCGTCGGTGCCGAGCCCGGCCCCGGTCAGGACCTCCTCGGTCTGCAACGGCCGGACCTCACTCAACGCGCTGACCAGCGTCGTCTTTCCGGCGCCGAAGCCACCGGCGATGAGGATCTTCAGAGCCAGCGGCACCCGGGGCGCCCCCGGCTCCCGGTCATAACGCACGGAGTCCACTGACCACCGCCTTGAGGATGTTGTCGTCGGGCAGGTACGCGGTGGCCGGTGGCCGGTGCACCGCGACGAGCTCATGGGCGAGAAGGTCGCCGAGCAGCACCCGGACCACGCCCACGGCGAGGTCCAGGTCGGCGGCGAGGTCGGCCACGGCCTTCGGCCGCCGGGCCAGCTCGATCAGGCGGCGGTGCTCCGGCTGGAGCCCGGGCGTGCCGGCCGGGTCCGCGCCGGGGGCGGCGAGCACGAACGCCAGCAGGTCGAAGCCGTCGACGGGTGGGCGTACCCGGCCGCCGGTGAGCGTGTACGGGCGCACCACCGGGCCGGCGTCGGCGTCCAGCCACTCGTGCTGCGGCCCCGGCGACTCAGCGCGCATCGGTCCGCTCCCCCGCCACCCGGCTCGGCGCGGCCAGGTTCTCCCCGACCCGGATGACGAGCATCGCCATCTCGTACGCCACCAGGCCGATGTCGGCGTCGGCGTCGCTGGCCACCGCCAGGCAGGCGCCCTGCCCGGCGGCGGTCACGAACAGGTAGGCCGACTCCATCTCCACCACCGTCTGGCGGACCGCGCCGCCGCCCAGGTGCCGGGTGGCGCCCTTGGCCAGCCCGGAGAAGCCGGACGCCAGCGCGCAGAGGTGTTCCGCGTCGGTCCGGTCCTGGTCGGTGGAGGCGCCGAGCAGGAGCCCGTCCGCCGAGAGCACCACCGCCTGGCGGGCGGCGGGAACACGCTCCACCAGGTCGTCGAGCAGCCAGTCGAGATCGGCGTTCTGCCGCGTCGTGTGCACCACTAGGCGTCCCTCTCAGTCGCGGTTCGTTGGTCCGGCGCCGGCGGGGCGGGCTCCACGGCCGGCCCCGCGGTGGTGGACGGCGTACCGGTGTCGCGCGGTTCGGTGGCGGGGGTGGCCGGGCCGGTTCCGGCGGCGCGGGAGCCGTCCCGGCGTCCGCGCGCGGTGCCGGCCTGCAACGCGGACATGGCCCGGCGGGCCTCCTCCGGGGTGCGGTGGGCCGGGGTGTCGGCGACCGCCGCGCGGGGTCGCGCGGTCGCGCCGCGGCGCCGGATCCGGCGAGGCAGGCCGTCGCCGTCGGCGGGTGGCTCCACGGTCGAGGCGCGGGCCGACTGCAACGGGACGACTGTGTTCTCCGACCGGTCCCGGCCCGGCCGGGCCGGCCGCCCCGGCCGGGGCACAGTGGTCAGGCGGGTCACCTTGGCCAGGCGCCGCCGTTCCGGCCCGGCGGAGGCGTCCGCGCCCACCGGCGGCTCGTCGGTGATCAGTTCCGACGGTACGAACACCGCGGCGACGATCCCGGCCGGGCGGGACGGCCGCAGCTCCACCCGTACGCCGTGCCGGGCGGCCAGGCGCGCCACCACGAACAGTCCCAGCCGGGCGCTGCCGGCCGGGTCGAACTCCGGCGGCTCGGCCAGCTTGCGGTTGGCCTCGGCCAGGGCCGGCGCGGACATGCCCAGCCCCCGGTCGGTGATCTCGATGGTGTAGCCGCCCGGGACGCTCCGGCCGGTGACGTCCACCCGCGTGCCGGGCGGGGAGAACGCGGTCGCGTTCTCGATCAGCTCGGCGAGCAGGTGGATCACGTCGCCGACGGCCCGGCCCAGCACTCCGGCGGATGCCACCTCGCCCACGTCGACCCGGTCGTACGCCTCGACCTCGGAGATCGCGCCGCGCATCACGTCGACAGCGGCGACCGGGCGCCGCCAGCCGCGTCCGGGCGCGGCACCGGCGAGGATGACCAGATCCTCGGCGTGCCGCCGCAGCCGCGTCGCCAGGTGGTCGACCTGGAACAGTCCGGCCAGCTCGTCCGGGTCCTCGGTACGCCGTTCCAGCCGGTCCAGCAGCGCCAGCTGCCGGTGCACCAGCCCCTGGCTGCGGCGGGCGAGGTTGAGGATCACCTCGTTGAAGCCCCGGCGCAGCGTCACCTCGTCCACGGCGGCGCGGACAGCGGTCCGGCGCACCTCGTTGAAGGCGCGCGCCACCTGGCCGATCTCGTCGCCGCCGTGGTCCAGCTCGGGCGCCTCCCGGGCCACGTCGACCTCCTCGCCCCGGCGCAGCCGCGCGACCACGTCGGGCAGCCGGCGTTCGGCCACCTCGGTCGCGGCGGCGCGTACGCCGGTCAGCCGCTGCGCCAGCGACCGGCCGACCCGCAGCGCCACCAGCACGCACACCACGATCGCGATCAGGCCCAGCACACCGGCGGCGGCGAGCTGCGCGAGGATCCGGGTGGCCATCGGCACCGACCGCTCGGCCAGGGCGTCCGCGCCGCGCAGCTCGAAGTCGCGCAGGCTCTGCCAGACCTCGGCGTGACCGGTGTCCCACGCCCGCATGTCGAACCGGGCGGGCAGCGCGGACGAGCGGATCAGGCTGTCCTGGAGCGCGCGCAGCTTGAGGAACCCGGCGCCCTCGGTCATCCGCTGGTACGCGGTCCGCTCCCCCGGCGGCAGGTCGGCGACCGCGATCTCAGCCAGGAAACGCTGGTTCTCGACTGTGCGTACCAGTTGCTCGTGCTCGCCCTCGGCGTACCGGCCCGCGGTGACGGCGCCGGCCAGCAGCGCGTCGGCCTGGCCGAGCAGCTCCCGGGAGCGACCCAGCGCGGTGAGCGCCGTCGCCTCCCGGTTGAGCTGCGCGTCGGGCAGCGCGGCCATCGCGCCGAACGCCTGGAACGCCGAGCCGATCATGCCGCTGTAGAGCCCGACGGCGCCGGCCCGGTCGACCTTCCGGTCGTCGATGAAGGCGCGCCCGGCGGGCAGCGCGTCGAGCGCCGAGACCAGTTGGTCGAGCCGGTTGTCGAGCTGGGCGTCGGCGACGTCGCGCAGGTCCCCGCCGTCGACCTTGCGGCGCAGCTCGACGATCGCGTCGTCGGTGCGTACCCGCTGCTCGGTCAGCTCGGGGAGGGCGCGGTCACCGGCGAGCTGGACCACCGACAGCCGCCGCTCCCGTTGCAGCTCGGCCACCACGGCCTCGCCGGGACGACCCAGGTCGTAGAGGAGGGTACGCGCGGAGAGCAGGTCGAGCGCAGGCCCGAAGGTGAGCGTGGTGGCGAAGATCCACAACGCCAGCAGCCCGGTCACCGGGCCGATGACCAGCGCGGTCAGCTTGGCGCGGATCGGCCAGTCACGGGTGTTCAATCAGACCTCGCCCGGGAAGGTGTCGCTCGGTGGCGCCGGCAGCGGCCGTCACGTTCGCCGGCCACGACGCCGGGCCCCGGCCCGGACGCCTTGGGCAGGATACGTAATCCGGGGCGGATGCACTACCGGCCGTCTCGGCTCTCGCTACGGTCCGAGACGGGCAGGAGGGCCTCAGTCGGACATCGGCCCGGCACCGGACGGCGGTCGCGACATCGCGCCTTTTCCCGGCCGGGGCGGAAAGTACGGCACAACGGGATTGGCGATCACCCGCGCGAGGGAATACCAGCGTGCGAAGGAGGAGCCATGTCGTCCACCCAGGTAGTCGTCATAGTCATCGTCGTCGCCGTCATCGCCGCGCTCGTCGCGGTCGCCGTGGTCGCCAGCCGCCGCCGGGCGCTGCGCGAGCGCTTCGGCCCCGAGTACGACCGGGTCGTCGCCGAGCAGGACAGCCGCAGCGCCGCCGAGCGTGAGCTGCGGGAACGCGAGCGCCGGCACGCCGAGCTGGAGCTGACCCCGCTGAGCCCGGAGTCCCGGGCCCGCTACGCCGCCGCCTGGGAGGAACTCCAGGTGCGCTTCGTCGACTCCCCCGCGGAGACCGTCGGCGAGGCCGACGAGCTGGTGAGCCGCCTGATCGCCGAGCGCGGATACCCCACCGGGGACTTCTCGGACCAGATCGCCCACCTCTCCGTCGAGCACGCCCGCACCCTCACCCACTACCGCGACGCCCACGAGATCCGGCAGCGCAACGAGCGCGGTGAGGCCGGCACCGAGGACCTCCGGCAGGCGCTCGTGCACTACCGAGCTCTCTTCGCCGACCTGCTCGGCGAGGAGCCGGTGCCCACGTCCACGCAGCAGCCGGAGCAGCGCCACCCCGACCACGACCACGACGTCCCGAGCCGCTGAGGAGGCCGCCGCCATGCGCCAGGAGGAACAGCAGGTCACGCAGGACCACCCCGAGGCCGTCCGGTCCGCACCGGTGCCGGTGCCGCAGCCGGGTGAGCACACCGACGCCGGCCGGCGCGACGCCGACCGGGCCGACGTACCCGAGGACGCACTGGACGACCGGGGCACCTTCGACGACCCGGCGGTCGCCGACGAGCGGCGCGACGCCGAGGTCGACGAGACCCGCGCCTACGACGCCGGGGAGCTGCGCGACGCGGCCGACCGGACCGACGACGACGGGCGGGCCCCGTACCACGAGCCGGCGCCGCTGCCGACGGCGTTCGGGGCGGCCACGGTGGGCGACGCGGTCGCCGCCTCGGCCCTGGCGGGCGGTCGCCCGCAGGACGAGCGCGACGCGCGCGACGAGGACACCGCGGCGCCGGGCGACGGCGCGCCGGGACGTACCGACCCGCTGGACGACGAGCGGGCCGACCCGACGGCCGGGGACCGCCTGCACGACCGCGACCGCTGGGACGCCGAGCACACCGACGGCGACGGCCGGGACGACCGAACCGGCGACGACGTGGCCCGGGACGACCGCGTGGTCGACGGCGTCCGCCGGGACGACGCGGTCGCCGACGGCGCGGTCGGGTACGGCAGCGCCGAGCCCGGCCTGGTCGACCCGGACGCCGAGGCCGTCCCCGCGGCCGACGGCGCCGACCGGCGGCACGACCGGGTGGACACCGACACCGCCACCGCTGCGGCGGGCGCGGCAGCCGCCGGCGCGGCCGGCACGGCGCTGTCCGGCGCGGAGCGGCCCACGCCCGGCGCGGTACCCGCCGACGCGGCGACGCTGTTCGCGCCGGAGGCCGCGCAGGGTTTCCGGGACCGCTGGCGCGACGTGCAGCTTCGCTTCGTGGACGACCCGCGCGCCGCGGTCGGCGAGGCGGAGTCGCTGGTCGAGGAGGCGATCGAGGCGCTCTCCACCGCCCTGCGGGAGCAGCGCACCCGGCTCGGCGCCTGGCAGGAGTCCGGCTCCACCGACACCGAGCAGCTCCGGGTGGCCGTACGCGGCTACCGCGACTTCCTGGACCGCGTGCTGGGCCGCTGAGGAACCGCCACGAAGCCCCGGCCGGTGACCGGCCGGGGCTTCCGCGTACCCGGACCGAACAGCAGGTATGAAACCTCGCAATCCGGGTAGGTGCGGGCAGCGGTGCACACGAGGGGAGCACGGGCATGGGCGGCGGCGGCCTGCGGTTGAACATGAACGCCCTGGACTATCTGATCCTGGCGCTCTACTTCGTCACGGTGCTCGGCGTCGGTTTCGCCGCCCGGCGCGCGATCCGTACCAGCGTGGACTTCTTCCTCTCCGGCCGCTCGCTCCCCGCCTGGGTCACCGGCCTGGCGTTCGTCTCGGCCAACCTGGGCGCGCTGGAGATCATCGGCATGGCCGCCAACGGCGCCCAGTACGGCATCATGACGGTGCACTACTACTGGATCGGCGCCGTGCCGGCGATGGTCTTCCTCGGCATCGTGATGATGCCGTTCTACTACGGCTCCAAGGTCCGCAGCGTCCCCGAGTACCTGCGGCTGCGCTTCAACCGCCCCACCCACCTGCTCAACGCGATCAGCTTCGCTGTCGCGCAGGTGCTCATCGCGGGCGTGAACCTCTACGCGCTGGCCCTGATCATGCAGGCGCTGCTGGGCTGGCCGCTCTGGTTCGCGATCATCGTCGGTGCGGTGATCGTGCTGGCGTACATCACCGTCGGCGGGCTCTCCGGCGCGATCTACAACGAGGTGCTCCAGTTCTTCGTGATCATCGCCGGTCTGGTGCCGATCACGGTGATCGGGCTGGTCAAGGTCGGCGGCGTCAGCGGCCTGATGGACGCGGTCCGCGACTCCAGACTCGGCGAGGCCGGACTGCACGCCTGGGAGGGCACCGGCAGCACCGGCAACCCGCTCGGCGCGCACTGGCTGGGCATCGTGTTCGGCCTGGGCTTCGTGCTCTCCTTCGGCTACTGGACCACCAACTTCGCCGAGGTGCAGCGCGCCCTGTCCGCACGGAACATGAGCGCCGCCCGGCGTACGCCGATCATCGCCGCGTACCCGAAGCTGCTCATCCCGGCGGTCACCGTGATCCCCGGCCTGATCGCCCTGGTCACCGTGAAAGGGCTGGGCGCCGACGAGGGCGACCTGGTCTACAACAACGCGATCCCGCTGCTCATGCGCGACCTGCTGCCCAACGGCGTCCTCGGTATCGCGGTCACCGGCCTGGTGGCCTCGTTCATGGCCGGCATGGCGGCGAACGTCAGCGGGTTCAACACCGTCTTCACGTACGACATCTGGCAGGCGTACTTCCGGCGGGACCTGCCGGACGAGCACTACGTGAAGGTGGGCCGGATCGCCACCGTCGGCGCCGTGGTCATCGGCATCGGCACCGCGTTCATCGCGGCCGGGTTCAGCAACATCATGAACTACATCCAGGCGCTGTTCTCGGTCTTCAACGCGCCGCTGTTCGGCACGTTCATCATCGGCATGTTCTGGCGGCGGATGACGCCGCTGGCCGGGTTCTGGTCGCTGCTGTCCGGCACTGTCGTCGCCACCGCCACGTACCTGCTCTACAAGGGCGGCGTGATCAGCTTCAACTCCGACCTGGAGGAGAGCTTCTGGGGCGCGGGCCTGGCCTTCGCCACGGTCGCTGTGGTGGCCGCGATCGTCACGCCGCTGACCCGGCCGAAGACCGACGACCAGCTGACCGGGCTGGTGTACGGCCTCAGCGACACCACGCTCGCCGACGACTCGCTGGCCGGCGACACCGCCTGGTACCGCTCCCCGGTGCTGCTCGGCGTCGTCGCCGTGATCCTCGCCGCCCTGTTCTACATCCCGGTCTTCTGAAGGAGGGGACGCACGCCATGGCAGACAACGCGGACCGCCACTACCAGGGCGGCGAGGCGCACGACCCGCTGGTCGACGAGACCGAGGACGCCCGGGAGGAACGCTCCGCCGCGGCCCGGCTGTTCGACATCCGCCGGGTCATCGGCGGCCTGTTCGTGGTGTACGGGCTGATCGTCGGCCTGATGGGGCTGTTCGACACGTCCGCCGAGATCGACAAGGCGCAGGGCGTCCGGATCAACCTGTGGGCCGGCGCGGCGATGCTGGTGTTCGGCCTGCTGATGCTGCTGTGGCAGCGGCTGCGCCCGACCGAGACGCCGGAGCCGCACCGCGACGAGTCCTGACCCCTCCGCCCGCATGGCGCGGCCCGCACCGGGTAGGCCACGGGGATCACGCGAAGGGACAGGAGGGCAGCAGCATGACCGATCGTGACCGCGGTGGCGAGCGGCCGCTGGAGGAGACCCCCGAGGTGGCCGCGGCGGTGGACGACGACAGCACGGTGCCCCAGTTGCGCAACGACGGCACCGACCCGGACAACCCGACCTTCACCGAGCCCGACGGCGCGGTGCCGGACACCGGGTCGCCGAACCTCATCGGTGACCCGTACGCGGCCGGGACCGGCGCGACCGGCACCGGTACCGGCGCCGCCCCGGACGACATCCGCACCGGCGCCGAGCAGCCCTGGGATCCGGAGGACCTGGTGCAGGCCCGGGGTCAGGACGTGACGCCGGAGAACCTGGAGCGGGCCCGCCGCGACCTGGCCGAGCTGGGCCGGGCGGCGATCGAGCGCACCGTTCCCTGACACCGGAACGGCCGAGGGCCCCTGGCCGACGTGGGCGTCGACCAGGGGCCCGGGGAACCCGTGCGGCGGTGCCTCACTCCCGCCGCCGCGGGTGGCCCTCACCGCGGCTCAGGAGAGCGGCGGGTACGCGTTCTGCATGAGCTGCTGGAACTGGGCCGGGAACCACGCGCCGGAGATCGGCGCGTCCGGCAGGGCGCCGGACATGCTGTTGCCGTTGCGGGCGTTACCGGTGTAGGTCGGGTCGCACATCCGGTCGAAGCCCTTGCCCTCGTTGTTCGGGATCTCCTTGCTGGAGCCGTCCGACTCACCCGGGGGCTTCACCCAGACGTAGGCGTCGATCCCGGTCTCCGGGTTGGCCCGCGGCCGCTCGCCGAGACCCGCGCCGGCCTGGTTGCACCAGTTGCCGGCGTGAATGCGCCGGTCGACCCGGCCGCCGTCGACGTAGGCGTCCACGCTGGTCATGGGGCCCGGGCCGGTGGGCCGGGCGGAGCCGCCCCAACCGTTACGGGAGGTGTCGATCAGCATGCCGATGTTGCTGTCGAAGCCGACCGAGACCAGCTTCTGCCGGAACGCCTGGGCGAACGACAGCTCGTCGACGTACTGGTTCCAGTCGATCCACTTGGACTGCCGGACCGTCTGGCCGTTCACCGAGTCGGTGACCTTGACGTACGGCTCCTTCAGGGCGGAGTAGTTCGCCGTGTTGACGATGAAGCCCTGCACGTTGGCGACGGTGCTGCCGGACGCGACGGCGGCGGCCTTGAGCTGGTCGGCGACCGGGCCGAAGTTGCTGTCCCAGCCGATCCAGCCGTGGTGGGCGGCGTCGATGTAGTTGTAGACGTTGCCGATCGCGCCCAGCTTCGCCAGGGCGTAGCCGACACCGTTCACGTACGCGCCGTTGGCCTTCACCGTGTCGCACATGACCGTGCCGCCCGGGTTGCCCGAGGTGTTGGTCACCAGGTTGGGCAGCGAGTCGATCTCGATGATGTTGACGATGCGCAGGTTCCGGTACTTCGAGTCACCCTGGATCGCGGCGATCGGGTCGATGTACTCGGCCTTGTAGCGGGGCAGCTCGTCCGGGCCCAGCTCGCCGTTGGAGGCCAGCGCTGCGCAGTCCCGGCCGGGCAGGTTGTAGATGACGAACTGGATGTAGCCGGCGCCCTGGGCGAGCGCGGCGTCCAGGTGGTCACGGACGCCCATCGCGCCGTTGGAGCTGCTGTCCGGCGTGCCGTTGATGGCGGCGATCCGGTCGATCCAGACCGCGGTCGGGTTGTTCGACACCCGGCTGCCGCCGGACACCGATTCGGCCTTGGCCTTCCACTCGGGGTTCACGTACCCCTTCACACCGACGTACGGGTTGTCGACCCGCTGCCCGGGCGGCGGGGTGCTCGTCGGCGGCGTCGAGGTCGGCGGGGTCGACGTCGGCGGCGTGCTCGTGGGCGGCGTGCTGGTCGGCGGCGTGCTCGTCGGCGGCGTGCTGGTGGACGGCGTGCCGCCGTTGCACACAGTGCCGTTGAGCGTGAACTGGGTCGGCTTCGGGTTGCTGCCGCTCCAGGAGCCGTTGAAGCCGATGGTGGTGCTGGCGCCGCTGGCGAGCGACCCGTTGTACGACTCGTTCTGCGCGGTGACGTTCTGGCCGCTCTGGGACCACCTCGCGGACCAGCCGTTCACCACCCGCTGCGAGCTGTTCGGGAAGGTGAAGCCGAGGTTCCACGAGCTGAGCGCGTCACCGATGTTCTTGATGGTCACGGTGCCGGTGAATCCACCGGGCCAGTCGCTGGTCGTGTACGTCACGCTGCACTGGGTGGCGGCCTGCGCCGCGGTGACCGGGAGGGTCACCAGTCCACCGGCTACCAGGACGCCGGCGCCGGTGAGCGCGAGCGTCCGGTTCCGGCCGGACAGCCTTCTCCACAGATTCATGCCACTGATCTCCTTGGGCGAGACCGGATCCGCGTACGGCCCGGCGCAAATGGCGGCGGCAGTCGTCCTGCGGGAACGACCGTGCGCGCCACGGGTTTCTTCGGGGGACGCCCGACCCGGACGGGCGTTGTGGGGGTGGTGGTGCCGACCGGTCCGCAGGACCGGCCGATGGAGCCGGACGTCGGCCGGTGGTGCCGGCTGCCCTCGACGTCTGAGCTCGCGGTGTGGCTCCCCGAACCGCGTGCAGCGATTCTCGCATGGGAGCGCTTCCATGGCAATGGCTCGATACGCCTGCCGCCCACCCTACCGGCGCCCGGCGCCACCACACCCCCACTCCCCGCCGCCCACCGGCGCCCTTCAGCTCGGGTGGAACGTCATGGGTGTCAAAACGACCCGGAGACACCCATGACGTTCCACTCGGTACGCGGACCGCGCGGAGGGGCGCCGACAGCACGAGTGGGACCGGCGTCGCGGGACCGCCGTGGAGAGCCTGATCGGCGCTACCGGTCGGGCAGCACGCGCCGGGGCCACATCACCGGCAAATCCCTAAAAGCGAATCTTTCCCCGGATAAGTCGCGAAAAGGTCTAACGTCAGCCTTAGCTCGACTGACGTCGGGCTCAGGACGAACAGGGATGGAGACGCTGGTCATGGCTAAGAAGATGCTCGGGAAGGTGGTCGCGGGCGCCGCCCTCGGCGGAGCCGGCCTTCTCGCGTTCACCCCGGGAATGGCCTACGCGGGCGGGCACGACGAGGGCAAGGTCATCGCCAAGCCCCACGTGGTGAAGGCGGGGGACACCGTCGAGCTGCTCGCGATCTGCTCCGAGCCGCAGAAGCACGCCACCGTCTGGTCGAAGGTGACCGGCAAGGTCGACCTGCACCCGGCCCGCGACGGCGAGCACGGCGACTGGGCCGACCGCGGCGGCGACTGGGGCGGCGACCAGGACTGGGGCTGGGACGACAAGGGCCCGGACGGCAAGGACGACCACGGCAAGGACGACCACGGCAAGGACGAGCACGGCAAGGGCCCGGACGGCCGCGGCGAGCCGGGCGGGGAGGGGCACGGCCCGGACGGCAACGGCCCCGGCGGCAGCGGTCCGGGTGGGAACGGCCCCGGTGGCAACGGCCCGGGTGGCGACGGGCCGGGCGGGAACGGGCCGGGTGGCGACGGCATGCCGCAGCCTCCGGCGAACCAGCCCCAGCCGCCCGCCGGCCAGCCGGAAGGGCAGCCGCAGCCGGGTGGCGCGGGCGCCGGCGCGGCCGTCGACCCGGGCGACTGGCAGGGGCACGACGAGTACGGCCAGGACGCCGAGCCGGGCTGGGAGAAGGAGAAGGCGGGCGCGCCGGACTGGACCAAGGACGAGCACGGCCCCGACGGCAAGGACCGGTACGGCAAGGACGCCAAGGACGAGCACGGCAAGGACGACCGTGGCGGCCGGCCGGACGACAAGGGCAAGGACGGCAAGGACGAGCACGGCTCCTGGCAGGACGGCAAGGACGACTGGCAGGGCGGCAAGGACGACTGGCAGGGCGGCAAGGACGACTGGCAGGCGAGCGGAGGCGCCTGGCAGGAGGACAAGGGCGACTACGGCAAGGACGCCGAGCGCGACTACGGCAAGGACGAGTGGGAGCACGGGAAGGACTTCGTCTACTACGGCGAGGCCACCGTGTCGCACGACGCCCGGCCGGGCCGGTACGAGCTGCGGGGCACCTGCGGTGAGGGCGAGCTGGTGGTCCTGCCGCGCGGTGGGGTCGACGGCGGCGACGGTGGCATGACGACCACCGGCGTGGACCGCAACCTCGCCACCGGTGGCGCGGGCATGATCGGCGCCGCGGCGCTGGGCGGCCTGGTGCTGCTGCGTCGGCGGCGGGCCGGTGGCCTGGTCTGACCGGACGACGACCCGGGCCGGCGGCCGTCACGGAAGTCCGTGGCGTGCCGCCGGCGCGGCCGTCGTCGTCCTGCTCGCCATGGCCGGGGCCGGTCTGATCGGCGCGTCCGTACGGACCGCCCCGACACCGTCCCCACCGCAGCCGATCTCGCAGGCGGCTCCCGTCACCACCGACCCGCTGAGCGATCCCCCCGGCGCCTACGCCGACCCGGACGCCGAGGGCCAACCCGCACCGGGCACCACCGGCCAGTCCACACCGGGCGGCACCGGCCAGCCGGCAGCGGACGCCGCCGGGGGCGGCCCGGCGACGCCGGGCCCACTGACCGGCGCACCCGGCGCCACCCCGGGCGCCGCAGCCGTCCCGGGCACCCCGGACACGACGGGCGCCGCCCCGGCTCCACTTCCCCGGTCGGCGCCGGTCACCATCTCGATCCCCCGCATCGGGGTGCAGGCGCCGATCATGTCGCTCGGCACGAACCCGGACGGCACGGTCCAGGTGCCCCCGCTGGACCAGGCCATGAACGCCGGCTGGTACTCCCCCGGCGCCAGCCCGGGCGAGGCCGGCAACGCGGTGATCGTCGGTCACGTCGACTCCGCCCAGCTCGGCCCGGCGGTGTTCTTCAACCTCGGCGCGCTGGTGGCGGGCGACACGATAGTGGTCGCCCGGCAGGACGGCTCGTCCGCCACGTTCACCGTGCGGGAGGTCGCGTCGTACCCGAAGACCGCCTTTCCCGCCGCGCAGGTCTACGGTCCGTCGGACGTCCCGGCCCTGCGCGTGGTGACCTGCGGCGGGGTGTTCGACAAGACGGCCGGGAGCTACCTGAACAACATCGTCGTCTACGCCCCGATGACCAGCTGAGGGCGGGAACGGCAGTGGCCCGGTGGTCGGGGAACCGACCACCGGGCCACTCGTGCGTCAGCGGTCAGGCCGCCGCCGAGGTCCGGACCAGGGTACGGATCTGGCGCAGCAGCACCGACAGCGCGGACAGGTCGGCGCGGGACTCGTCGAACTCCCCCATCGCCCGGTGCGCCCGGTGGATCGAGGTGGCGTTCGCCTGCTCCCACTCCTGCACCCGCTCCACCGGCGGCACGTCCTCCGGCGTGGACCCGAGCACCTCGGCGGTGAGCGCGGCCAGCGCGGCGTACAGGTCGTAGCGCAGCGCCATCCGGGCCAGCGTCTGCCACCGGTCCTCGCGGGGCAGCAGGGAGATCTTCGACAGCAACGCGTCGACCCGGAACCGGTCGGAGAGCACGAAGTAGACCGAGGCCACCTCGCTCACGTCCCGCCCGGTGCCCTGCGCCGTCTCCACGATGTCCAGCAGGCCGAAGCTGTACATCAGGCGGGTCGCCTGCTCGGCCAGGTCACGCGGCAGCCCGCGCTCGACCAGCGACTCGATGTGCGCCGCGATGGCCTCCCGCTCGGTGCCCCAGAACCGGTTCTCCAGGTCCGGCAGGAGCCGGGCCACACCGTCGCGCAGCCGGGCGATCTCCGCCGGCACGTCGATCGGCGAGCGCCGGTTGGTGACCAGCCAGCGCACCGCGCGGTCGAGCAGCCGCCGGGTGTCCAGGTAGACGGCCGTCTGCAACTCGGGCGAGACCTTGTTGTCCAGCGCCTCGACCGCGTCCCACAGGTCGCGCAGGCCGAACACCTCGCGGACCACCACGTACGCCCGGAGCACGTCCGCAGCCGACGCCGCCGTCTCCTCGACCACCCGGAAGACGAACGAGATGCCGCCCCGGTTGATCGCCTCGTTGACGAGGACGGTGGTGACGATGTCCCGGCGCAGCCGGTGCCGGCCCATCCGCTCGGCGAAGCGCTGCCGCAGCGGCGTCGGGAAGTAGTTGACCAGGACGTCGGTCGTCCACTCCTCGTCCGCCAGGCCCTCGCCGACGATCTCGCGCTCCAGCACGATCTTGACGTACGCGAGCAGCACCGCGAACTCCGGCGCGGTCAGGCCGCTCTCGGTGCGGACCGCCAGTTCCTCGTCCGACGGCAACGCCTCCAGCGACCGGTTCAGCGCGCCGGACCGCTCCAGCTCGTTGATCATCCGCCGGTGCACCGGGAGCAGCGAGGCGGCCTGGGCCTGGGCGTTGTTGAGCGCCCGCGCCTGGTCGTAGTTGTCCCGCAGCACCAGCTCGGCGACCTCGTCGGTCATCTGGGCCAGCAGCTCGTCGCGCTCCGGCCGGTCCAGCTCGCCGTCGGCCACGGCCGTGTTGAGCAGGATCTTGATGTTGACCTCGTGGTCGGAGCAGTCCACACCGGCCGCGTTGTCGATGAAGTCGGTGTAGATGCGGCCGCCGGTCGAGGCGTACTCGATCCGGCCCTGCTGGGTGAAGCCCAGGTTGCCGCCCTCGCCGACCACCCGGCAGCGCAGGCTCTTGCCGTCCACCCGGATGGCGTCGTTGGACTTGTCCCCCACCTCGGCGTTGGTCTGGCTGGACGCCTTGACGTAGGTGCCGATGCCGCCGTTCCAGAACAGGTCGACCGGCGCGGTGAGGATCGCCTTCATCAGCTCCTGCGGGCTGATCTGCGTGACGTCCTCGTCGAGGCCGAGCACCGCGCGGACCTGCGGCGAAACCGGCACCGACTTCGCCGTACGCGGGTAGACGCCGCCGCCTTCGGAGATCAGCTCGCGGTCGTAGTCCTCCCACGACGAGCGCGGCATGTCGAACAGCCGCTTGCGCTCCTCCCACGACCGGGCCGAGTCCGGGTCCGGGTCGAGGAAGATGTGCCTGTGGTCGAACGCGGCCACCAGCCGGATGTGCCGCGACAGCAGCATCCCGTTGCCGAACACGTCACCGGACATGTCGCCGACGCCGACCACAGTGAAGTCCTGCGTCTGGGTGTCGTGCCCCAGCTCCCGGAAGTGCCGCTTGACCGACTCCCAGGCGCCCCGGGCGGTGATGCCCATCTTCTTGTGGTCGTAGCCGGCCGAGCCGCCGGAGGCGAACGCGTCGCCCAGCCAGAAGCTGTGCGCCTCGGAGATCTCGTTGGCGATGTCGGAGAACGTCGCCGTGCCCTTGTCGGCGGCCACCACCAGGTACGGGTCGTCGCCGTCGTGCCGGACCACGTCCTCGGGCGGCACGATCTCGCCGCTGACGATGTTGTCCGTGACGTCGAGCAGCGCGGAGATGAACTCCTTGTAGCAGATCACCGCCTCGTCCCGGTCACCCGGCTTCTGCTTGAGCACGAAGCCGCCCTTGGCGCCGACCGGCACGATCACGGCGTTCTTCACCATCTGCGCCTTGACCAGGCCGAGCACCTCGGTCCGGAAGTCCTCACGCCGGTCGGACCAGCGCAGGCCGCCTCGGGCCACCGGCCCGTAGCGCAGGTGCACGCCCTCGAACCGGGGCGAGTAGACGAAGATCTCGAACTTGGGCCGCGGCGCCGGCAGGTCCGGGATGGCCTGCGGGTCCAGCTTGAACGCCACGTACGCCTTGGGCCGCCCGCCCACCGGCTTCTGGTAGAAGCTGGTACGCAGCGTGGCCTGGATCAACGTCAGGTACGACCGCAGGATGCGGTCCTGGTCGAGGCTGGCCACCTCGTCCAGCGCCTCGCCGATCGCGTCGACCAGTTCGCCGCTGCGCTGCCGCCGCTCGTCGAGCGTGATGGCGCCCGGGGCGAACCGGGTCTCGAACAGCTTCACCAGCAGTTCCGCGATCTGCGGGTACGCGATGAACGTCTGCTCCATGTACTCCTGGGAGAACACGGTGCCGGCCTGCCGCAGGTACTTCGCGTACGCGCGCAGCACGACGACCTGCCGCCAGGTGAGCCCGGCCCGGAGCACCAGCTCGTTGAAGCCGTCCACCTCGGCCTCGCCCCGCCAGGCGGCGGCGAAGGCGTTCTCCACGTGCGGACGCACCTCGGCCAGGTCCTGGTGCCGCTCGGGCAGCTCCAGACCGAAGTCGTAGAGCCAGATCCGGCCGTCGACGCGCTCCACCTCGTACGGGTGCTCGTCGACCACCTTCACGCCGAGCGAGTGCAGCACCGGCAGCACGGCGGAGAGCATCATCGGCTCGCCGTACCGGTAGACCTTGAACCGCACGTCCATCGCCTCGTCGGCGTCGGCGGCGCGGGCCGCGTACGGACGCGGCGGCGCCTGCTTGCGGAACAGGTGCATCTCCAGCTGGCCGGGCTCCTCCAGCAGCTCCAGCTTCGCCAGGTCCTTCATCGCCTCGTACGGCGTGTGCCCGTCCTTGTAGCCCTCCGGGAACGCGTCGGCGTACCGGGCGAACAGGTGCTTGGCCTGCTCGTCGCCGAGCTTGCGTTCCAGCACCAGCCGGTAGTCGTCGTCCCAGAGGCGGGTCGCGTCGGCCAGCTCCTCGGCGAGCAGGTCGGCGTCGATGTCGCCGGGCGGGTTGTTCGGGTCGGTACGCACGATGAAGTGCACCCGGGCCAGCATCGACTCGGTCACCCGCGTGGTGTAGTCGACGCCGACGCCGTTCAGCTCACGCAGCAGGATGTCCTGCATGCGCAGCCGGTTCTGCGTGGTGAACCGGTCCCGCGGCAGGTAGATCAGGCAGGAGATGAACCGCCCGTACGCGTCGCGGCGCAGGAACACCCGCAGCTGCCGGCGACCCGCCATCCGCAGCACGCCGATCACCGCGTGGTAGAGGTCGTCGGTCTTGATCTGGAACAGCTCGTCGCGCGGGTAGGTCTCCAGGATCTGCAACAGGTCCTTGCCGGAGTGGCTGCGCAGGCTCAGGCCCGAGCGGTCGAGCACCTCGGCGACCTTGCGCCGGACCACGGGCAACTCCTGCACGCTGGTCCGGTACGCGGCGGTGGAGAACAGGCCCAGGAAGCGCCGCTCCCCGACCACCTCACCGGCCTCGTTGAAGATCTTGAAGCCGATGTAGTCGAGGTACGCCGAGCGGTGCACAGTGGCACGCGAGTTGGCCTTGGTGATGATGAGCAGGCGCTTCTCCAGCACCTTCTCGTGCGCCTCGGGCGTCATCGAGTTCAGCGACCGGGCCTCCGGCGAGTCGGAGCGCAGGATGCCCAGCCCGGTGCCGAGCACCGCCTCCAGGGCCTGCCCGCCGCGCGCGCCGTCGGTGTCGACCAGCCGGTACTCCCGGTAGCCGAGGAACGTGAAGTGGTCGTGCGCCAGCCAGCGCAGCAGCTCCACCGAGTCGGTGATGTCCTTCTCCGGCACCGGCGGGCGGTTGTCCGACGTCCGGGCGGCGGCCAGCTCGTCGGCGAGCGCGAGGGCCCGCTGTCGCATCTTCGGCCAGTCCTCGACCGCCTCGCGCACGTCGGTGAGCACCCGCTGCAACTCGCGCCGCAACGTCTCCCGCTCGGCCGGGTCGCGGACCGGGTCGATCTCGATCCGCATCCAGCTCTCGACCAGGTCACCGGCGATCGCGTCGTCCGGCTCCACGTCCGCCGACACCTCGGTGAGCCGGCCCAGCGGCTCGCGCCGCACCACGACCAGCGGGTGCACGAGCAGGTGCACGTCCAGGTGGCGGGAGTTCAGCAGGGCGGTCACCGAGTCGACCAGGAACGGCATGTCGTCGGTGACGATCTCCACGACCGTGTGGTGCTGCTCGGCGTCCGGCTCGTGGATGCGGAGCTTCAGCTCGCCCGGCACCCGCTGCTGGGCCAGGTCCCGGTGGGCCCGGGCCGCCTCCAGCATCTCCTCGGCGGTGAAGCCGATCAGCTCCTCGTCCGGCGCGAACCGCCAGAAGCGGTCCACGAGTGTGGCCGCGTCGTGGTCGTCGCCTGCCAGCGCGACCGCCTGGGCGACCAGCCGCTCCGCGTTGGGAACGGGCTCGTCCAGCTCGGCGTCCTCCGACTCGTCGGCCAGTGCCTGCGCAGGCAGGCCCAGGTCGTAGAGGGTGTCGATGCTGGAACCGGTCATCCCGGTCACTCCTGTGTCGAGACGGCTGAAACCGTCTCCGTCGGTCGCCGAATCGAAGCTGTCGTCGTCCCGGCCGGTGTCAGCCTGCCGGAGGTCGGGTCCCGGTTTGATCGCCGGACGCCGGTCCATCGGTGCCACTCCCCTCGACCCACCGCGTTGTGGGTCACTCTGCCGCCCAGCCTAGGCCCTACCGCGCGGTACCTCCCGCGGCGGACCACTGGCCGGACGTCCGGATCGGGACTCTGTCCTTTCACCCGTTGCGGGTCCGTGGTCGGCCGCTCGCGGAGTACCCCGACTGGCGATGTTCATCACACTGCCACACGCCGCTTCTGGCGCTGCCGGAGGCCGTGGCGGGGCGGTGGGGAACGCCGGGCCGTACTAGCGTGCAGGGCAGTTGAGCACCGGAGGGACTGCTTCATGCCCGTGTCGTACCCCGTCCGCCCCCGCCGTCACACCCGTCACCGCGCCCTCGCGGCGCTGACCGCCGTCCTGGTCACGGCCGGCGCGCTGACCGGATGCTCCGGGGACGACGGCCCGGAGACAGCCGTCGAGGCGTTCCTCGGCGGCTGGCGCTCCGGTGACCTCCAGGCGGTCGGCTTCGTCGAGCCGACCGGCGGGCGGCTGCCCGCCGGTGAGGTGACCAAGCAGATCCAGGCACTCGCCGGCGCGCTCGCGGCCGACCCGCCGGAGCTGGCCCGCACTGGCGACATCACCACCAAGGGCGACGTCGCCACCGCCCGGGTCAAGGTGAGCTGGGCGCTGCCCGGCGGCGGCACCTGGGCCTACGAGAATCCGGTACGCCTCAAGCGCGGCGGCGACGACCGGTGGCAGGTGATCTGGGAGCCGTCGGTGGTGCACGAGAAGCTGGAGAGCGGTGACAAGATCGCGCTGCGGCGGGAGCCGGCGCAGCGCGCCGGTGTGCTGGACGCGGCCGGTCAGCCGATCGTCGCGCCACGCCCGGTGGTCCGGGTGCAGCTCGTTCCCGGCGAGGTCGACGACGTCCCCGGCATGGTCCGGAAGCTGGACGCCGCGTTCAAGGCGATCCGGCCCGCGCTCACCCCGCCGGTCGACCTGGGCGACCTGCCGAAGCGGCTCAAGGAGGCCAAGCCGGACGGCCTGGTCGAGGTGGTGACGTTGCGCGACGAGGCGTACCGGCAGATCAAGCCGCGCATCTACGACCTGCCCGGCACCCGGTTCGTCTCGGAGCAGCTCATGCTGGCGCCGACCCGCGAGTTCGCCCGGGCGCTGCTCGGCTCGGTCGACCAGGCCACCGCCGACGACCTCCAGGCCCACCCCGACCGGTACGCGCGCGGCGACCTGGTCGGCCACGGCGGTCTCCAGGGCCGGTACGACGAGCGGCTGCGCGGCGTCCCCGGCGTCACCGTGATCACCCAGCGGACCACCCCGGACGGCAAGGTGGAGCCGACCGGCACGGAGCTGTTCCGCGCCGACCCGAAGCCCGGTCAGCCGGTGAAGACGACAATCGACGCGGCCACCCAGAACGCCGCCGACGCCGCGTTGCGCGGGCAGACCCGCCGCTCCGCCCTGGTCGCCGTGCGGATCAGCGACGGCGCGGTGCTGGCCGCCGCGAACGGCCCGGGTGCGGCGGGCGACAACCTCGCCTTCACCGCCCAGGTGCCGCCCGGCTCGACGTTCAAGATGGTCAGCGCGCTCGGCCTGCTCGACCGGGGCGCGGTGACGCCGCAGACGACAGTGGACTGCCCGAAGACGTCGACAGTCGAGGGCCGGGTCTTCAAGAACTCGGACAACTTCGAGCTGGGCCCGGTGCCGTTCGCCACCGACTTCGCCAAGTCGTGCAACACCGCGTTCACCGCGCTGGCGCCGAAGCTCGGCCCGGACGGGCTGGCCCAGGCCGGCCGTACGCTCGGCCTGGAGGCCGCGTGGGATCTGGGCACCGACGCGTTCACCGGCAAGATCTCCGCCAACGGCTCGGCCACCGAGCAGGCCGCCGCCGCGATCGGCCAGGGCACCACGCTGGTGAGCCCGCTGGCCATGGCGAGCGCCACGGCGGCGGTGGCCCGGGGCAGGTTCGAGCAGCCCAAGCTGCTGCTCGACCCGGCGCCGGCCAAGCCCGCACCGGCCGGCGAGGCGCTCAAGCCGGAGTCGGTGACGGCGCTGAAGTCGATGATGCGCGGGGTGGTGACAGCGGGCAGCGGCAGCGCGCTGGCGGACGTGCCGGGCGAGCCGGTGCACGGCAAGACCGGCACCGCGGAGTACGACAACAACCCGGCGCACACGCACGCCTGGTTCGTCGGCTGGCAGGGCGACGTGGCCTTCGCCGTCTTCGTCGAGCAGGGCGGGGCGGGCTCGAAGGTGGCGGCGCCGATCGCCGAGAAGTTCCTGCGCGGCCTGGCCGCGAGCTGAGGCGTACCGGTCAGGCGATGTCGATGCCGGAGCGGGCCGGGTCCGGCTCGTCTCCGGCGGGGGCGCGGCGCAGCAGGCCGGGCCCCAGCGGGTCGTCGCCGAGGTCGTCGCCGACGGTCGGGTCGGGGCCGATCGGCTCCACCGCGACCGCCGGCGCCGGTACGGCCGCCGGGGCGGGCAGCGGCTCGGGCTCCGGCCGGCTGTCGGCGGCGCGGGGCGCCGGTGCGACAGGCCCGGCCGGCAGCAACCGGGGCGGCACGGCGCCCGGCGCGACCACAGGGGCGAGCCCGGCCACCACTGTGTTCACGATCTCGGCCGCGTACGCCCCGTCCGGGTCGTAGTCGGGGTCGAAGACTGTCAGCTCGACGCCGAGGCAGTGCGGGGTGTCGACCAGCCCGGCGAGCAGGATCTCCAGCTCGGCGAAGGCGATGCCGCCCGGGTCGGGCGCGTCCACGGCGGGCATCACCGCCGGGTCGAGCACGTCCACGTCGATGTGCACCCAGTAGCCGGCGCAGTCGACGAGCTGCTCGTGCGCCCACTGGGCGGTACGGGCGGCACCCTCGGCGCGCAGCGCCGGCACCGGCCGGGTGGTGATGCCGGCGGCCTGGAGGTCGAGCCGGTACTCGTCCTGCGCGCGGATGCCGAGCACCACCACGTCGATGTCCCGGAAGTACGGCCTGCGGCCCTCGATCGCGGCCAGGTCGGGCTGTCCCCGGCCGGTGACCAGGGCGAGATCCTCCCCGGCTGCGGCGCCGACGTAGGAGGCGTTGCCGGGGTGCCGGAAGTCGGAGTGGCCGTCGACGAAGACCAGCCCGATCCGCCCGCCGACCGCCTCGCCGAGGCGGTGCATGGCCAGCGCCGAGCCGAGCAGCACCGAGCAGTCGCCGCCGAGCACCAGCGGGAACTCGCCCCGGTCGATGATCGCGCCGATCCGGTCGGCGAGCGCCACCGAGTACGCGGAGATCTCCGGCGCGTGGCAGACGCCGTCGCCGGGCCGCCAGTCGCCCGGGTCGTACCGCGGCGGGGTGAGGCAGCCGGCGTCGCGGGCCCGCAGCCGCGCGAGCAGGCCGTGGTCGCGCAGCGCACCAGGCGCCTTGCCGCAACCGGGGACGGAGCTCGCAGTGGGCGGGCGCAGTCCGAGGTTCGTCGGCGCGTCGAGGACGGCGATCCGGCGCATCATGGGCTCCCGTCCTCGGCGGTCGGGCGGGCCGGCGGTGCGCCGGCCCGCGCGGGTTGACTCAGAACAGCGCGCTGGCCAGGGCGCGTCGGGCGGAGGCCACGGCGGGGTCGTCCGGGCCGGCGATGGTGAACAGGCCGAGCAGGTGCTGGCGTACCCGGTCCCGGTCGTCCCCGGCGGTGCGCCGGACCAGGCCGACCAGCCGCTTGTACGCCTCGTCGGCGAGGCCGCTGAGCACCTCGATGTCGGCGGCCAGCAGCTGGGCGTCCACGTCGTCGGGGGCGGCCGCAGCGGCGTCCAGCGCGCCCTGCGGGTCGGCGCCCGCCACCCGGCGGGCCAGCCCGACCTGCGCCAGGCCCGCCTCCGCAGCCGCGTCCGCCGGCGACTCGGCCAGGATCTTCCGGTACGCCGCCTCGGCCGCGTCGAGGTCACCGCTCATCAGCGCGTCGTCGGCGGCGTCGAGGCGCGGGTCCTCCGGCTCGGCGACTGTGACGCCACCGGCCTTGAGGACCGCCTGGAGCCACTGTCGCAACTGCGACTCCGGCACCGGGCCGGGGAAGGCGTCGATCGGACGGCCGCCGACGATGGCGTACGTGGTGGGCAGCGTCTGGAGCTGGAACATCTGCGCGAGCCGCGGCTGCTGCTGCACGTCGACCCGGGCCAGCAGCCACGCTCCGCCGCCCTCGGCGGCCAGCCGCTCCAGCACCGGGGCGAACTGGTCGCTCTCCGGGTAGCCGGCGGCGCCGAAGAAGACCACCACCGGTGTGGTGAGCGAGCGTTCGAGCACCTCGGACTGGATGTTCGCCTCGGTCACGTCGATCACGGCGGCGGAGCCGGCGGGGCTGCCCGGCAGCCCGGCCGGCCCAGCGCCCTGGGACGGTGTGGCGGAGGAGGTGTCGGCCGGTGCGGGGGTGCGCAGCGCGCTGAGGTCGACCGCGCCGCGGGTGAAGATCGACGAGGTGATCCGTGGGTCGCTCATGGTTGTCTAGTCTCGCACGTACGCGACGGATCTCCGACCAGCCGCGACGGCGACAGTCACCACTCTCCCCCAGCTCAGCCCGCCCGCAAGGAAGGGCCCCCTGTTAACGCCTCCGGTAGAGGAAGGGCCCCTTCTTAACAGCAGCTGTTAACAAGGGGCCCTTCCTTGCAGAGCAGCGGGTCAGAAGCGGGCGGGCTCTCGGTAGACGCCCCACTCGGCGCGCAGCGCGTCGCAGATCTCGCCGAGGGTGGCCTCGGCGCGGACCGCGTCGAGCATGGCGGGGATCATGTTCTCGCCGGTCCTCGCCACCTCGACCATTCGCGCGACGGCGGCGGTGACCGCGGCGTCGTCGCGGGCCGACTTGCGCTCGGTCAGCACCCGGCGCTGCTCCAGCTCCACCTCGTGCGAGATGCGCAGGATCTCCAGGTCCTTGGCGACGGTGCCGGTGTGGCAGTTGACGCCGACGATCCGCTTGTCGCCCTTCTCCAGCGCCTGCTGGTAGACGAACGCCGACTCGGCGATGTGCCCGGTGAACCAGCCGTCCTCGATGCCGCGCAGGATGCCGGAGGTCATCGGGCCGATGGTGTGCGGACCCTCGCCGCCGAGCTGCTTGATCCGGGCGAAGATCTCCTCCGCCTCGGCCTCGATCCGGTCGGTGAGCGCCTCGACGTACCAGGAGCCGCCGAGCGGGTCGGCCACGTTCGTCACCCCGGTCTCCTCCATCAGCACCTGCTGGGTACGCAGGGCGATCTCGGCCGACTCGTCGGTGGGCAGGGCGAGCGTCTCGTCGAGGGCGTTGGTGTGCAGCGAGTTGGTGCCGCCGAGCACCGCGGCCAGGGCCTCCACGGCGGTGCGTACCACGTTGTTCACCGGCTGCTGAGCGGTCAGCGACACCCCGGCGGTCTGCGTGTGGAACCGCAGCCACTGGGCCTTCTCGCTGGTGGCGCCGTACACGTCGCGCAGCCAGCGGGCCCAGATCCGGCGCGCGGCGCGGAACTTGGCGATCTCCTCGAAGAAGTCCACGTGGGAGTCGAAGAAGAAGCTCAGGCCGGGGGCGAAGGTGTTCACGTCCAGGCCGCGCGACAGGCCCAGCTCGACGTACCCGAATCCGTCGGCCAGCGTGTACGCCAGCTCCTGCGCGGCGGTCGAGCCGGCCTCGCGGATGTGGTAGCCGGAGACGGACAGCGGCTTGTACCGCGGGATCTCCCGGGCGCAGTACTCCATCAGGTCGCCGATGAGGCGCAGGTGCGGCTCGGGGTCGAACAGCCACTCCTTCTGCGCGATGTACTCCTTGAAGATGTCCGTCTGGAGTGTTCCGTCCAGCGTGGACAGGTCGGCGCCCTGCCGTTCGGCGGCGACCAGGTACATGCAGAAGACCGGCACGGCCGGGCCGGAGATGGTCATCGAGGTGGTCACGCCCGCCAGGTCGATGCCGTCGAACAGCACCTCCATGTCGGCGGCCGAGTCCACAGCGACACCACAGTGGCCGACCTCGCCGAGGGACTGCGGGTCGTCGGAGTCGCGGCCCATCAGCGTCGGCATGTCGAAGGCCACGGAGAGACCGCCGCCGCCCGCGCCGAGGATCATCTTGTAGCGCTCGTTGGTCTGCCGGGCGTTGCCGAAGCCGGCGAACTGCCTGATGGTCCAGGTCCGCCCGCGGTAGCCGGTCGGATACAGGCCCCTGGTGTACGGGAACTCGCCCGGCCAGCCGATCCGCTCGAACCCGGGGTACGCGGTGTCCTCCGGCGGGCCGTACACCGGCTCGACCGGCATTCCGGACAGCGTGGTGAAGTCCGCGTCGCGCTTGCGGGCGGCGTCGTAGCGGGCCTGCCAGCGGGCCCGACCGGCGGCGATCTCGTCAGCGTCCATGCGCGGAGCTCCTTCTCAAGTCGTCGTCCCGAGTCCGAGTGTAGAGCGAGATCCTGAACGATCCTTAAGGGCTCGCGTACCGGCCGGTAACCCGGCGACCGGCCCCGCCGGGGCGACCCATCACCGTCGATCCGCAGGTCAGGGCGCTGTCTCACGTGGCGGACGACTGCCCGGCGCAGCCTCCCGGCAGCCGGGTTCCCGTGCCACACTCCCGCCGTGGGCAATCGAATCGCGACCCGGCTGATTACCTAGGCGGCGTACGCCTCCGCGTGCGTCGCCGGCCAAGCGATCCTGTCGGCTCGTCCTAGTGAGGCCCCCGTGAGCGTGTCCGCATCCACCCCCGCAACCGTCGACCATCCCCGGCCCGCCCCCGGCCGCCCGTACGACGAGCCCGCCGCCGAGCACGGCACGCCGAGCACGATGGTGATCCACCTCGGCGTGGGCCACTCCACGACCGGCCTGCTCAAGGTGCTGTCCGTGCTGCACTCCCGCCGGGTCGCCGTCTCACACGTCCAGTACGTGCAGTGCCCCGACCGCTCCGCTGTGATGATCGTCGAGTGCACCCCCGGCACGGCGCCGCTGGAGACGGTCCGCAAGAGCGTCGCGAACGCCGTACCTGTCGTCAGCGTCAGCGTGCACAGCGCGCCGGCCCGCGACGGCGTCCGGCGCCTGCGGTCGGGCCGCGGCACCCACAGGTGACCGTCAGCCGGGGGGCTCCGGGCCACCGGCGCGCATGACGTCCCGGGCGGTGAGCGCCACGTGCAGCGAAAGGCGCCGCTCGCTCGAGTCCAGGTCGACGCCGAGCACCCGCTCGATCAGCTCCAGCCGCTGGTAGAGCGCCGACCGCGACAGCGACATCGCGTCCGCCGCGCGCCGCTTGTTGCGCCCCTCCACCAGGTACGTCTCCAGCAGCGCGACGTGGTTCGTGCCGTGGCGCTGGTCGTAGGAGAGCAGCGGGCCCAGCTCGCGCTCGACGAACGTCTGGAGGCGCACGTCGTCGCGCAGCAGGTACAGCAGGCCCCGGAGGCGGACGTCGTGCAGCCGGTAGAACGGGCGCGGCTCGGCGGTGTGCACTGTCGCATCGGCCACCTGCGCCGCCTCGACCAGCGAGCGCCGGGCCAGGTCGAGCGTCCGGACCACCGATCCGGCGGCGACCACGACGTCCGCGCCGGCCCGGTGGCCCGCCCGGGTGAGTGCGGCGGACAGGCTCCCCAGCGCCGCCTCGTCGGAGCCGGTCTCGTCGAGCGCGACGAGGAGGGTGACGCCGGTGCCGCCGGCCGCCTCGTCCACGTCGCCGGCGAGCGCGGCGAGCCCGCACTCGCGTACCGCCGTCTCCACCGCGTCGAGCAGTGCCCGCCGGTTCGCGTTCCCGTCGGCGCCGGTGCCCGGGGCCGGCCGGCGCCGCCGGACCACGACGCCGAGCAGCAGTCGCTGCTCCAGTACGACACCGAGCCCGCGCGCCCGCAGCGCCACGTCCCGGGTGGGCGCGGAGTGGTTAACGATGCTCAGCAGCAGACTGCTGCGGGCCTGCCGCTCGACCGACGACGAGTCCCGGGCGACGAGCTGGTTCAGCGCGATGGTGGACGCGGCGCGTTCCAGCAGCACCCGGGTCCGGGCCGGTGGCTCCTGGTCGCACAGCAGCACGAGCCGCCCCCACCGGTTGCCCCGCGCCTCGACGCTCGTCACCAGCCAGCCCGAGCGCGGCTCGTAGCCGGTGCCGGACGGGACCTCGACCGCACGGGAGCGGGTCTCCCAGCGGTCGAGCAGCTCCTCGGCGGTCAGCGGGCCGGTCTCGTACGCCAGCACCTGGTGGGCGAGGTTCTCCAGCACCGCGGGACGCCGGGACAGGCGGGTGACCTCGCGGAGCACCTGCCGGGGCTCGGCGCCCTCCACCGACAGCTCGGTGAAGATTCGGTGGATCTCGTCCTTCGCGAGCAGGTCCGCCGTCTGCTCCTCGACGATCACCGAGTGGACGACCTCGGTCACCGCGACGAACCGCATCTCGCGCCGCAGCGCGATCAGAGGCAGGTTCCGGCTGCGGGCGTGCTCGACCAGGCCGGCCGGCAGCGTGCCGCCGAACCGGCGGCCCAGCTCGACCACCACACCCGCCACCCCGACGGCCGCCAGGCCGTCGATCCACCGGCGCAGCCCGTCGTCGTCCGGGGGCAGGCCGATGCCCGTGGTCAGGACCAGCTCGCCACCGCGGAGCAGGTCGGCGATCTCGGGGATCTCGGCGACGTGCACCCAGCGCACCGGCGCGTCCAGCCGGTCCCGGCCCGCCAGGACGCGCGGCCCGGCCTGCTGCAGAGCCGGCAGTTCGAGCACGTCACGGACGGTCATCGGCATCGGAGCGCCTCCCCCTCTCCTCCGGCGCACAGTATGTGCGCTTCCCGCGGACGGGAACGACACAGTGCCCATTGCCCGGACCTGGGGAAGCACAGATGATCCCGGGCATGACCCAGACAGCACCCGGCACCGCGCCCGCTCCCGTCCCGCTGGAGCGGGTGACCCACTGGATCGACGGCAAGCCGTTCGCCGGCGTCACCGAGCGTACGGCCCCAGTTTACGATCCGGCGCTGGGCGCGGTCCGGACGGAGGTGCCGCTGGCCTCGGTCGACGAGGTGGACCAGGCGGTCGCCTCCGCCGCCGCCGCGTTCGCCTCCTGGCGGACCTCGTCGCTGACCAAGCGCACCCAGGTGCTGTTCGCGTTCCGGGAGCTGGTCAACCAGCACAAGCAGGAGCTGGCCGAGCTGATCACGGCCGAGCACGGCAAGGTCGTCTCGGACGCCCTCGGCGAGGTCACCCGCGGCCTGGAGGTCGTCGAGTTCGCCTGCGGCATCCCGCACCTGCTCAAGGGCGGCTACTCCGAGGGCGTCTCCACGAACGTGGACGTCTACTCGATCCGGCAGCCGGTCGGCGTCTGCGCCGTCATCTCGCCGTTCAACTTCCCGGTGATGGTCCCGATGTGGTTCGTGCCCATCGCCATCGCGGCGGGCAACACCGTCGTGCTCAAGCCCAGCGAGAAGGACCCGTCCGCGTCGCTGCTCGTGGCCCGGCTGTGGGAGCAGGCCGGCCTGCCCGCGGGCGTCTTCAACGTCGTGCACGGCGACAAGGTCGCGGTCGACCGGCTGCTGGAGCACCCCGAGGTCAAGGCGGTGTCGTTCGTCGGCTCCACGCCGATCGCCCGGTACGTGTACGAGACCGGCACCCGCAACGGCAAGCGCGTCCAGGCCCTCGGCGGCGCGAAGAACCACATGGTGGTGCTGCCGGACGCCGACCTCGACCTGGCCGCCGACGCGGCGGTCAACGCCGGGTTCGGCTCGGCCGGCGAGCGGTGCATGGCCATCTCGGCCCTGGTGGTCGTCGAGCCCGTCGCCGACGATCTGGTGGCCCGGATCCGGGAGCGCATCGCCACCCTGAAGGTCGGTGACGGGCGGCGCTCCTGCGACATGGGTCCGCTGGTCACCAAGGAGCACCGCGACCGCGTCGCGTCGTACCTCGACGCGGGTGTCGAGGCCGGCGCCGAGCTGGTGGTGGACGGCCGCGACGTGCGGGCCGACGGCGACGAGTCCGGGTTCTGGCTCGGGCCGAGCCTGCTCGACCGGGTGTCGCCGGAGATGAGCGTGTACACCGACGAGATCTTCGGGCCGGTGCTCTCAGTGGTGCGCGTCGGCAGCTACGACGAGGCGCTCGCGCTGGTGAACGCCAACCGGTACGGCAACGGGACGGCCATCTTCACCAACGACGGCGGCGCGGCCCGCCGCTTCCAGAACGAGGTCGAGGTCGGCATGGTCGGCGTCAACGTGCCGATCCCGGTGCCGATGGCCTACTACTCCTTCGGCGGCTGGAAGGACAGCCTCTTCGGCGACTCGCACGCCCACGGCGCCGAGGGCGTGCACTTCTTCACCCGCGGCAAGGTCGTCACCTCCCGGTGGCTCGACCCCAGCCACGGCGGCATCAACCTCGGCTTCCCCGAGAACGTCTGAGCAGCGGAGAGAGAACGCCGATGAGCAGCAGCGCACAACGCACCTACGAACTCGACCGCGCGCACGTCTTCCACTCCTGGTCCGCCCAGTCGCTGCTCGACCCGATGGTGGTCGAGCGCGCCGAGGGCTCGTACTTCTGGGACGGCGACGGGAACCGCTACCTGGACTTCTCGTCGCAGCTCGTCAACACCAACATCGGCCACCAGCACCCGGTGGTGGTCGCGGCGATCCAGGAGCAGGCGGCCCGCCTGTGCACGATCGCGCCGTCGTACGCCAACGACGCCCGCGGCGAGGCGGCCCGGCTGATCACGGAGCTGACCCCGGCCGGCCTTTCCAAGGTGTTCTTCACCAACGGCGGCGCGGACGCGATCGAGCACGCCGTCCGGATGGCCCGGCTGCACACCGGCCGGCCGAAGGTGCTGTCGCAGTACCGCAGCTACCACGGCGGCACCCAGACCGCGGTGAACCTCACCGGCGACCCGCGCCGCTGGCCCAGCGACAACGGCACCGCCGGGGTGGTGCACTTCTTCGGCCCGTTCCTGTACCGGTCGGAGTTCGGCGCCACGACCGAGGAGGAGGAGTGCGCGCTCGCGCTGCGCCACCTCGAACGCGTCGTGGAGATGGAGGGCCCGTCCACCATCGCGGCGATCGTGCTGGAGACGGTGCCGGGCACCGCCGGCATCATGCCGCCACCGCCGGGCTTCCTCGCGGGCGTACGGGAGCTGTGCGACAGGCACGGCATCCTCTACATCGCCGACGAGGTGATGGCGGGCTTCGGGCGTACCGGCGCCTGGTTCGCGCTGGACCACTACGGCGTGACGCCCGACCTGATCACCTTCGCCAAGGGCGTCAACTCCGGTTACGTCCCGCTCGGCGGTGTGGTGATCGCCGAGCACGTCGCGGAGACGTTCGCCACCCGTGCCTACCCCGGCGGCCTGACCTACTCCGGTCACCCGCTGGCCACCGCCGCCGCCGTCGCGACCATCAACGTGATGCGGAACGAGCAGATCGTCGAGAACGCCGCCACGATCGGCGCCGACGTGCTGGGCCCGGGGCTGCGCGAACTCGCCGAACGGCACCCGAGCGTCGGTGACGTCCGCGGACTCGGCGTGTTCTGGGCGCTGGAACTGGTACGCGACCGCGGGACGAAGGAGCCGCTGGCGCCGTACGGGTCGTCGTCGCCGGAGATGAACGAGGTGCTGGCCGCGTGCAAGCGCGGCGGCCTGGTCGCGTTCGCGAACTTCAACCGGATCCACGTGGTGCCCCCGTGCACCGTGTCGGAGACGGAGGCCAAGGCGGGCCTGGCGATCCTCGACGAGGCGCTGACACTCGCCGACCGCCACACGGTCTGAGGCACTGCCCACCACCGCCCGCCGGGTCCACCCCGGCGGGCGGTCCCGTATCCGAGAGATCCGCGAGACGGCCGGCGACCCCGGTGACGCGGAGACCGACGCACCCAGAAGGTGACGAATGACTACCGTAGATCTCGCCGACCCACCGGTCACCAACCCCTTCACCGGCACCACCGACCTTCCGCGTACGTCCGAGGGCTGGACCCAGCTCGTCACCCCGGACGGGCGCCTGCACCCGGACGTCGACGCCGACCGCGACGCCCTCGGCCGCCTCACCCGTGAGCTGTACCGGGGGATGCGGCTCGCACGCCGCCTCGACGACGAGGCGTTCGCGTTGCAGCGGCAGGGCGAGCTGGGCCTGTGGCTGCAGTGCCGCGGCCAGGAGGCCGCCCAGGTCGGCTCGGTCGCGGCGGTACGCTCCGACGACTACGTCTTCCCGAGCTACCGGGAGCACGCCGCGGCCCTGTGGCGCGGCATCGGCCCGGCCGACCTGCTGCGGCAGTGGCGCGGCGTCGCGCACAGCGGCTGGGATCCGGAGCCGTACTCGTTCCACATCTACACGCTGGTCCTGGCCGCCCAGCTGCTGCACGCCACCGGATACGCCCTCGGTGTGCAGCGCGACGGCAGCGACACGGTGGTCGTGACGTACTTCGGTGACGGCGCCGCGAGCGAGGGCGACGCGAGCGAAGCCATGAACATCGCCGCCGTCAACGCCGCCCCGATGGTGTTCTTCTGCCAGAACAACCAGTGGGCCATCTCGACCCCGACCGCGTCGCAGACCCGTACCCCGATCCACCGGCGCGGCGCCGGATTCGGCCTGCGCAGCGAGTGGGTCGACGGCAACGACGTGCTGGCGGTGTACGCGGTGACGTCCGCGGTGACCGAACACGCCCGGTCCGGCCACGGCCCCGCGATCGTCGAGGCCACCACCTACCGGATGGGCGGGCACAGCACGTCGGACGACCCGACCCGGTACCGCACCGACGACGAGCTGGCGGCGTGGCGGGCGCGGGATCCGCTGGCCCGGGTGGAGGCGCTCATGCACGCCGAGGGCTGGAGCGACGAGGCGTTCCTCGGCGGGATCCAGGCCGAGGCGGACGAACTGGCCGACCGTACCCGCCGGGAGTGCCTGGCGCTGGAGGCGCCGGACCTCGCCGACGCCTTCGCCACAGTGCTGGCCGACGTGCCCCCGCTTCTGCGGGAGGAGCGCGACGCGTTCGTCGCCTACCGCGCCTCCTTCCTCGACTGACGCCCGCCCCGATCGGAGAACTCGTTCATGCTCACTCTCTGTCAGGCACTGAACTCCGGCCTGCGCCGTGCCATGGAGGACGACGACAAGGTCCTCCTGATGGGCGAGGACGTCGGCCGGCTCGGCGGCGTCTTCCGGGTCACCGACGGTCTCCAGAAGGACTTCGGCGAGGCCCGGGTGGTGGACACCACCCTCGCCGAGTCCGGGATCGTCGGCACCGCCATCGGGCTGGCGCTGCGCGGGTACCGCCCGGTCTGCGAGATCCAGTTCGACGGCTTCGTCTACCCCGCGTTCAACCAGATCGTCTCCCAGCTCGCCAAGATGCGGGCCCGCACCGGCGGCCGTACCGCCCTTCCGGTGGTGGTGCGCATTCCGGTCGGTGGCGGCATCGGCGCGGTGGAGCACCACAGCGAGTCGAACGAGGCGTACTTCGCGCACACCGCCGGACTGCGGGTCGTCTACTGCGCCAGCCCGGACGACGCGCACTGGATGATCCGGCAGGCCGTCGCGGGTGACGACCCGGTCATCTTCTACGAGCCGAAGCGCCGCTACTGGGTCAAGGGCGAGGTGACAACCGCCGGGCCGCCGCTGCCGCTGGACCGCGCCCGGACCGTGCGGCCGGGCACCGACGTGACGCTGCTGACGTACGGCGGCACAGTCGCCACCTGCGTCGCCGCCGCCGAGGCCGCGGCACCGGAGGGGCGCGACATCGAGGTGATCGACCTGCGGTCCATCTCCCCGCTGGACGTGGCCACCGTCGAGGAGTCGGTCCGCCGTACCGGCCGGGCGGTGGTGGTCCACGAGGCCCCCACGTTCGCCGGGTTCGGCGCCGAGGTCGTCGCGCAGGTGACGAGCCGGTGCTTCTACTCGCTGGAGGCGCCGGTCGAGCGGGTCGGCGGCTTCAACCTGCCGTACCCGCCGGCCAAGGTCGAGGAGGAGTACCTGCCCGACCTGGACCGGATCCTCGACGCCGTCGACCGCGTCCTGGCCGCCTGAAGGGAGAGGTACCCGTGAGCGTTCAGCAGTTCCGTCTGCCCGACGTCGGCGAGGGCCTCACCGAGGCCGAGATCGTCACCTGGCGGGTCGCACCGGGCGATCCGGTCGGCCTCAACGACGTCATCGTGGACATCGAGACCGCCAAGGCCGTGGTCGAGCTGCCCAGCCCGTACGCCGGAGTGGTGGATCGCCTCCTGGCCGGGGAGGGGCAGACCGTCGAGGTCGGCGCGCCGATCATCGCGATCCGGACCGGGGGTGACTCGGACGCCCCGGACGCCGCGCCGGCCGCCGCGCCGCCGGCCGCCGACGAGCCCGCCGAGGAACGCACCGCGGTGCTCGTCGGCTACGGGGTGTCCGCCCAGGCGCGGACGCGGCGGCCCCGTCGCGCCACACCGTCCGTCCGCCCGGCCGAGCCGGCCCGCCCGGCGCACACGTCCCGGCCGCCGGTGCTCACCAAGCCGCCGCTGCGCAAGCTCGCGAAGGACCTCGGTGTGAAGCTGACCGAGGTACGCGGCAGCGGCCCCGGCGGCCGGATCACGCGCCAGGATCTGCTCGACCACACCACCGGCCCGGCACCGGCGACCGACGCCCGGCGGGACGAGCGCCTGCCCGTGCGCGGGGTCCGCAAGGCGACAGCCGCCGCCATGGTCGCCAGCGCGTTCACCGCGCCGCACGTCACCGAGTTCCTCACCGTCGACATGACAGGCACCGTCGAGTTCGTGGACCGGCTGAAGCAGGACCCGGCCTTCCAGGGGGTGAAGGTCAGCCCGCTGCTCGTGGCGTCGCTGGCGGTGCTGGACGCCGTCCGCCGGCATCCGGACGTGAACGCCAGCTGGGACGAGGAGAACCAGGAGATCGTCCGGTTCGCCGACGTCAACCTGGGCATCGCCGCCGCGACGCCGCGCGGCCTGCTCGTGCCGAACATCAAGGCCGCGCAGAACCTTCCGGTACGGGACCTCGCGGTCGCCCTCAACGAGCTGGCGAGCACCGCGCGGGAGGGCCGCACCCGTCCCGCCGACCTGGCCGGCGGGACGATCACCATCACCAACATCGGCGTGTTCGGCGTGGACGCCGGCACTCCGATCCTCAACCCCGGCGAGGCGGCGATCCTCTGCCTCGGCGCGCTGCGCCGGATGCCGTGGGTGGTCGACGAGCAGGTCGTTCCCCGGTGGACGGTGCAGTTGTCGCTGTCGTTCGACCACCGGCTGGTGGACGGGGAGCTGGGCAGCCGGGTGCTCGCCCACGTCGGCCGGTTCCTGGAGGACCCGCTGTGGGGTCTGGCCCTGCGCTGAGGCCCCGGTAGACGGACGGCGCGTGGACGGACAACGAGGTCCGTCCACACGCCGTCGCCGTACGCGCGGGCGCGCGTCAGTCCACGACCTCGAACCCGACGCCGGCCGACGGACGCGGCGCGACGTCACCCGCCGGGGCGATGGGCTCCCCCACCTCCTCGGACGCGGCGAGCCGGAACCGCACGTACTCCAGTTCGCCGGAGAACTCGTGCCGGGCCGGGTAGCTCGACGACACCGGCGAGTGGATGCTGCGCCCGATGTCCATGCCGGCGAACCCGTGGAAGAACGGCAGCAACCGCGGGAACAGCGCCTCGCCCGCCGCCTCGCCGTCCACGAACAGGCGGCCGGTGCCCTGGCAGTCGGCGGTCTTGGTCAGCTCGAAGGTCAGCTCCACCGGGCCCAGCGGCAGCTCGCCCTCGGACCGCAGCACGTAGTGGGTGCCGAGGTGGTTGTACTCGTACACCAGGTGGTTGTCCTGGATGTGCAGCACGTAGCCGCCGCTGACGTTGCCGAGCACCACGATCACGCCGCCCTGCGCGGCGTCGGTGCGGTGCACCCGCGCGGTGATGGCGTGCGAGCGGTTCATCGTCGGCGGCACCGCCGCGCCGGAGATCGTCGGTACGCCCGCCAGGTAGGTGAAGTCCAGCCGGTCCCGTACCGATCCGGGTCGCGGCACCCGGGCCCGGATCGCGAATCCCCTGTCGTCCAGCGGCAGCACGTCGTAGCGGGCCGCCTCGATCCAGAACTCCTCGATGAGGCGCCGCAGCACCTCCGGGTACTCGGCGGCCAGGTCGCGGCTCTCGGTCGGGTCCTCGTCGATCCGGTACAGCTCCCAGCGGTCCTCGTCCCAGGAGGTGCCGCGCTCGTGGAACGCGACAGCCTTCCAGCCCTCGTGGTAGATGCCACGGTGGCCGAACATCTCGAAGTACTGGCGGTCCCGCGACGGCGGCGCCGCCGGGTCGCGCAGCCCGTCGCGGAAGCTACGGCCGTGCAGCGGCATCTGCGGGACGCCCCGGCGCACCGCGGGCGGCCGCACCCCGACCAGGTCCAGCACCGTCGCGGTGACGTCGATGCTGTGCTGGAACTGCGTCCGCACCTGCCCGCCGGGTACGTCACCGGCCGGCCAGCTCAGCACGAACGGCACCCGCACCCCGCCCTCGTGGGTGTGCTGCTTGTAGCGGCGGAACGGGGTGTTGCTGACCTGCGCCCAGCCCAGCGGGTAGTTGCTCTGCGCCCGCGGGCCGCCGATCTCGTCGATCCGGTCCAGGCTGTCCTGGGGGTTCTCCGGCGCCCGGTTCTGGAAGGCGGTGGGGTTGAGCGTGCCGAGCGGCGTGCCCTCGGGGCTCGCGCCGTTGTCCGACATGACCACGAAGATCGTGTCGTCCAGCCGGCCGATCCGCTCCAGGAAGTCGACCAGGCGCCCGAGCTGGGCGTCGGTGTGGTCGACCATCGCCGCGTACGCCTCCTGCATGCGGGCGAACAGGCGCCGCTGCTCCGGCGGCACGTCGTCCCACGGCACGACGCCCGGGTTGTGCGGCGGCAGCGGCGCGTCCGGCGGGATGATGCCCAGCCCGATCTGCCGCCGGTGCCGGTCCGCGCGGATGACGTCCCAGCCGGCGTCGTAGCGGCCGCGGTACTTCGCCAGGTACTCCGGCGGGGCCTGGTGCGGGGCGTGCGCCGCGGCGTACGCCAGATAGAGGAAGAACGGCTTCTCCGGGGTGAACGAGGTCTGGTCCCGGACGAACCCGATGGCCCGGTCGGTCAGGTCCTCGGTGAGGTGGTAGCCCTCCTCCGGGGTGGCCGGCGGGTCCACCTGGTGATTGTCGTACACCAGCTCCGGATAGAAGTTGTCGGTCTCGGCCTCCAGGAAGCCGTAGTACCGCTCGAAACCGCGTCCCAGCGGCCACTGGTCGTACGGCCCGGACGGCGTGGTCTGCTCCAGCGGCGCGACGTGCCACTTGCCGACCGCCATGGTGTTGAACCCGGCGTCGGCGAGCATCTCCGCGACGGTGGCGGCGGCGTGGGTGATCCGCCCCCGGCCGCTGGGGAAGCCGCTGTCGAAGTTGGACAGCATGCGCATGCCGACGCTGTGGTGGTTGCGGCCGGTGAGCACGCTGGCCCGGGTCGGCGAGCACAGCGGCGAGGTGTGGAAGTTGGTGTACCGCAGCCCGGAGGCGGCCAGCCGGTCGATCGTCGGGGTGTCGATCTCGGCGCCGAAGCAGCCGAAGTCGGCGAACCCGACGTCGTCCAGCAGCACGTACACCACGTTCGGGGTACCCGCGGCGGCCGACGGCGGCGTGCTCCAGTGCTCCGTCGACTCGCCGTAGGTGCGTCCGATGGTCCCCTCGTACGGAGGGTCCGCCAGAGGTCCGGTCACGGTACGCCTCAGCCGGCCGTCGTGCCGCCGTCGAGGACGAGCGTGTGGCCCGTGACCATGCGCGCCTCGTCGCTGGCGAGGAACACCACCGCGTCGGCGGAGTCGCGCGGCGTCGCCATGCGGCCCAGCGGGATCGACGCCCGGAAGTTCTCCCGCGCGCTGTCCGGCACGTCACCCATCCCGCCGAGGAACGCCGAGAGCATCGGCGTCTCGGTCGCCGCCGGGGCGATCGCGTTGACCCGGACGCCGTGCGGCGCGAGTTCCAGCGCCAGCGCCTTCATCAGGCCGATGACGCCGTGCTTGGCGGCGGTGTACGGCGCGTACCGGGGGCGGGCGATGACGGCCTGGAGCGACGCGGTGAACACGATCGCGCCGCCACCGGCCTCGATCAGCGCGGGCGCGGCGGCCTGCGCGGTCCAGAACGCCCCCTTGAGGTTGACGTCGACCACGCGGTCCAGCGTCGCCTGGTCCACCTCGTCCAGCGGGCCGGTGAACGGCGTACCGGCGTTTGCGTGCATGAGGTCGAGCCGGCCGAACCGCTCGACGGCGGTCTCGACGGCGGCGCGGCAGTCCTCGGCCCGGGTGACGTCGCAGGCCACGCCCACGACGGCGGACCCGAACCCGGCGGCCGCCTCGGCGGCGCGGTCGCCGTCGAGGTCGGCGATGACGACGCGGGCGCCCTCCTCGACGAGCCGGCCGACTGTGGCCAGTCCGATGCCGCTGGCGCCTCCGGTGACGACGGCGACGCGGTCAACCAACCTCATGTGCTGCTCCTGTTGAATCGGTCCAGGAGGTCGCCGCTCAGGGTGGGCACCGCGGACAGCAGCCTCTGGGTGTAGGGGTGCCGGGGGTCGGAGTAGATCGATTCGGTGTCACCCGTCTCGACGATCCGGCCCTGGTTCATCACCGCGATCCGGTCGCAGAGGTACCGGACGACGGACAGGTCGTGGGAGACCAGGATCAGGGTCAGCTTGAACTGTTCGGCCAGGTCGGTGAGCAGGTTGAGGATCTGCGCGCGCACCGAGACGTCGAGCGCGCTGACCGGCTCGTCCCCCACGATGACCTTCGGCCCGGCCGCGAGGGCGCGGGCGATGGCGATGCGCTGCCGCTGGCCGCCGGAGAACTGGTGCGGGTAGCGGGTCACCGCCTCCTCGGGCAGACCCACGGAGTGCATCAGCTCGGCGACGCGGGCCCGGTGGTCGCCGGGCAGGCGCAGCGCGCGCATCGGCTCCGCGATGATGTCCGCGACCCGCATGCGCGGGTTCAGCGACGACATCGGGTCCTGGAGCACCATCTGCACGTCGCGGCGCAGGAACCCGAGCCGCCGCTCCGGTACGCCGCTGATCCGCTGCCCCTGGTAGAACGCGGTGCCGGAGGTCGGCTGGTCGAGGGCCATGAGGATGCGCGACAGCGTGGACTTGCCGGAGCCGCTCTCCCCCACGATGCCGAACGCCTCGCCCTCGTGGACCTGCACGCTCACGCCGTCGAGCGCGCGGATCGGCCGGCCCGGCGTACGCAGCGACCGCCGCGGGGCGCGGTACTCGCGCACCACGTCGACGGCTTCCAGCAACGGGGTGGTGGTCATGCGCTGGCCTTCCCGCTTCCTAGGGGCTGGTCGCTCTCGATCGGGTGGTGACAGGCCGCCCGCTGGGTGCTGCCGGGCGGCGCCGTCAGCAGCGGCACCGTGCCGCAGACGTCGTCGGCGCGCGGGCAGCGGTTGCGGTACACGCAGCCGGTGGGGAACGACCCGAGCGACGGGACGCGGCCCGGGATGGTGGACAGCCGGCCGCTCCCGTCGGTGCTCTCCAGCACCGTGGACGCCCGCAGGCCCGCCGTGTACGGGTGCCGGGGCGAGTCGAACACCGTCGCCACGTCGCCGTGCTCGACGATCGAGCCGCCGTACATGACGAGCAGTTCCTCGCAGATGCTCGCGACCACCGGCAGGTCGTGCGTGATGAGCAGCAGCGACGCGCCCTCCTCGCGCACCAGCGTGTCCATCAACCGCAGCATCTCCGCCTGCACCGTGACGTCCAGCGCCGTGGTGGGCTCGTCCGCGATCAGCACGGCGGGGTCGCACGCCAACGCGATGGCCAGGACGACGCGCTGGCGCTGGCCGCCGGAGAGCTGGTGCGGGTACTTGCGCGCGGTGCGGTCGGGCTCGGGCAGCTGGACCCGTTCGAGCAGTTCGACGGCCCGGGCGGAGGCCGCCGCGCGGCTCATCCCCTTGTGCAGCCGCAGCGACTCGGCGACCTGGTTGCCGACCCGCATCAGCGGGTTGAGCGCCGTCATCGGCTCCTGGAACACCATGGCGATGTCGTTGCCGCGGACCGCGCACATCTGCTTGTCGGACAGGTCGAGCAGGTTACGGCCGTTCAGCAGCACCCGGCCGGACGCTGTCACGCCGTGGGGCAGCAGGCCCATCAGCGCGAGCGCGGTCAGGGACTTGCCGCAGCCGGACTCGCCGATGAGTCCCATCCGGCGGCCCGGCCCGATCTCGAACGAGACGCCCTTGACGGCCTGGATGTCGTGGACCTCGACGACGAGGTCCTCCACCACGAGCCCGCTCACGCCGCTCACCGTCCTCTCAGCCGCGGGTCGAGGGCGTCGCGCAACCCGTCGCCCATGAGGTTGAAGCCGAGCACCGACAGGGCGATCGCCAGACCGGGCCAGACGGCGAGCATCGGCTGCACGACGAAGTAGTTCTGGGCCTCCTGGAGCATCCGGCCCCAGGTGGGGGTCGGCGGCGGGGTGCCGTACCCGAGGTAGGACAGCGCCGCCTCGGCGAGCACCGCGTGCGCGAACGACACCGACGCCTGCACGATGAGCAGGGCCGCGATGTTGGGCAGCACGTACCGGACCATGAGCACCACGCCCCGGCGGCCGTAGCTGCGCGCGGCGAGCACGAAATCGCTCTGCAGCACCTGCATCGCGCCGGCCCGGGTGAGGCGGCCGAACACCGGGACGTTCGCGACGCCGATCGCGATCATGCCGGTGAGCGTGGAGGCGCCGAAGCCGGCGGCCAGGATGATCGCCAGCAGGATGGCCGGGAAGGCGAACACGATGTCCAGCGCCCGCATCACCGGCTCGCTGAGCCAGCGGTGCCCGGTGGCGGCGAGCAGACCCAGCGGTACGCCGACGGCGGCGGCGATCGCGACGGCGACCACACCGACGAACAGTGTGGTCCGCGCGCCGACGAGGAGCTGGCTGACGATGTCCCGGCCGAAGTGGTCGGTGCCGAGCCAGTGGTCTCCGCCCGGGGACAGCAGCGTCTGCGACGGGTCGACCCGGGTGGGGTCGTACGGCGTCCAGAGGAACGACACCAGCGCGGTGAGGACGACCAGGCCCACCAGGCCGGCGCCGATCACCAGCGTGAGGTTCCAGCGGCGGCGCGGCTTGACGGGGCCGGCCGCGACGACGTCGGCGGTGGCGTCCGGTGGGGCGTCGGCGACTGATGTCATGCCTTGCTCCTCAGCCTGGGGTCGACCGCGTGGTACACCACGTCGACGACGAAGTTGATCAGAAGCACCGCGGCGGTCAGCACCATCACGGTGCCCTGCACCTTCAGCAGGTCGCGGTTGCCCACGTCCTGGAGCAGCATCCGGCCGAGACCGGGCAGGCCGAAGACGTTCTCGATCACGACGGTGCCGATGAGCAGCGTCGCGAGTTGCAGACCGAGGACCGTGATGACCGGGATGGCCGCGTTGCGCAGCGCGTGCCGGGTCAGCGCCTGCGAGCGGCTCAGCCCCTTGGCCCGCGCGGTCTGGATGAAGTCCTCCTGCATGACCTCGACCACAGCGGACCGGACGTAGCGCATCAGGATCGCGCCCTGGGCCACGCCGAGGACCAGCGCCGGCATCAGCAGGGCCTGCACGGCGCCGCCGACGTCGTCCCATCCGGTGAACCCGCCGGCGGGCAGCCACTGCAACTTCACCGCGAACACGGTGATGAGCAGGATGCCCAGCCAGAACGACGGCACGGCGATGCCGACCTGGCTCAGCGCCGACAGCGCCGTTCCGATCGCGGTACGGCTCTTCACCGCGGCGAGGATGCCCAGCGGTACGGCGATGAGCAGCGCCAGCGTCATCCCGGCCAGGATGAGCGGCACCGTCACGCCGAGCTTGTCGGCGATCTCCGAGCCGACCGACACCCCGCTGAGCGGCGAGATGCCGAAGTCACCGCGGATCAGGCCACCGGCCCATTCGAGGTACCGCTCGGTGAACGGCCGGTTCGTCCCGAACTGCTCCCGCAGCGCCTCCAGCGCCTCCGGGGTGGCGTTGACGCCGAGCATCGCCTGCGCCTGGTCGCCCGGCAGCAGCGCCAGCATCGTGAAGACGAGGATCGACGCGGCGAACAGCGATACCGCGAGGATGGCCAGCCGCCGGACGAAGTAGATCACCATGCGTGTGTGCTCCCACTCCGAGTCATGGCCTGATCATCACCATCTTGGTCACGGTCAGCTCCTCCATGGCGAAGCGCGGTCCCTCCCGGCCGATGCCGGAGTCCTTGACGCCGCCGTACGGCATGTTGTCGGCGCGGAAGCCGGGCACCTCGTTGACGAGCACGCCGCCGACGTCGAGACGACGTACGACGTCCAGGGCGACAGCCAGGTCGCGGGTGAAGACGGCGGCCTGGAGCCCGTAGCGGGACCGGTTGACCAGCTCGACCGCGGCGTCCATGTCGGGCACCGACCGGACGCAGACCACCGGACCGAAGATCTCCTCCGCCCAGCACTCGGCGTCCTCGGGGACGTCGACGAGCACAGTCGGTTGCAGCACCCGGCCCTGCGCCGTACCGCCGGCCAGGCAGCGCGCCCCGGCGGCGACCGCGCGGTCCACCCACGAGTGGACCCGCTCGGTGGACGCCTCGTCCACCAGGGCGGACACGCGGGTGTCGGCGGACCGGGGGTCGCCGGTGGTGACCGAGGCCAGCAGCGGCCGGAGGCGGTCCAGCAGCGCCTCCCGGACCGGCTCCTCGACGATCACCCGCTGCACGCTGATGCACGCCTGGCCGGATGCGTAGAACCCGCCGCGTACGACGGCTTCGGCGGCCCGGTCGAGGTCGGCGTCGCGGCCGACGACGAGCGCCGCGTTGGACCCGAGTTCGAGCAGCACCTTGCGCGGGGCCGCGGCGCGGGCGATCTGGTGGCCGACGTGCGCCGACCCGGTGAAGGACACGGCGGCGACGCCGGGGTGCGTGGTCAGGAGCTTGCCGACCTCGACGCCGCCGGTGACGAGCTGGACCCCGGCGGCCGGGCAGCCGGCCCGGCGGAACAGGTCGACCAGCACCAGCGTGGCCAGCGGCGTGTTCGGCGCCGGCTTGACGATCACCGGGCAGCCCGCCGCGACCGACGGCGCGACCTTGTGGGCGGCCAGGAGCAGCGGGTAGTTGAACCCGGTGATGCCGACGACGACACCGACCGGGCGGCGTACCCAGAAACCGAGCATGCCCTCGCCGGCCGGCTGCATGTCCAGCGCCACCGTCTCGCCGGTCAGGTGCCCGACCTCCTCGGCGGCCGTCTCCAGCGTGACCAGCGTGCGGGCGACCTCGACCCGGCAGTCCACGAGCGGCTTGCCGGTCTCCAGGACCAGCAGCTCGGCCAGTGAGCCGGCGCGGGCGCGGACCTCGGCGGCGACTGCCGTCAGGATCGCGCGCCGCCGGTGGCCGGGCAGGCCGGCCATCTCCGCGGCGACCTCCTGCGCGGCTTCGACAGCCGCTTCCGCGTCACCGGGGTCGCCCCACGGCGCCTGGGTGACGGTGCTGCCGTCGTACGGGAAGCGCACCGGCGCGGTCTGCGCGGTGCTGGTCCAGCCCGCGCCGATCGGCAGGCCGGTGGGCAGCCCGGTCAGCAGCTCCTGCGCGGTCACGACGCCGCACCCGCCCGGGCGCCGGTGGCCCCGGTGAGGAAGGCCAGGGCCGCCTCGGCGTAGACCTTCGTCTTACGGACGACGTCGTCGACCTCGACGTACTCGTCGGGCTGGTGGGCGATCCACTTCGGGCCGGGTCCGTACACCACGTTCGGGATGCCGCTGTCGCGCCACAGGATGGTGCCGTCGGTCGCGCCGGGCACGCCGCCGAAGACGGGCTCGGCGCCGGTGACGGCGCGGTGCGCCTCGGCCACGGCGAGCGAGACGGGGTGGTCCTCCGGGGTGACCGCGCACGGCCGGTCGTCGACGACCTCGACGGCGAAGGTGACGCCGTGCCGGGCGCCGATGGCGTCGGCGTCGGAGCGGACGCGCGCGGCGAGCGCGGCGTGGTCGACACCGGGTACGGTCCGGCAGTCCACGCCGAGGACGGCGCGGCCGGGGATGACGTTGAGCTGGTCGGCGGAGCCGGCGTCCAGGACCGTGGGGGTCAGGTACGTCAGGCCGAGGTGCTCGTGCTCACCCGGGTCGGCCTGCAGCTCCTTCTGGTACCGGCCGAGCGCGGCGACCAGCTCGGCCACCGCCGGTACGGGGTTGCGGCCGTGCTGCGGCATCGCGCCGTGCGCCATCTTGCCGGTGCAGGTGACAAGCAGCCGGACGGCGCCCTTGGCGACCGCGCAGATCTCCTCCGCCTCCGGCTCACAGATGATCGCGGCGTCCACCTCACGGGCGAGCGCGGTGGTGGTGAAGTGCTTCGCCCCGAGCATCTGGCCCTCCTCGTCCACCAGGGCCGCCACCACGATCCGGCCCGGGAACGGCCCGGCCAGCTCGACGGCCCGGGTCGCGTGGATCATCGCGGCGACACCGGCCTTCATGTCGGCGGAGCCGCGACCGTACAGCCGCCCGTCGACGATGTCGCCGCCGAACGGGTCGACGGTCCACTCCTCGGGAGCGCCCTCGGTGACGACGTCGGTGTGCCCCTCGAACATCAGCGTCGGGCCGGGCAGGCCGCCGTCCACCACCGCGACGACGTTGGGGCGCCCGGGGACGACCTCGGTGACCTCCGGCCGCCAGCCGAATCCCCGCATGACCTGCGCGACGAGTTCCGCCACTGGCTGCTCGCTACGCCCTCGGCCCGCGTCCCAGGTCGAGGGGATGCGGACCAGGTCCTGGGTGAGCGACACGACGGCTTGTTCGTCCACGAGATGGCCGGCGCGGAGGGAGGCGTGGGTGTCCGACGTCATGGCGTCGGAGGTTACGAACTCCGCCCTCGGAGGGGAACGTCCAGTTTCCGGGTCGGTGGGGGTACCAGCCGTGGCCGGACCTGGTCTTCTACGGCCGCGGCGACCCGCCGTACCCCCTCCTCGATGCGGTCCAGCGGCATCACCTGGTACCCCAGGCGCAGGTGGTGACGCGGGGCGGGCCGGGTGGCCCAGTACGGCGCGCCCGGGTCCAGCAGGACGCCCTGGCGGCGCAACTCCCGGGCCAGTTCTCCGGCGTCCAGCCCCGGCGGGCCGGTGATCCAGCGGGCCAGCCCGCCGCGCGGCACCGGCTGCGGTCCCCAGCGCACGTGCCGCTCGACCGCCCGCACCATCTCCTCGTACAGCCCCTGGTAGTGGGCGCGGACGCGGCGCACGTGGCGGGCCAGGTCCCGGCTGGCGATCATCTGCGCGAGGGCGCGCTGCATCGGGCCGGGCGGGTGACGCAGCACGTAGCGGGAGCGGGCCCGCATGGCGTCCACGAGCGCCGGGGACGCCACCACGTAGCCGAGCCGCAGCCCGGGTGCCAGCAGCTTGCTGAAGCTGCCGAGGTAGACCACGCGGTCCTCGTCGTCGAGCGCCCGCACCGCCACCGCGGGCATCCCCCGGAACGTCATCTCCGGGTCGTAGTCGTCCTCGATCACGACCGCGTCCGCCGCGCCGGCCCGGCGCAGCAGCTCCTCACGCCGGGACGCCGACATGGTCGCGCCGGTCGGGTACTGGTGGCTCGGCGTGACGTACACGAGCTGGGCGCCGTGCAGGTCCGCCGGCAGGTCCTCGACGACCAGGCCGTCCTCGTCGACCCGGCCGGGCACCACGTCGGCGCCGGCCATCTGCATGATCGTCCGGGCGTCGGGGTAGCCGGGGTCCTCGACGAGCACCACGCTGCCCGGCCGGACGAGGACGCTCGCCAGCAGGTGCAGCGCGTGCGTCGAACCCAGCGTGATCATCACCTGGTCCGGGTGGGCGGAGATGCCGCGCGCGGGCAGCACGTGCTCGCAGAGCTGACGCACCAGTTCCGGGTCGTCGGCCTGGCCGGCGTCCCCGATGACCCGGGACAGCCCGTCCTGCCGCAGCGCCTCACGCTGCGCCCGCTCCCACGCGCCGATCGGGAACATGGACGGGTCGGGCTGGCCGACCACGAACGGGAACGGCGCCCGCGCCCAGGCCGGATCCCGGTGCACCGGAGTGGGCGGCGGTTCCGGCAGCCGCGCCTCCCAGTCGATCGGCTGCATCGGCGAGCGGGCGGTCCGCCGCGCGGCCCGCATCCGCACCACCGCGTCGGAGGAGACGTAGAGACCGCGCCGCGGGACGGTCACGATCAGACCCTGCTCCATGAGCCGGTCGTACGCGGTCAGCACGGTGTTCCGGGAGACGCCGAGCGCCTCGGCCAGGCGGCGCGTGCTGGGCAGCGGGCCGTCGTCGTACTGCCCCGCGAGGATGGCGTCCTCAAGCCCGGTGATGATCTGCTCGTAGAGCGGAACCGTGCTCTGCGGGTTGACCGGCAGCAGGAAATCCGCCACCTCGACCTCCCACTCCCGCGGGGGTCTCGCCTCGTCCCGTCGTCGTACGCCCTGCACACGCCCTGTGCGTCCCGCTGGTACTAGCCTAGCCGGAGACCTGGACCTGTTGCGGAGGGCCCGTTCCCGCCACGCTTGGCCGGGCGATGGCAGGTGACGGTCTCCTGCACGCGGACAGGGGTGGACTCATGAGCGCCCAGCGAATCGCGCTGGTGCCCGGCGACGGCATCGGACCGGAGGTCACCGCGCAGGCGGTCAAGGCGTGCGACGCCGCCGCCCGACGGTTCGGGATCGACCTGGTCTGGGAGGACTACGAACTCGGCGCGGACTACTGGCGGATAACCGGCCAGGTCGTGCCGCCGGACGTGGAACAGGAACTGGCCAAGGCGGACGCCATTCTCTTCGGGGCCGTCGGTGACCCGTCGGTGCCGCCCGGCGTGCTGGAACGCGGCCTGGTCATCCACCTGCGGACCGCGTTCGACCAGTACGTGAATTTGCGGCCGGTCAAGCTGCTGCCCGGCGTGCCCACGCCCATCGGCGGGCTCCGCCCGGAGCAGTGCGACCTGGTGATCCTGCGGGAGAACACCGAGGGCGCCTACGTCGGCGCCGGCGGCTTCATCCACCGGGGCGGGCCGGACGAGATCGCCACCCAGGAGTCGGTGAACACCCGCAAGGGCGTCGAACGCCTCATCCGGCACGGCTTCCGGCTGGCCCTGAGCCGCCGCAAGCACGTCACCCTGGTGCACAAGGCGAACATCCTCACGTACGCCGGCGACCTGTGGCAGCGGACCTTCGAGGAGGTCGCCGCGGAGTATCCGGACATCGAGGTGGACTACGTGCACGTCGACGCGATGTGCCTCTACCTGGTGACGCAGCCGGAGCGGTTCGACGTCGTGGTCACCGACAACCTGTTCGGCGACATCATCACCGACCTGGGCGCGGCCGTGCAGGGCGGTCTCGGCCTGGCCGCGAGCGGCAACCTCAACCCGACCGGGTCGGCGCCGAGCATGTTCGAGCCGGTGCACGGTTCCGCGCCGGACATCGCCGGCCGCGGCTGGGCCAACCCCGCCGGGTCGATCCTCAGCGCCGCGCTGATGCTGGAGCACCTGGGCCACCCCGAGGCGGCCCGCTGCCTGGAGGACGGGGTGAAGGCGGTGCTGCCGCGGCTGGGCGCCATGCGCGGGCCGGAGATGGGCATGTCGACCGAGGACTTCGGCGACGCGGTCGCCGCCGTCATCGGCGAGGGCGCGTACCAGGCGGACGCCCTGCCGGCGTGACACGGATGTGAGCACCGAACCGGTCGATCCGGGCGACGGCGGGGGCACTCCCCCGCCGTCGCCGTGTTGCGCGCCGCGACGCCCGCCCGCCGCCGCCGGCACCGGCGCCGCGGCGGGCGCGAGCGCCGTCCGCTCACCACACGGGGGTACGGACGACGTGATCGCGCTGCCCGGCGGCACCTTCCTCATGGGCACCGACGACCCGGAGGGCTTCCCGGAGGACCTGGAGGGACCGGTCCGGCCGGTGGCTGTGGCCCCGTTCGCGATCGCCGCGACACCGGTGACGAACCGGCAGTTCGCCCGCTTCGTCGACGCCACCGGCTACCGCACGGACGCGGAACGGTACGGCTGGTCGTTCGTCTTCCACCTGCTGCTGGCACCGTCCGCGCACCGGTACGTGCTGGACGCGTCGGTGCCGCAGGCGCCGTGGTGGCTGGCGGTCGAGGGAGCGCACTGGGCCGCCCCGGACGGGCCCGGTTCGGACGTACGCGGGCGCGAGCGGCACCCCGTCGTGCACGTCTCCCACCGGGACGCCGAGGCGTACTGCCTGTGGTCCGGCACCCGGTTGGCCACCGAGGCCGAGTGGGAGTACGCGGCGCGCGGCGGCCTGTCCCAGGCGCGCTACGCCTGGGGCGACGAGCTGACCCCGGACGGGCGGCACCTGTGCAACATCTGGCAGGGTGCCTTCCCTGCTGTCAACACCGCTGAAGACGGGTTCGCAGGCACCTCTCCGGTGACCGCGTTTCCGCCGAACGGCTACGGCCTGTACGACGTCGCGGGCAACGTTTGGGAACTCACGGCCGAACCCTGGCGCGACCGCCGCGGCCGTATCTCACCAGGTGAGAGCGTCATCAGGGGTGGTTCGTACCTGTGCCACGACTCTTATTGCAACCGTTACCGCGTGGCAGCACGGAGTCGGACCACCGTTGACTCCTCAAGTGGCAACACCGGGTTCCGCGTGGCGCGGTAGTCCGGCGCTGATTGGTACCTGCCGACCCCGCTGAACTGGCCCTTTTGCATCGGGTAGCACGCTCATAGTGTCCCGCCTCACAGGCTACGAGCGCCCTTGGCGTTCTTCGCGATGGGACACACGAATGAATCGGCTGAAGATAACGCTGCCCGCCGTGCTGCTCGCCACGGCGCTGGCTCTGACCGCGTGCAGTAGCGATGGTGACTCGGAGACCACCACCGGCGGTGGTTCCGGCAACGGTACGGTCACCCTCGGCGCCTACCTGGAGCCGGTGAGCCTCGACCTGACCGCCGAGGCCGGCGCCGCGATCCCGCAGGTCCTGCTCTACAACGTGTACGAGGGCCTGGTGCGCCAGAACGCCGGCACCGGCGAGGTGGAGCCGCTGCTGGCCAGCGAGTGGAAGGTGTCCGACGACGGCACCAAGTACTCGTTCAAGCTGCGCGACGGGGTGACCTTCCACGACGGCCAGAAGCTCACCGCGCAGGACGTGGTGTGGAGCTTCAAGCGGGTCACCGCCGAGGGCTCGACGAACCCGTTCAAGTCGCAGATGACAGTCGTGAAGACCGTCGAGGCGCCTGATGCCTCCACCGTGGACGTGACGCTGTCCCGGCCCAGCCAGAGCTGGCTGTTCGACGTCGCCGGCCGCGTCGGCGTGGTGCTCAAGGAGAACGCCACCGACCTGGGGACGAAGCCGAACGGCACCGGCCCGTTCAAGTTCGACAAGTGGAACCGCGGCGACAGCATCACGCTGGTGCGCAACGACGGCTACTGGGGTGAGAAGGCCAAGGTCGGCACCGCCGTCTTCCGGTACATCACCGACGCCAACGCGCTGAACAACGCGATGCTCTCCGGTCAGCTCGACATCGTGGCCAACATCCAGGCGCCGCAGCTGCTCGAGGTGTTCAAGGGCAACAAGCAGTTCGAGGCGGTCGAGGGCAAGACGACCGGTGAGGTCGTCCTGGCGATGAACAACGCCAAGGGCCCGCTGGCCGACGCCCGGGTGCGCCAGGCCATCCGCCACGCGATCGACCACGACGCGCTCATCAAGACCGTCTGGTCCGGGTACGGCACGAAGATCGGCAGCATGGTGCCGCCGAGCGACCCGTGGTACGAGGACCGCACCGGAGACTTCCCGCACGACCCCGCCAAGGCCAAGCAGCTGCTCGCCGAGGCCGGCCACGCCAACGGGCTCACCCTGACCATGGACGTCCCGCCGCCCGGCTACGCCCGCGCCTCCGCGCAGTTCGTCGCCTCGCAGCTCGCCGAGGTCGGCATCAAGGTGACCCAGAACAACGTCGAGATGCCGCAGTGGCTCGACAAGGTGCTCGGCAAGGCCAACTACGACCTGTCCATCATCGCCCACGTCGAGCCGCGTGACCTGGTCCGCTACGGCCAGCCGGAGTACTACTACCGCTACAAGAACCCGGCCGTCACGCAGCTCATGAACGAGGCCGACACGGCTCTGGACGCGGCGACCCGGGACAAGAAGTTCGCCGAGGCCGCGAAGGTCATCTCGCAGGAGGCCGCCAGCGACTGGCTGTTCCTGCTGCCGAACCTCGCGGTGATCCGCGACGGCGTCGAGGGTTACCCGAAGGACGCGGTGACCCAGTCCTTCGACGTCACCAAGGTGTCCAAGAAGTAGCCCAGCACCACGCACAGAAGGACCTGGTGGGCTTCCGCCCACCAGGTCCTTCTGTCATTCCCCCGCTCCCCCTCCCCCCTCCCCGCGATCTTGCACTTGCTGCCCCTGGTGCGGAAGATTTGACCCCGTTCGTCGGGACACCAAGTGCAAGATCGACGGTCCAGGGGGGGCCGGGGTTGCCCGGGAGCCGTGGTCGGTGCGCAGTGGACTGACGCAGTCGAGGTGTGTCGCCTCCGTGAAACCCTGCGTGCCCGAGGGCTCGGGGCGTTGACACAACGCACTGCCGAGTGAGGGCTGAACCGCGGGTGGACGCGTTCCGCCCCGTCGACGACCACGCCCAGCCCTACGGTGTGGCCTCCGTGCTCTGCGCCAGCGCGACGCAACGAGCTGCCGAGGGCAGCTCATTCCCGCTCCCTCGGCACACCGAAGGGCTGACGTGCTGCCAAGTGGCTCGGCCTTGAACGCCCTCCTCCGTCGATCTTGGAGTTGTGGCGCCTGGGATGCCCTGTATGCGAGCTGTGCGAGGTGCCACAACTCCAAGATCGACGGTCATGCCGGGCGCGGACGATCCATCGGCCGGCGACCTGGGAACGACGCGAGGCGGGCCCCGTCCGGGTGGACGGAACCCGCCTCGATCGTCACGCGCCTACTGTGCCGGCGCGAGGTGAGACAGCGGCTGTGTCAGCTGAGCCCGCCGGACGGCGCCCGGCGGCGTCCCCGCAGGTGCATGCCCAGCAGGCCGACACCGAGGACGGCGGCGGCCAGCAGGCCCGTGGTCACGCCCGTCGAGAGCGTGGGGCCACCGGTGTTGCCGGAGGCGAGAACCATGCCGTTCTGCGACTCCTGACCGGCGTCGTTCGTGGTGTTGCCCGCCGGAGCGGCGTTCGGCTTGCCCTTGCCCTTGCCCTTGTCCTTGCCCTTGTCGGCACCGGCCGGCGCGGGGACCGGGGTCTGCGCCAGCGCCTGGGTCGCCTGGGCGAAGGTCTCCGGCGTCACGTCCGGGGCGTTGCCCTGCGTACGCCACTGCTTGAGCTGCTTCATGCCCTTGCAGGCCGAGGGGTAGCGGTCGCAGTAGCTGGTGGTGTTGCCGATGCTCTCGGACGAGAGGACCGCCTTGGCGATGGCACGGGCGAGCGTGCTGGCGCCGGCGTTGAAGATGGCGTTGAGCTGGCGGCTGTCGGCCGGGTCGTTGATCTGGAGCGCCTCGCCCTTGCCGGTGGACACCGCGAACACGGTGTCGCCGTCGCCGAGCGTGTGGATCGGGCTGATCGCGCGGGCCATGCCGTCGTGCGCGTTGCCGGACATGCGCTGCGCGGCGGCCTTCTCCAGCGGGGCGTTGGTGGCCACCACGGCGATCGTGGTGTTGGCCGGCTGCTCGGCGGCGGCGGCCGGCGGGGTCGGCGGGTTGCACTCCTTCTTCTTGGGAGCCTTGTACCCGGCGAACTCGTTGCCGATGCCGTACTTGACGCCGTACAGGGTGCAGTCGGCCGGGTCGACCGGGGAGCCGGCCGGGTTCACGATCACCATCGCGCCGACGTAGATGCCGTCGCCGAGGTGGACGCTCGCGGTGCCGACGCCGCCGCGCATGCCGCCGCCACGGGCGCCGGTGCCGCCGCCGACGCCGCCCTGGCGGACGGGACCGTCCGAGGTGGCCTGTGCCGCGAGGTAACCCCACTCGGCGGAGGTGCGGGCCTTCGGGTCGCCGCCGCGGCCGAGGTCGAAGATGTCCGCGGCCGGCACGATCGGGGCCACGCCGCCGGCGCCGACGCGTACGCCCTCGCCCCGGTCCTCCAGCCAGCGGATGATGCCGTTGGTGGCCGACAGCCCGTACATGCTGCTGCCGCCGAGCTGGATCGCGTTGACGCCCGGGTTGGAGTTGAGCGGGCTGAGCAGGTCGGTCTCCTTGGTGGCGGGGGCGCCACCACGCTGGTCCACACTCGCCACGGACATCTGCGGCATGTAGACGACCGAGGTGCCGGTCAGGTACGGAGCGGTGTCGGACTGGACCTGGCCGACCTGGATGCCGGGAACGTCGGTGATGGCGTTGTGGGCACCCGGTGCGCCGGCGGCGGGGTTGGCCGACGCGGGCGACGCGACGAGCACGAGTCCCGGACAGACCAGGGCTGCCGCGGCGAGCGCGGCGAATCTGGACGACTTCATGCAGCTTCTCCCATGCGAAGCGGTGCGACCTCCGCCCCGATCCGGGGCGGTCGATGCATTGGGCAACTGGTGGTCCCCCGTGGTACACGACGAGATGTGGGGGAGGCTACTGGTCAGACCAGTTGAAGGGAAGAGCCTGCTCAGCTGATGGCCGGCTCGGATAATCCGAGGTCAGGCCACATCAGGCGGATTCAGAGCAATACGTCCACCATCGAGCGCCGCGCCTCCGGCACGTACTCGGCGTAGTAGTGGTGCAGCTCCTGGCGGGTCAGCCGGGCCACCTCGTCGGCCTCTCCCGCGCGCATCGCGTCGATGACCCGGCGGTGGTGCGCGAGCGTGCGCTCCATCAGCGCCTCACGATCCGGGGCCTCCGCGAGCTTCGTGGAGATCAGATCGAGCACCATGCTGCGGACCGCGTCGAGGCAGAGCACCAGCAGCTCGTTCCCGGACAGGCGGGCGACGTGCTCGTGGAAGCGGACGTCCGCCGTGCTGAACGCCTCGTAGCCGTCGGCCACCGCGTCCCGCATGCCCGCCAGCGCCTGCTCGAGTTCGTCCAACTCGGACGGTGACGCCTGCCGGGCCGCGACCGATCCCGCCGCCGATTCGATGATCATGCGGAACTGGAGCAGCTCCGCCACGCCGAGCCGCCGGCTGTCCACGACCCGGGCGAACAGCTTGCGCATCGCCGAGGCGGTCGAGGCGATCACCTGGGGCCCGAGCGGGTCACCGGGGCGCGAGCGGACCAGGCCGCTGCTCTCCAGCACGCGCAGCGCCTCACGCACGGTCGACCGGCTGACGTCGAACTGGGTCGTCAGCTCGCGCTCGCTGGGCAGCCGGTCCCCCGGCCGCAGATCGCCGGCGGCGATCCGCTCCTCGACCTGCCGGACGATCCCCTCGTACGCCCTCACGGTTCGCACTGGAGCGAACGAGACAGCCTTCGGCATGGCGAACCTCCCGACGCACGGCGGCCTCGCGCCGCTGGGAACAACGGTACGGGTCGTCTGCCCGCCGGAGGGGCAGGGTCAGGCGGCAGGAGGCGGCGAGCCCATCGCCACGTCGTCGACCTTGATGTTGATCTCGTCGACCCGCAGCCCGTACGCCTCGACGGCGGACGCGACAGCGGCCCGCACCTCGTCGGTGACCTGCGGAACCGGGTGACCGGCCGCGATCACGAGGACCAGGTTGATCACCGCCGCGCCGTTCGTGACGTGGGCCGAGCAGCCCCGGCGGGCGTCGCCGACCTGATCGAGCCCGACCCGGTCGAGCACCGCGTTGAAGAACCGGGCCACGTCACCGCCCAGCTCGGCCACCCCGGGCACCCCGCGGGTGGCGGCCACCGCGATCTTCTCCACCACCTCGTCGGAGACGTGCGTGGTCCCGCCCGCCACCGCGTCCGGCGTGATCGACAGTTCCTGGGTCGCCTCGTCAGCCATGCTCTCCCACCCGTCGCACCGCCCCGCGCCGACGGCGTGGGGCGGTGCGAGCGTACTAGGCGCGGGCGTTCCGCAGTGGACGGAGCCCGGTTCAGCGCGCCCCGGCCGGCGCCGGCTCGCCGACGATCCCGTCCAGCCCGCCGGAGGTGTCCGGCGCCGGGTGCGGCCCGGTTCCGCCGGCCGTCCGCTCCCGGCGCCGGAGCCACCAGTCGACGCCGAGGTTGAGCAGCAGGCCGACCGCTGCCCAGATCGCCACGACGGCGAGGTTCCGCCCGACGCCGACGCCGTCGAAGTAGGTGAGCGACCGGGCCGTGTCCACGGCGGCGGGCAGCGGCAGGACGCCCTGGAGCGTCCGGAAGAACTCCGGCACCATGTAGATCGACAGGCCGCCGCCGGAGGCCGGTACGCCGGCCATCATCAGCACCACCATCATCAGCACCACCATCATCGGGACGATCGCGGCGAGGCCGAAGGTGCGGGTGAAGACCCCGGTCACCGACGACACGGCGAAGATGGTGAGGGCCCCGAAACCGATCATCTCCAGGGCGCTCCCGTCGACCGCGCCGATGATCACGTCGAACAGCAGCCACAGCCAGGTGGCCATGCCGATCGCCCAGCCGCCGAGGATCGGCAGGAACTGGCGCAGCCGCCGCAGGTGCGGTGCCCCGCCCCGGAGCACGGCGAGCATCAGGAACCCGGACATGATCCAGGACATGCCGACGTACAGGCTGTTGCTGCCCATCGTGTCGGTCCCGCTGAGCGGCGCCACGTCGGTGACCGCCAGCGGCGTCTGCTGCCCGGCGGCGACCTGGCGGAACATGGTCTGCACCATCATGTGCTGGCTGGAACCGGCGGCCGACGACGAGTACAGGGTCGCCTCGCCGCCCGGTGTCGCGGGCAGCACGTACGCGGCGACCAGGTCCTGGGCGAGGATGCGCTCCCTCGCCTCGTCCACCGACGTGGCCACGGAGATGTCGGCGACCCCGCCGAGACCGGCCCGCAGGCCGGCGGCGACCTGCTCCGCCTGCTCGGGGACGGCGGCGACCACGGCTACCGGGATGTCGTGCGGCTCGGGCTTGTGCATGGAGAAGCTCATCAGGCCCACCACGGCGACCAGGATGCTCAGCGGGAACGCCGCCACCGTCACGTACCGGAACCGCTTGGACCGCGGCGGGCCGCCGGCGAGTGCGGGCAGCGGCGTGTCCGGGCCGTCGACCTGCGGCGCCTGCGGGATCGGCGCCCCGCCGCGCTCCTTGATCAGGCAGAGCAGCACGGCGGCGACGATCCAGGCGGCGAGCGTCAGCAGGTGGACGCCGATGCCCCGGCCGTCGAAGTAGAGCGCCGACCGCAGCGCCTCACCCGCCGCCGGCAGGGGCAGCACCCCGTGCAGGAACTGGAAGAAGCCGGGCATCGTGTCGACCGGCAGCGCCAGGTTCGACGCGGGCATGCCGAGCACGACGAAGAACAGCATCCCGAGCAGAACCGCCAGCGGCCCCATCACCTTGGTGAAGAGCAGCTGGGCGAGACCGACGGCACCGGTCGTGAGCATGCCGACGCCGAGGAACGTGAGGTAGTGGCCGTCGACCGCGCCCACACCGGGTCCGAGGATCAGCCAGATGATCGTGCTGGTCAGCGCCGACCAGCCGGCCGCCAGCGGAACGAACCGCCGCAGGCGCAGCAGGTGCGGGGTGGCCATCAGGAGCATGCTCAGCGGTACGTAGCCGGCGAGCATCATGCCCATCGCGGCGAACAGCACCGAGATGCCGGCCCGGTCGTCGTCGGGCAGCGGCGCGACGTCCTCGGTCGTGGACGCCCACTGCTGCTGCACCGCGATCGGGGCGAGGAGCTGTTGCGCGGTGCCGGCGCGGGAGGCGCCGGCCGCCGACGCGGTGATGATCGTCGCCTGGTCCGAACCCGCCACCGGGAGCTGCAACGCGCCGCTGATCTCCCGGTCCCGCAGGAGTTCCACGGCGGCGTCCCGGGACGCGACCAGCCGGGCCTCGACCGGCTCACCGGCTGCGGCGTTCAACGCGTCGACGACGCCCTGGGCCTCGGCGCCGCTGCCGATCACCGCCACCGGCATCTGGCGGGGGTGCGGCGAGTGCATCGTTCCCACGTAGGTCGCGAACATCATCGTGACCATGAGGAACGGCATGACGAAGAGGGCGACCGAGCGGATGATCCGCTCCTTGCGGTCGGCGGCGGTCGGCTCGGCGGGCGCCGGGTCGGTGGAGGGCGGCACAGGCATGCTCCGGGTGGGTTCACGGCTGCGTCGGCAGCCAAACGTAAGTCAAGTGACTTACGAAGTGTAGGTGACGCGTCCCCCGGAAGACGAAACGACTAGGTTTGGCCTGCGCCACAGCTGGGCGCCGGTCCAGGGGAAGAGAGGGTTCATGGCACGGTCGGAGGCGGCCCGTACCGCGCTGCTCGACGCCGCCGAACGCCTGTTCGCCGAGACGGGGATCGCGCAGGTCTCCGACCGCAGGATCGCCGAGGTTGCGGGCAACACGAACCACTCCGCGGTGCGGTACTACTTCGGCGGCCGGGAGGGCCTGCTCCGGGCCCTGGTCGCCCGGCACATGGACGCCCTGGCCGAACCCCGCCGGGCCATGCCCGAGCAACCCGACTCGGTGCTCGGCGACGTCCGCAGCCTCGTACAGCCGTCCATGGCGGTGCTCGCCGGCCTGCCCCGGCCGAGCTGGCGGGCACGTTTCCTCGCCCAGGCCCTGCACGACCCGACGCTGCGGGTGCTGATGCGCGAGGCGTTCGAGTCGGCCTTCGTCGACCTGCCGGTCCGCGCCCCACTGGCGTCCCGCCTGGCGCACCTCGATCCGGGGGTGGTGGCCGGCCGGGCAGCCCTGATCGCCCGCATCGTCATGACCGCCACCGCCGAGGTCGAGGCCCGCGCCGAACAGGACGGGCAGGACCCGCGCTGGCTGGACGTCGGGGACTTCCTCGCCGACGCCATCGCCGGCATGCTGGCGGCCCCGGTCAGCCGGGCCGCCGGAACCGCCAACCCGCTCACCGAAGCGGAACTCTGAGAGGCCGGCCGGGGCGACCCGGCCGGCCGCGCCTCAGGAGCCGAGCTGGGAGAGCAGTTCCTCCGCCGCGGCGTACGGATCGATGGCGCCCTCGGCCATCTTGGCCGCGAGCGTCGGGAGCTGCGTACCGTCGCGCAGTGAGCCGATCCGGGCGCGCAGCACGCCCAGCGCGATGGCCTCGATCTCGGCGGCGGCCCGCGCCTCCCGGCGGCGGCGCAGCTCGCCGTGGCGCTCCAGCCAGTCGCGGTGCTTGTCGATCGCGGCGGCGATGTCGTCGATGCCCTCGGCGCGGGCGGCGATCGAGCGCACCACCTGCGGCCGCCACTCCCCCGGCCCGCGCTCGCCGAGCGCGATCATGCCCTGGATGTCGCGGACGGTGGCGTCCGCGCCGTCCCGGTCGGCCTTGTTCACCACGAAGACGTCGGCGATCTCCAGGATGCCGGCCTTGACCGCCTGGATCGCGTCGCCCATGCCCGGCGCGAGCAGCACGAGCGTGGTGTCGGCCAGCGAGGCCACCTCCACCTCGGCCTGCCCGACGCCGACGGTCTCGACGAGCACCACGTCGCAGCCGGCGCCCTCCAGCACCCGCACCGCCTGCGGCGTCGCCGCGGAGAGACCGCCCAGGTGGCCCCGGCTGGACATCGAGCGGATGTAGACGCCCGGGTCGGTCGCGTGGTCCTGCATCCGGACCCGGTCACCGAGGATCGCGCCGCCGGTGAACGGGCTGGACGGGTCGATGGCCAGCACGCCGACCCGGTGACCGCGCGCCCGCAGCGCCCGGACCAGCTCGTTCGTGGTCGTCGACTTGCCCACGCCGGGCGAGCCGGTCAGGCCGACCACCTGGGCGTGCCCGGCGTACGGCGCGAGCGCCGCCGCCACCTGCGGCAACACCTCGTCGCCGGACTCGACCAGGGTGATCAGCCGGGCCACCGCGCGGGGGTCGCCCGCGCGGGCCCGTTCCACCAGCATGGGTACGTCCCGGCTGCGGCGCACCGGGCCGGTGGCCGCCGCCGGGGCGTTACTCGCGTCGTTCAAGACAATCAGCTCTCGGCGCCGTTCGGTACGTGGATGATCAGCGCGTCGCCCTGCCCGCCACCGCCGCAGAGCGCGGCCGCGCCGGTGCCGCCGCCGCGCCGCTTCAGCTCCATCGCGAGCGTGAGGACGAGGCGGGCGCCGGACATGCCGATCGGGTGGCCGAGCGCGATCGCGCCGCCGTTGACGTTGACCTTGTCGGGGCTGATGCCGAGGTCACGGGTGGACTGAATGCCCACCGCCGCGAACGCCTCGTTGATCTCGATGAGGTCGAGGTCCTCGATGCTCAGGCCACCCTTCTTCAGGGCGTGGTTGATCGCGTTCGAGGGCTGCGAGTGCAGGGAGTTGTCCGGACCGGCCACGTTGCCGTGGGCGCCGATCTCGGCCAGCCAGGTCAGGCCCAGCTCCTTGGCCTTGGCCTTGCTCATCACGACCACGGCGGCGGCGCCGTCGGAGATCGGCGAGGAGCTGCCGGCGGTGATGGTGCCGTCCTTGGCGAAGGCGGGACGCAGCTTGCCGAGCGACTCGGCGGTGGTGTCCGGGCGGATGCCCTCGTCCTCGCTGATCACCAGCGGGTCGCCCTTGCGCTGCGGGATGACCACCGGGGTGATCTCGTCGCCGAAGTGGCCGTTCTTCTGCGCGGCGGCGGCGCGCTGGTGGCTGGCCGCGGAGAACGCGTCCTGCTCCTCGCGGGTGATGCCGTGCTTCGCGCCGTGGCGCTCGGTGGACTCGCCCATCGAGCAGCAGTCCCAGGCGTCGGTGAGGCCGTCGAGGGCCATGTGGTCCTTGACGGTCACGTCGCCGTACTTGTAGCCGGAGCGCTGTCCGAGCAGCAGGTGCGGGGCGTTGGTCATGGACTCCATGCCGCCGGCCACCACGACGTCGAACTCACCGGCCCGGATGAGCTGGTCGGCGAGCGCGATCGCGTCCAGCCCGGAGAGGCAGACCTTGTTGATGGTCAGCGCCGGGGTGGACATCGGGATGCCGGCCTCGACGGCCGCCTGCCGGGCCGGGATCTGCCCGGCGCCGGCCTGGAGCACCTGGCCCATGATCACGTACTGGACCTGCTCGGGCGCGACGCCGGCGCGCTCCAGGGCCGCCTTGATCGCGATGCCACCGAGCCTGGTCGCGGGGAGGTCCTTGAGGTTGCCCAGCAGGCGCCCCATGGGGGTCCGCGCGCCGCTGACGATCACCGAAGCCATTGCCTGCCTCCGAGGGGGTGCCGACCTGTACGCCTTAACGATTGTTCGGTCAGACTAGCGTCATGGCTGAGAACTCCCCCGTCGAGCCCGCTGCCGAGTTTGTCACAGACATCGGCCTGCGCCGCATCGACCACGTCGGGATCGCCGTTGCCGACCTGGACGCCGCGATCGACTTCTACCAGCGCACGTTCGGGATGCGCTGCGTGCACACCGAGACCAACGCCGAGCAGGGCGTACGCGAGGCGATGCTCGCGGTCGGCCCGGACGCCTCCGGCGGCATGGTGCAGCTGCTCGCCCCGCTCTCGCCGGACACCACGATCGGCAAGTTCCTGGACAAGCGTGGTCCCGGCATCCAGCAGGTGGCGTACACGGTGGCGGACATCGACGTGGCCTGCGCGGCGCTGCGCGAGCGCGGCGTCCGGCTGCTCTACGACGCACCCCGGCGCGGCACGTCGGACTCCCGGGTCAACTTCGTGCACCCCAAGGACGCCGGCGGTGTGCTGATCGAGCTGGTCCAGCCCGCCTGAGGCGTAAGGAAGGGCCCCGTCTTAACAGACGTCTGTTAAGAAGGGGCCCTTCCTAACACGTGGGAACGCGCGGCAGTGCGCGCTTGCACGTTCCCACGGACACCTCCACGCATCGGTGGATGCAGTTTTTCACAGAGGGCTTCCCGCTTTAGCTACCGTTCAGTAACGTCCGCCCGAACAGCAGCGGCGACCGGTGCCGGAAGTGTCGATTGCCGACATGGCGGTCCCGTCGCACCGGCGCCGACGATGGCAGCACCCCTGCCCGCGTCGTGCGGGTGCGGACTAACGGGAGGTCACCGTGCAGGACATCCTCGAAGCGATCATGGCGGCGGAGGGTTCGTCGCAGCCGGAGCGGGAGCTCGCCGGCCTCGCCGGACTGCCCGTGCCGGAGAGCTACCGGGGCGTGGTGGTGCGTGCCGAGGACACCCGCATGTTCGAGGGCATGGCCACCCGCGACAAGGACCCGCGCAAGGCGCTGCACGTGCAGGAGGTGCCCACCCCCGAGCTGGGCCCGGGTGAGGCGCTCGTCGCGGTGATGGCCAGCGCGATCAACTACAACACGGTGTGGACGAGCATCTTCGAGCCGCTGCCCACGTTCAAGTTCCTCCAGCGCTACGGCCGGCTCTCCGAGCTGACCCGCCGCCACGACCTGCCGTACCACGTGGTCGGCTCGGACGCCGCGGGCGTGGTGCTGCGTACCGGGCCGGGCGTGACCAAGTGGAAGGCCGGCGACGAGGTGGTGGCGCACTGCCTGTCGGTCGAGCTGGAGGACTCCGCCGGCCACGACGACACGATGCTCGACCCGCAGCAGCGGATCTGGGGCTTCGAGACCAACTTCGGCGGCCTGGCCGAGCTGGCGATCGTCAAGGCCAACCAGCTGATGCCGAAGCCGCGCCACCTGAGCTGGGAGGAGGCGGCCAGCCCGGGGCTGGTCAACTCCACCGCGTACCGGCAGCTCGTCTCGCACCACGGCGCGAACATGAAGCAGGGCGACGTGGTGCTGATCTGGGGCGCCTCCGGCGGCCTCGGCGGGTACGCCACCCAGATGGCGCTCAACGGCGGCGCGATCCCGGTCTGCGTGGTCTCCTCCCCGGAGAAGGCCGAGCTGTGCCGCAAGATGGGCGCCGAGCTGGTCATCGACCGGACCGCCGAGGGCTTCAAGTTCTGGTCCGACGAGCAGACCCAGGACCAGGACGAGTGGCGGCGCTTCGGCGAGCGCATCCGCGAGCTGACCGGCGGCGAGGACCCGGACATCGTCTTCGAGCACCCGGGCCGGGAGACGTTCGGTGCCAGCGTCTACGTCGCCAAGAAGGGCGGCACGATCGTCACCTGCGCCTCCACCAGCGGCTTCAACCACCAGTACGACAACCGCTACCTGTGGATGCACCTCAAGCGGATCGTCGGCAGCCACTTCGCCAACTACCACGAGGCGTGGCAGGCCAACCGGCTGGTCGCGCTCGGCAAGGTGCACCCGACCGTGTCGAAGACGTACGCGCTGGAGCAGACCGGCCAGGCCGCGTACGAGGTGCACCGCAACGCGCACCAGGGCAAGGTCGGCGTGCGGTGCCTCGCCCCCACCGACGGGCTCGGCGTCCGCGACATCGAGATGCGTTCGCGCCACGAAAGCGCCATCAACCGGTTCCGCGGTCACTGACCGTACGGTCGCCCCGGATTGCCTTTCCGGCCGACCCGGTCACCATTCGACTGACGTACGCAACAAAGGGCCGCGGGTTCCGACCCGCGGCCCTTTCGCGCCACCTTCCCCGGTGACGTCCCACTCGACCGACCCGCGCGGGAGCTGCCAAGATCGCCGATTGGTCCGGTCCGCACGGCCGACGGAGTTGACCATGTAAACCGGACGCGAAAGCTGCCGACCACTCTTGCGAACCACCCTGGGGGGTCTGCGAGTATGTCCCAATGCCCCAGCAGCAGTCCTCCCCTCTTGCGTTCTTCGATAACGCGAACTCACAGCCCGATTTCACCGTTGGCCTGCGTGGTTACAACACCAACCAGGTCGACGACTTCATCGGCCGCCTCAGCGCCGCCCTGAGCCAGTCCGAGCAGGCCCGTGCCGAGGCCGAGCAGCGGATGAACGACGCGCAGCGCCGGCTGCGGCAGGCCGAGCAGCGCCAGAGCGCGCTGGAGCAGAAGCTCACCGAGACCAACAAGCAGCTCGAGGAGAACAGCCGGCCGACGCTCTCCGGCCTGGGCACTCGCGTCGAGCAGATCCTGCGGCTGGCCGAGGAGCAGGCCAACGACCACCGCAACGAGGCCAAGCGCGAGTCGGAGGGCATCCTCTCCGCCGCCCGCCTCGAGGCGCGTGAGATCACCGACAAGGCCCGCGCCGAGGCCGCCGCCATGAAGGCGACCGCCGAGCGCGAGGCCGGCAGCGTCCGCACCGCCGCCGAGCGCGAGGCCGCCGAGGTCCGGGTGCAGGCCCGCCGTGAGGCCGACACGCTGCGCGCCGACGCCGACCGCGAGACCAAGCAGCTGCGTACGGTCACCGCGCACGAGGTGGCCGAGCTGAAGTCGACTGTCGAGCGCGAGGTCGCCACGCTGCGCGCCACCGCCGAGCGGGAGATCACCCAGCAGCGGGCCAAGGCCGCCCGGGAGGCCGAGGAGAAGCGCGCCGAGGCGACCAAGCTGCTCACCGACGCACGCGACAAGCGCGACAAGGACCTCCAGGCCCTGGAGCTCCAGCTCGCCGAGCGGCGGGAGAAGGCCGAGCGCGAGGAGTCGGAGCGGCACGCCGCCCAGGTCGCGCAGACCCAGAAGCTGGTGAACGAGGCCGAGCAGCGGGCCCGTGCCGCGCAGGAGCGCGCCAAGGAGATCGAGCAGCGGGCCGAGGCCCGGCGGGTCGAGTCCGAGCGCACCGCCAACGAGACCGTCGACAAGGCCAAGGCGCTGGCCGACAAGACGCTCAACGAGGCCCGTGCCGAGGCGCAGCGGGTGCTCAACGAGGCCCGCACCGAGGCCGAGCTGACCACGCAGGCGGCCCGTCGCGAGGTCGAGGACCTGACCCGCCAGAAGGACGCGGTCACCTCGCAGCTCGGCCAGATGCTGTCCGGCCTGGCCGGCATCGTGCCGGGCGTGCCGGCCGGCGGCAAGGCCGAGACGCCGAAGGCGGACGCCGCCGGGCAGAAGGTGACGGCCGAGTCGGCCGGCTGATCGGCACACCCGCTGTCGGGGGCATGAGCCACGGCGCGGGGTGACACCGGGTGACCGGTGTCGCCCCGCGCCGTCATGCTTGTGCGGCCCGTTTCGCCAGGAGGGTGAAGTAGCTCCCAGAAGGGGCGTCCGTATCGCCCCAGCAGAGCCGGATGCGTGTGAGGATGGGGGCATGTCGCACGGCGAGGAACTGTTCGCGCTCGGCGGGGACGTGACGACGGAGCCCAGCTTCGAGTCCGCCCTGCGGGGATACGAGAAACGACAGGTCGACCGCTACGTCGCTCGCGCGGAGCACGAGATCGCGGCGTTGACCACCGAGCGGGAACAGGCGTACACCCAGATCCACAAGCTGGCCGGTCAGGTCGAGGTGCTCCAGCGCGACCTGGCCCAGGTGCGCAAGCAGGCGGCGGTCGTGGACCGGGCGTCGTTCCGGCACCTGGGTCCGCGCGTCGAGCAGATCCTCACGATGGCCGAGGAGCAGGCCGACGAGATCCTGGCCGCCGCGAACGAGGAGATCGAGGCCCGTCGCGCCGCCGCCGAGCACATCGTCGAGGAGGCCCGGGAGCAGGCCGCCCAGGCGCTCAAGGACTTCGAGATCGCGCTGGCGGCCCGCCGGACCGAGGAGGAGCGGCACACCGCCGCCCGCAAGGCCGAGGCCGAAGCCACGCTGAAGGCCGCCAAGGACGAGTCGGCGAAGCTGCGCAAGGACGCGCAGGACGAGTCGACGAGGCTGCGGACGGCGGCCCAGGACGAGGCCGAGAAGCTGCGCCGGACCGCCCAGGACGCGCTGGCGAAGGCCCAGCAGGAGGCCACCCAGCTCCGCGACACCGCCAAGGAGATCCACTCCCGGGCACAGCAGGAGGCCGCGCGGCTGCGCGAGGCGGCCAAGGAGGCGCTGGCCAAGGCCCAGCAGGAGGCGAGCCAGCTCCGCGAGGCGGCCAAGGAGGTGCACGCCAAGGGCCAGCAGGAGGCCAAGCGGCTCACCGACGCCGCCGCCGAGGCCGGCCGGGCCACGCACGCCAAGGCGCTGGCCGAGGCCAAGAAGATCGTGGACGACGCGGAGGAGGCCGCCAAGGCCACCCGCGGCCGGGCCCGCAGCGAGGCCAACCGGCTCACCACCGAGGCCGCCGACGCCGGCAAGCGCAACCGCGCCGAGGTCGAGGCGTACGTGCAGCGCATGCGCACCGAGACCGAGGCGTACGTGCAGCAGGCCCGCGCGCAGACCCAGCAGGAGCTGGGCGCGTGGCGGGCCGGGGTGGAGAAGGAGGTCACGGAGCGGCGGGACGGCGCGGAGAAGGAGCTGGCCCAGCGCCGGGCCGCCGCCGAGCAGGAGTTCGCCAAGCGCCGCGACGAGCTGGACAAGCAGCACGCCAAGCGGCAGGAGGAGTTGGAGCAGGCGTACACCACGCGGCGCGACGAGATCGAGCGCACCGCCGCCGACGTCCGGCAGGCCGCCGAGGCCGACGCGCTGAGCATGCGGCAGCAGGCCGAGCTGGAGGCCGCCGAGCTGCTGCGCCGCGCCGAGGCGGACGCCGGCGCGCAGCGCCGCAAGGCCGACGAGCACGTCGCGGCCTCGCGACGCCAGTTCGAGGAGTACGCGGCCACGACCCAGCAGCACCTCGCCACCACGCAGCAGCACCTGGCCGCCACCCAGCAGGAGGTGGCCGCCGGCCGGCAGCAGCTCGCCGGCGTGATGCTGGAGATCGCCAAGGCTCAGCAGGAGCTGGCCGACCTGCGTACCGAGACGTGGAAGTCGCGGCAGGAGTCCGACGACCTGCAACGCCGCCTCACCGACCTGCGGCGCGACGCCGACTCGGCCGGGATCGCGGCCACCCCGGTCGACCCGGACGATCTCGCCGCCGCCTCCACCGGCCGGTCCACCGGCGACGGCACGCCGGCGGGCGAGGGCACGCCGGTCACCAGCGGCGCGGAGAGCCCCGGCGACACCCCGGCCGGCGGCGGTGCGCCGGTGGCCGCGAAGGGCACCGCCACCGCGGTCCCCAACGGCGCCGGGCCGGCCAAGGGTGACGGCGAGCCCGCCGACGCGGGCAAGGCGAAGCCGGTCGGCGAACCGGTGACCACGATGGACTCCCCCGGCGGAGCAGGCGTCGACGGCGAGCCCACAGTGGCTGCCGTGCCGGGTGAGGGCGGCCGGGGCGCCACCCCCACGAAGATCACCAGCACCGGTGAGAACGGCAAGCGCCCGACAAAGCCGACCACCGACGAGCGCAGCGCCAAGCCCAGCACGGTGACGGTCGACAAGGACTGATCCACCCCGAACTGGCGGGCCCAGCGCCACGTCGGCGAAGTGGCGGCATCCCACCCACCCGGACCACACCACCTCCCCGAACTGGCGGGCGACCCGCGCCAGGGCGGCCTGCCGGGACGGCCCGGCGGGGCGGCCCGCCGGGACGGCCCGGCGGGTGGCGGTGGTGGGATGGTCGGGGCGGACGGCGGCGACTACCCTGCGGGCAGAGGGCCGCGCGTCGGCCGGGGACGGCACCGGCGGGCGAGCCGGGCAGCGGGGAGGCACGGGTGTCACAGGAGGGTTCCGCCGCCCGGGACGACGAGGCCGCGGACGTGAACACCTCCGGCTCCCCCACCGGCGACGCGAGGCCCGCAAGCGGCACCACGGGCACCGCGAGTGAGACCACGCGCACCGCGGAGCACACGCGGACCGGCACCGGCATGAGCGGCGAGCGGCCCGTCGACGTCGAGCCGGGTGAGTTCGAGCCGAGCGGGCGCTTCGGCGTACCGGGGCGGCCACTGCGGCGCAGCGCCTTCCTGGTCGGGTTTACCGGCGCGCTCGGCGTGCTGCTGGCGTACGCGTTGTTCCTGGGCATCCGCAACGCCGCCGGCATCCTGGTGCTCGTGGTGATCGCGCTGTTCCTCGCGGTCGGCCTGCACCCGGCGGTGGTCCGGCTGCGCAAGTGGGGCCTGCCGCGCGGGCTGGCGGTGGCGGTGGTGACGCTCACCGTGGTGCTGCTGATCGTCGCCGGCCTGCTGGCGCTGGTGCCGCCGGTGGTGACCCAGTCCGGCCAGTTCCTCCAGCAGCTACCCGGCTACGTCGAGGAGCTGCGCCGCAATCCCACTGTCAACGACCTGGTGATCCGGTACGACGTGATGGAGCGGGTCCAGGCGGCGGCGAACGCGGACACGATCGGGCGGGCGCTCGGCGGCGTGCTCGGCGGGGCACAACTGATCTTCGGGACGATCTTCCGCCTGCTCACGGTGCTGGTGCTGACGATCTACTTCCTGGCGTACTTCGACAAGCTGCGCGAACTCGGGTACGCGATGGTGCCGCGCTCGCGCCGGCAGCGGGTCCGGCTGATCGGCGACGAGATCCTCACCCGGGTCGGCGCGTACATGGTCGGCGCGCTCGCCATCGCAGTGCTGGCCGGGGTGACGACGTTCGTGTTCGCGCTGGCGGTCGGCCTGCCGTACCCGTTCGCCCTCGCCGTGGTGGTCGCGGTGACCGACCTGATCCCGCAGATCGGCGCGACACTCGGCGCGGTGGTGGTGACGCTCGTCGGGCTCGCCACGGACCTGCCGGTGGGCATCGCCTGCCTGGTGTTCTTCGTGCTCTACCAGCAGGTGGAGAACTACCTGATCTACCCGAAGATCATGCGCCGGGCGGTGTCGGTCAACGAGGTGGCGGCGTTGCTCGCCGCGCTGCTCGGGGTGGCGCTGCTGGGCGTGGTGGGCGCGCTCATCGCGATCCCCACCGTGGCCGCGTTGCAGCTGATCCTGCGCGAGGTGGTGCTACCCCGCCAGGACGCCCGCTGAGCGGTTACTCGGCGCGCCGCTGGGCCGGGCCGGGAACCGGGGTGTCCGCGAACGCGGCGACGGTGCGGTCGGCGTACGCGCTGACGTCGCCGGTCTCCATCGGGCCGTCCCAGGTGGTCGGCAGCGGCAGCGGTACGCCGGGGGCGACCCGCCGGACGATCTCGTCCAGCACCTTCTCCGCGTCGCCGACCCAGAGGTGCTTGGCGCCGTCCACGCCCACCACCTCGGCCTGCGGCACGGCGGTGAACCGCTCCCGGGCCTCCTCCGGGCGCAGGTAGTCGTCGAACTCGGGGACCAGCGCGGTGAGCGGCTTACCCGTCTCGGCCCAGACCCCCAGGTCCTCCGGCGCGGAGTAGCGCAGCGGCGGGGAGAGCAGGATCGCGCCGGCCACCGCCGGGTCGCAGCCGTACTTCAGCGCCAGGTCGGTGCCGAACGACCACCCGACCAGCCAGATGTTCGGCAGCTCGTGGAACTCGGCGTACTCGATCGCGGCGGCCACGTCGAACTTCTCGCCGACCGCGCCGTCGAACGTTCCCTCGCTGGTGCCGCGGACGCTGCTGGTCCCCCGGGTGTTGAACCGGAGCACTGCGAGGCCGGCCAGCGCGGGCAGCCGCCAGGCCGCCTTGCGGAACACGTGGCTGTCCATCATCCCGCCGTGGGTGGGCAGCGGGTGCAGGCAGACGAGCGTGGCGGCCGGTTCGCGGTCCAGCGGCCGGGCCAGCTCGCCGACGAGCGTCAGCCCGTCGGCGGTGTGCAGCTCGATGTCCTCCCGGCGACCGGGCAGGATCGACGACGCGCGAATCGGAGTGCTCACGCCTGCCAGTCTCCCGCGTCGGCGGCCCCGCCGCCCAGCGGGACGGGAACCGGGTGATCCAGATCGCTCAGCCGTAGCGCGGGGCGCCCCGGCCGCGCTGGAGGTTCGGCCCGCGCCGGTCCCGGGCCCGCCAGCAGCCGGAGTGCCAGTGCCGGCGGTCGGTCAGGTCACCCCGGTCGTCGGCCGGCCAGGCCACCAGATGTGCCACGCCGGGACGGATCTCCTGGTCACAGCCGGGACAGCGGTACGTCTTGACTGATGCCCCGCCGCTGATCGCGCGTACCTGCCAGTCGCCGTCGCGCCACTGCTGCACGGTCGGCACGCCGTGGCGGGCACGTTCGGCGTCCAGGCCGGGGTTCTCCTCCCGGCGAGGGCGGTTGCGACGAGGGCTCACGGTCACCAAGCGTACGGTCCGCCGGCCGGACCGGCCCGGGTCGGGCGGTCCGGCCGACGGGCGGCCGCTCAGTCCCAGGTCTCCGGACGGGTCGGGTCCGGCGCCACCTGCACGCCACCCAGCACGAGCGCCGCGTCGAGTTTGTCGAACCCCTGCTCCGGCCAGCCGTAATCGGCGAGCAGGCGCGACTTCGGCACGCCCAGCAGCTCGACCCGGCCCTGTTCCGGGTAGAGGTGGGCGGGCCGCCCGGCGATCGTCATGTTGCCGTCCACCGTGCGGGGCGAGATCTCGGCCGCGTACTGGTAGGAGACGCTCATCGTCCGGGTGGAGGTGCCGACGATGCCGAACCGGGCGGTCACCAGCCGCGGGAAGCCGGTCACGTCGACCCGGCAGCCGGCAACCCGGGCGCCGTCCGGCACGGTCGTGAGGCGGACGGGCGCACCGCAGCGGCGCGCCTCGGTCAGCCGCAACGCCTCCACCGCGACGGTCAGCGCCGTGTCCTGCGGCGCCCACACGCTGGCCCGCGCGTACAGGCCGGGGGCCGGCTTCCACTGCCGGACCTGGATCGGCAGCCCGTCGACGGTCGTGCTGCTGGTCCGGCCGTCGAACGCCGCTTCCTCGGCGAACATACTGATCTTGAAGGGCACCCCCTCGGCGCCGGACTCCCGTAGCGTCCGCGACGAGCGCGCCAGCTCGACGGTGACCTTTCGCCCGCCGCCGACGTCCAGCTGGGCGCTCTCCAGGCCCTGCGCCACCTCCCAGCGCAGGTAGCGGACCTTGGTGGTGTCGACGCCGAAGTGCAGCACTCCGGCATCGGTGCCGACGACCTCCGGCGCGGCCGCCGCTCCCGGCGCGGCCGGCATCAGCGGTGGCGCCGCCTCGGCCGGGATGGCCGGGGCAGCCGGGCCGGTGAACGGCCGGTCCAGGCCCGGCAGGGCCGGGACGACGGCGAGGCCGCCGAGCAGCGCGACCAGGGCGAGACCGCCACCGAGCACGGCCCGGCGACGGCGTAGCCGACGACGGCCACCCGTCACGGCCCCGGCGGTCAGCCGGTCGATGTCCACGTCTCCTTCGGCCTGCTCCCGCAGCACCGAGGCGATCCGCTGGTCGAGGTCGGTCACGGCCGGCTCCCCTTGGTCATCGGGACGCCGCAGCGCTCCCGGAGGTGGGCGAGCGCCCGCATCGCGTGGGTGCGGACGGTGACCGGGGAGCAGTCGAGGATCTGGGCGATCGTGGCGTCGTCGAGATCCTCGTAGTAGCGCAGCACCAGCACGGCGCGCTGGCGGTCCGGGAGGGCGCGGATCAGCCCCCACATCTCGTCCCGGTCCGCCGCCTCGCCACCGAGGTCGCCGCGCTGGGGCCGGTCGGCGAACGTGTCCACCGCCAGCTCGCGGTTGGACCGCCGCCGCCACCAGGACGTGTTCGCGTTGACGAGCATCCGGCGCACGTACACGTCGGGCCGGTCGGCCCGGGCGATCCTCCGCCAGTGCACGTACGCGCGGGCCAGCACGTCCTGCGTCAGGTCCTCGGCCCGGTGTGTGTCGCCGGTGAGCAGCCGGGCCAGGCGCAACAGCGCCGGGCCGCGGCTGCCGACGTACTCCTCGAATGTCACACCAGGAAGACGCCGTCACCGCCGCCGGGCGTTGACCGGATCAGCGCCGGGTGTGGTCGCGGAAGCCCCGGCCGGACTTGCGGCCCAGGTAGCCGGCCGTGACCAGGTGCTCCAGCAGCGGGGCCGGGGCGAAGCCGGGCTCGCGCAGCTCCAGGTACAGCTCCCGCTGGATGGCCAGCGAGACGTCCAGGCCGACCACGTCGAGCAGCTCGAACGGACCCATCGGGTAGCCGCAGCCCAGCTTCATCGCGTAGTCGATGTCGTCGGCGGTCGAGTAGCTGGCCTCCAGCATCTTCACCGCGTCGTTCAGGTACGGGAACAGCAGCGCGTTGACGATGAAGCCGGACCGGTCGCCGCAGACCACGCCGGTCTTGCCGAGCTTCGCGCAGACCGCGCGGGCGGTGGCCGACGTCTCGGCGGAGGTGCGGATGGTCTGCACGATCTCCACCAGCGGCATGATCGGCGCCGGGTTGAAGAAGTGCAGGCCGACCACGTCGGCCGGGCGCTGGGTCGCCATCGCCACGTCGATCACCGGCAGCGACGAGGTGGTGGTGGCGAGCACGACGCCCGGCTTGCAGATCTCGTCGAGGCTGGCGAACAGCGCCTTCTTGACGCTCAGCTCCTCGATCACGGCCTCCACCACCAGGTCGACGTCGGCCAGGTGCTCCAGCGTCGCGGACCAGGTGATCCGGCCCAGCGCGTCGTCCCGGTCGGTCTCGCTGAGCTTGCCCCGCACCACGCCCTTGTTCAGCGAGGTCTTGACCGCCTCGCAGACCTTCGCGGACTTCTCCGCGCCCCGGGTCACCGAGATGACCTCGTACCCGGCCTTGGCGAACACCTCGATGATGCCGGTGGCCATGGTGCCGGAGCCGACCACGCCGACCTTCGCGATGGCGCAGGCGCCGTCGGCGAGCGCGGCGTCCGCGGCGAGCGGCGTGTACTCGTCGGGTACGACCTTCGGCGAGCCCGGCCGCTCGTAGGTGTAGAAGCCGCGGCCGGACTTGCGGCCCAGCAGCCCGGCGGTGACCATCTGCTTGAGCAGCGGGGCGGGGGCGTGCCGCCGGTCCCGGCCGCCGCGCCGGTACATGGTGTCGAGGATCTCGTACGCGGTGTCCAGGCCGATCAGGTCCATCAGCGCCAGCGGGCCCATCGGCAGGCCGCAGCCGAGCTTCATGGCGGCGTCGATGTCCTCGCGGGTGGCGTAGCGGGCCTCGAACATGCCGACCGCGTGGTTCAGGTAGCCGAACAGCAGCGCGTTGGCGATGAAGCCGGCCCGGTCGCTGATCGTCACGTCGACCTTGCCGAGCCGCTCGCAGAGCGCCTCCACGTCGGCGACCACGTCGGCGGAGGTGACCACCGTGCGGACCACCTCGACCAGCTTCATCACCGGGGCCGGGTTGAAGAAGTGGATACCGATGACCTGGTTGGGCCGGGTGGTGGCGACGGAGATCTCGGTGACGCTCAGCGAGGACGTGTTGGTGGCCAGGATCGCCTCGGGCTTGCAGACCCGGTCCAGCTCGGCGAAGATCCGCTGCTTGAGGTCCAGGTGCTCGGGCACCGCCTCGATCACCAGGTCCACGTCGTGCAGAGCGTCCAGCCCGACCCGGAAGTCGACCCGCGCGAGCAGGGCGTCCCGCTCGGCCTCGGCGAGCTTGCCCTTGGCGACCGCCCGGTCGGTGGAGCCGGTGAGCGTGGCCCGGCCGCGTTCCAGCGCCGCGTCGGAGATCTCGACGGCTGTGACGTCGACGCCGTTGCGGGCGAACACCTCCACGATGCCGGCACCCATGGTGCCCAGACCCACCACGCCCACCCTGGTGAACTCCCGCGCCACGACCGGCCTCCCCTGGCTCGACTCCGCCGTCCGCGACATGAACGGCCGCTAAGGTTATGCGCCGGAGTCTGCCACGTGACGCTGTGTTGTCGAGACGCCGTGGGATATTTCACGCACCGCGCCTCACCCGGTGGCGTTCTCCCCGGCCAGCGCCAGCAGTTCGGCGACGAACTCCGCCGGCCGCTCCAGGTGCGGGCTGTGCCCGCAGCCGGGCAGCACCACCTCGCGGTACGTCCCGCCGGCCGCCGCGTACCGGTCCAGCACCGCGCGGGTCTGCCCCACCATCGGCTGCGGCGGGCACTCCGCCTCACCCGGCCAGCCGGGCACCACACCGAGCCGGCCGAGGTACGCCAGGTCGAACAGCGAGGTGTCCGAGACGATCACGTCGGCGTCCCCGCGTACCCAGGTCACCGGCGGCTTGACCGGCACGGCGACCAGTTCGTCGGCGAGCCGGAAGTGGGCCGGGGCCAGCGCGTTGAGGACGCCGCGCGGCCCGGCGGCGGTCCCCGGCCAGTGCGCCGAGGCGACGGCCGTGCCCGGGTAGTTGTCGTCGCCGGTGGCGGTGGTCAGCATGCTCTCCAGCAGCAGGTCCTCGTCGTCGCCGAGTGACGCCGGGTCGGCCACGTACGCGGCGCGCAGCACCGCCCGCGGGCTGGTCGGGCCGTCCGCGCTCCGGTCACCGGCGGCGAGCCGGGCCACGAAGTCGGGGTTCGCGCCGCCGGCGCCGGTGCCGGCGAAGTCGGGCGTGGTGGGGGTGCCGTCGAGGTCCCGGGTGCCGCCGAAGCCGTACGGGGACACCGGCGCCTCCAGCAGCAGCGCGGCCACCCGCTCGGGGTGGCCGACGAGCAGCCGCATCGCCACGCCGCCGCCCAGCGAGTGCCCGGCCACCACCGGCCGGGCGCCGGGCGCGAACAGCCCCGGGGCGTCCAGCAGCGCGGCCACGTCGTCGGCGAAGTCGTCGAGCCCTCGGGTGGCGTCGACCGGCGCGGTGTCGGTCTCGCCGTAGCCGCGCAGGTCGGGGGCGACCACCCGCAGCGTCTCCGGCAGCCGGGCGAGCAGCGGTTCCCAGAAGGCGGAGGAGGAGACGTTGCCGTGCACCAGCAGCACCGGTACGCCGTCCGGTGGACCGGCCACGCGGACCGCCTGGGTGATGCCGTTGGCCTGGACGGTGAGCCGTGCGCTGCGCATCCGCGCATGCTGGCACGGGCACCGGCCCCCGGTCCATGTGCCCCACCGACACACCGGCCCGCCGAGAGGTGGGCGCCGGACCACCCCGCCCCCTCACCGCGTCGATCATGAGGTTGACGGCGACATATCGGACGCAGAACACCGCCAACTTCATGATCGACCGGGCCTGGGAGCCCAACCCATCAGCGGCCCCGAGGGCCCGGCGGATGCCCGGAGGTCTAGCTGACGTCGGCCGGCTGCGCCTCGCGCGCCTCGATCGGCTGGCGCGGCCCGGGGACGGGCAGCGGCAGGGTGGGACGCTGGTCGCGGCGCAGCGCGCCGAAGCTCATCCCGACCGGGTCGGTCCGGGCCACGCCCGGGTCGTAGAGGCGCAGGTCGGTGCGGCCCAGCCGGACCACGTCGCCGTCGGCGATCGCCACGCTGCCGGTGACCCGGGTGTCGTTGAGCCAGGTGCCGTTGGTCGAGCCGAGGTCGGTGAGCATCACCCCCTCCGGGGTGGCCCGGACGGTGGCGTGCCGCCGGCTCAGGTGCGGGTCGGCGAGCACGATGTCGGCGGTCGGCGCACGGCCGATCACCTGCGCGTCCTGGCCGACCCGGAACGTGAGCCCCCGCATCGCCCCGCCCGACACCGTCAGCAACGGCATCAGCTCAGGATGCTCCTCCATGGACAGTCGACCTCCACCCCACATCGCCCCGCGGCGTCAGCCTGCCACCTCACCGTAGTGGCTTGCACCACCGCGCGGTCACCCCCGCGACCCCGGCCGGTCATCTCCCGTTCGCCGTTTCGGACGGCACTTCCGTCGATGCGACGGCTGATCGTCGGCGCAGCGTACGGCGCGTTCGACACCTACCGGCGAGTAATCCTCGGGTCTAGACTTCGGCCATGACCGCTGTACACGTGCCGGGCGCCCCGCTCATCTCCGAGGGTCTATTGGTCTCGACCAGCCCGGCCACCGGCGCCGAGGCAGGCAGATTCCCGCTGGCCGACGAGGCGGACGTGCGTGCCGCTGTCGACCGCGCCCGGGCGGCCGGCGACTGGTGGGCCGGGCTCGGCTTCGCCGGCCGGCGGGACCGCCTCCAGCGCTGGCGCGGCGTGCTCGCCCGGCGGATCGACGAGCTGGCCGACCTGATGCACACCGAGGGCGGCAAGCCGGTCGGTGACGCCGTGGTGGAGATCCTCACCGCGCTGGAGCACATCGACTGGGCGGCCCGCAACGCTCAGCGGGTGCTCGGGCCGCGCCGGGTCCGCTCCCGCCTGATCCTCGCCGAGTTCACCGGTCACCTCGAATACCAGCCGTACGGCGTGGTCGGCGTCATCGGCCCGTGGAACTACCCGGTCTTCACGCCGATCGGCTCCGCCGCGTACGCGCTCGCGGCCGGCAACGCCGTGGTGTTCAAGCCGAGCGAGTACACCCCGGCGGTCGGTCAGTGGCTGGTCGACCGGTTCGTCGAGGTGGTGCCGGAGCAGCCGGTGTTCCAGGCGGTGCACGGCTTCGGCGCGGTCGGTGCCGCGCTGTGCCGCTCCGGGGTCGGCAAGGTCGCGTTCACCGGCTCGACCGCCACCGCGAAGCGGGTGATGGCCGCCTGCGCCGAGTCGCTCACGCCGGTGCTGCTGGAGGCCGGCGGCAAGGACGCGATGATCGTGGACACGGACGCCGACCTGGACGCCGCGGCGGAGGCGTGCGTGTGGGGCGGGCTCACCAACGCCGGCCAGACGTGCATCGGCATCGAGCGGGTCTACGCGGTCGACCAGGTCTTCGACACCTTCGTGGAGAAGGTGGTGGCGAAGGCCGGGCGGCTCACTGTGGGCGCCGACGGGTCCGACCTCGGCCCGATCACCATGCCGTCGCAGATCGACATCATCCGCCGGCACATCGACGACGCGCTCAGCCGGGGCGGCCGGGCCGTGCTCGGCGGCCCGGAGGCGGTCCAGCCGCCGTACGTGCACCCGACGGTGCTCGTCGACGTGCCGGAGGACTCGGCCGCCGTGCAGGAGGAGACGTTCGGCCCGACGCTCGTGGTCAACCGCGTCCGCGACGTGGACGAGGCGGTCGAGCGGGCCAACGCGCTGCCGTACGGGCTCGGGGGTTCGGTCTTCGGCCGGGCGCGGGCGGTGGCGGTGGCGCGGCGGCTGCGTTCCGGGATGGCCTCGGTCAACTCGGCACTGACGTTCGCCGGGATGTCGACGCTGCCGTTCGGCGGCACCGGCGAGTCCGGCTTCGGCCGCATCCACGGCGAGGAGGGGCTGCGCGAGTTCGGCCGGCCCAAGTCGGTCACCCGCCGCCGGGCCCGGTCGCTGCTGCCGGCGATGACGTTCGAGCGCACCCCGGCCGACGTCGCCCGCCTGGTCAAGATCGCCAAGCTGATGTACGGCCGGGGCCGCTGAGGCGGCGCCTCAGAACAGCGTCAGCTCGTCGCGCTCGATGCCGCGCAGCTTGTCGTAGTCGACCACCACGCACCGGATCCCCCGGTCGGTGGCGAGCACCCGCGCCTGCGGCTTGATCTCCTGCGCGGCGAACACGCCGGCCACCGGCGCGAGCAGCGGATCGCGGTTCATCAGCTCCAGGTAGCGGGTGAGCTGCTCCACGCCGTCGATCTCGCCGCGCCGCTTCACCTCCACCGCCACCGCGCCGCCGACCGCGTCCCGGCAGAGCAGGTCGACCGGCCCGATCGCGGTCATGTACTCGCGCCGGACCAGCGTGTACCCCTCCCCCAGCGTCGCCGGGTTCGCGGCGAGCAGCTCCTGGAGGTGCGCCTCGACGCCGTCCTTGCGCAGGCCCGGGTCCACGCCCAGCTCGTACGAGGTGTCCTGGAAGATCTCCTCCAGGGTGATGCGCAGCTCCTCGCCGGCCTTGTTCACCACCCGCCAGACGCCGGGCGCCTCCTCCAGCCGGCAGGGCGGGCTCATCCAGTTCAACGGCTTGTAGGCCCGGTCGTCCGCATGGATCGACACCGACCCGTCCGCCTTCACCATGAGCAACCGGGTAGCCGGGGGCAGGTGGGCCGAGAGCCGTCCGACATAGTCCACCGAGCACTTCGCAATCACCAACCGCACCCGCCGAGGGTAGCCGAGGCCCCGGCGGACGCCGACGAGCGCCACTGGCGTACCGGTGCCATATTGAGATCGTGCTCGAAGTCCTCACCGGTTCCGGCCTGGCCGCCTCGGCGGGCCTGAACGCCTACATCCCGCTGCTGCTGATGGGGCTGCTGTCCCGCTACACCGATCTGGTCGAGCTGCCGAGCGGCTGGCAGTGGCTCGGCAACGGCTGGGTGGTGCTGATCCTCGCCGTGCTGCTCGCGGTCGAGGTGGTGGCCGACAAGGTGCCAGTGGTCGACCACGTCAACGACGTGGTGCAGACGGTGGTCCGGCCGACCGCGGGCGGGCTCGCGTTCGGCGCGGGCGCCGGCTCGGAGACGGTCACCGTGAGCGACCCGGACACGTTCTTCTCCACCCATCAGTGGGTGCCGGTGGTGGTCGGCGTGCTGATCGCGCTCGGCGTACACCTGCTCAAGGCCGCCGCGCGGCCGGTCATCAACGCGACCACGGCCGGGGTGGGCGCGCCGGTGGCCAGCACCGCCGAGGACGCGACGAGCGTGGTCATGTCGGTGGTGGCGCTGCTGCTGCCGGTGCTGGTGCTGGTGTTCCTGGTCGCCCTGGTGTTCTTCGTACCGTGGCTGTTCCGCCGCCGCCGGGAGCGGCGCCGCGAGCGCGCCGCGGCCCGCGCGGCCGGCTTCCGCGTCTGACCCGCACCGACTCCCGAAACCCCTAAAATCGGGTCAAGAAACCCAAGGAGGTACGGGAGATGACCGCGTCGTTGGAGATGCCCCGGGTCCAGGAGTGCGCCGTCCGGTCCTGCGCCTACAACCACACGAACGACTGCCACGCGTTCGCCATCACGATCGGCAGCAGCGACCACGCGCACTGCCACACGTTCGTGGAGATGCCGGTGCGCGGCGGCCTCGACCAGTTGGTCGCGCAGGTGGGCGCGTGCTCGCGCGCCGACTGCCGGCACAACGCCGACCTGGAGTGTCACGCCCCGGCCATCACCGTCGGCCCCGACATGGACATGGCCGACTGCATGACCTACGAGAGCCGCTGACCCACCCGCGCGGACGCGGCGCCTGCTTGCGGGCGCCGCTTTCGCGCGCGGTTGTTAAGAAGGGGCCCCTTGCCTACCGGAGGCGTTAATAAGGGGCCCTTCCTTTCACGACAGGGTGTTCGCCTCGCGGATCACTGTGACCAGCTCGTCGATGATGCCGGTGAGCGCGAAGTCCTTCGGCGTGAACACCCGGGCCACCCCGGCGGCCCGCAGCGCCTCGGCGTCGGCGGCCGGGATGATCCCGCCCACCACCACCGGCAGGTCGCCCCGCCCGGCCGCGCGCAGCCCGTCCAGCACCGCCGGCACGGCGGCCAGGTGCGAGCCGGAGAGCACGGAGAGGCCGACCAGGTCGACGTCCTCCTCCACCGCGGCCGCCACGATCTGCCCGGCGGTCAGGCGGATGCCCTGGTAGACCACCTCGAAGCCGGCGTCGCGGGCGCGTACCGCGATCTGCTCCGCGCCGTTGGAGTGCCCGTCCAGCCCCGGCTTGCCGACCAGCAGCCGCAGCCGCCCGCTGCCCAGCTCCCGGGCGGTCGCGACGACCCGCTCCCGCACCCCGGCGAGGGTCGCGTCACCGGCTGTGCCGACCGCCCCGGCCAGGCCGGTCGGCGCGCGGTACTCGCCGTACACCCGGCGCAGCGCGCCCGCCCACTCGCCGGTGGTGACACCGGCCCTGACACATCCGAGCGTCGCCGGCATCAGGTTCGCCGTGGTGGCGGCATCGGCGCGCAGCCGGTCCAGCGCCGCCTCGACCGCCGCCGCGTCCCGGTCGGCCCGCCACCGGCGTACGCCGTCGGTGGCCGCCTCCTCGACGGCCGGGTCCACCTGCTCGATCGCCTCCGCGCCGGCCGCTGTGAGCGGCGACGGCTCGGTCTCGGTGAACCGGTTGACGCCGACCACCACGTCCGAGCCGGACTCCATCCGGCGGCGCCGGTCGGCGAGCGAGGCCACCAGCGCGCTCTTGAGGTAGCCGGACTCGACGGCCGTGACCACGCCGCCCATCTCCAGCACCTTCTCCAGCTCGACCCGGGCACCGGAGACGATCTCGTCGACCAGCGCGGTCATCACGTGCGAGCCGGCGAACAGGTCCGGATACTCCAGCAGGTCCGACTCGTACGCCAGCACCTGCTGCATGCGCAGCGACCACTGCTGGTCCCACGGGCGGGGCAGGCCCAGCGCCTCGTTCCAGGCGGGCAGCTGCACCGCGCGGGCACGGGCGTCGCGGGACAGCGTGACGCCGAGCATCTCCAGCACGATCCGCTGGATGTTGTTCTCCGGCTGCGCCTCGGTCAGGCCCAGCGAGTTGACCTGGACGCCGTAGCGGAACCGGCGCTGCTTCGGGTTCTCCACGCCGTAGCGGTCGCGGGTGATCTCGTCCCAGAGCGCGCCGAACGCGCGCATCTTGGCGATCTCCTCGACGAAGCGCACCCCGGCGTTGACGAAGAACGAGATCCGCTGGACGACGTCGCCCATCCGCTCGGGCGGCACCTGACCGGAGTCGCGCACGGTGTCCAGCACGGCGACGGCGGTGGCCAGCGCGAAGCCGACCTCCTGCACCGGCGTCGCGCCGGCCTCCTGGAGGTGGTACGAGCAGATGTTCACCGGGTTCCACCGGGGCATCTCGCGCAGCGTGTACGCGATCACGTCGGCGGTCAGCCGCAGCGAGGCCGCCGGCGGGAAGATGTACGTCCCCCGGGACAGGTACTCCTTGATGATGTCGTTCTGCGTGGTGCCGGCGCAGCGGCTCAGCTCCGCGCCCTGCTCGGCGGCGACGGTGCCGTAGAGGCCGAGCAGCCACATCGCCGGGGCGTTGATGGTCATCGAGGTGTTCATCTCGGCCAGCGGGATGCCCTCGAACAGCGCCCGCATGTCACCCAGGTGCGCCACCGGCACGCCGACCCGGCCCACCTCGCCGGCGGCCAGCTCGTGGTCCGGGTCGTACCCGGTCTGGGTGGGCAGGTCGAAGGCGACCGACAGGCCGGTCTGCCCCTTCGCCAGGTTGCGGCGGAAGAGCGCGTTGGTGGCCGCGGCGGAGGAGTGCCCGGCGTACGTGCGCATCACCCACGGGCGGTCCCGCTCGGGCAGCCGTCCCGGCATCGCGTCGTCCATGGCCGGAGTTTAAGTTACCGTTCAGTAAAAGGGAGTGTGGAAAACCACACAACCCGATGCCCGCACCGGTGGGCCGGCGGGCGGTCGGCCCACCGTACGGGTCATTCGCTGCGGGCGGTCTCCGGGCCGGTGATCCGTTCCAGCAGCGGCAGGGTGGCGGCGACGACCGCGAGGCAGCCCAGGACGCCGAGGGCCGTCACCGCGGCGAACCCTATCCCCGGCAGGCGCAGGTCGTACTGCATCTGCGCGCGCAGGAACAACTGTGCGGCGACCAGTCCCATCCCGACCGCGACCACGGCGACGGTCAGCAGCGGCACCACGCTCTCCACTGCTACCACCCGGCGCAGCAGCCGTACCGGGGCGCCGCTGAGCCGGAGCAGGCTGAACGGCCGCTTCCGTTCACTGAGGCCGGCCGCCACTGCGACGGCCAGGCTGCATCCGGCGAGCACGAGACCGGCCACCACGACGATGTCGGCCAGCCGCTGCCAGCCCCGCATGGTGTCGGCGAAGTCGGCCTCGAAGTCGCCTGGCACGTTCGGCGCCACGAAGAAGGCGGGGAACGCCGCTTCGAGGACCGTCCGGGCCCGCTCCACAGCGACCGGGTCCGCCGCCTCGACCGCCACCGAGCCCGCCGGGAGCCCCGCGAGGGCCGCCGGGTCCACCGGGGACGACGGCCAGATCCGGTCGGCCGAGGCGGCCCCCCGCCAGGGGATCAGGTCCGGCGGCACCTCGGCGACGCTCGCCCCCGGAGCGCACCGTCCGTAGGCGGGCGGGATGTCCGCGCAGGCGATCACGCCGAAGTCGCGGCCGTTCTCGCGTACCGGGTTCTCCCGCACGAGCACCGGGTTGCGGACGCCGGGAATCGCCGCCAGGTCGGCCGGCAGCGTGCCGGGTACCGGCGGGTCGTCCGTCAGCACCATCGACAGCCGGCCGGCCTCCAGGGAACCCCGGGGTGCGGGACCGCGCTCGTACGTGATCGTCCCCATCACCCCGACCGCCACCGTCGTGACGAACAGCGCGAGCATCACCCCGCCCACCGCGCGGAACCCGGCGGCCGGATTGTCGGCGAGCCGGCGCGCGGCGATGAGCGCGGCGGGCCGGCCGGCGCGAGCGGCCATCGCCCGGGCGCCGACCATGGTCAGCCACGGCCCGCCCGCGATCAGCCCGACCATGACCAGCAACAGCGCGGGCAGGAACAGCGCGGTCTGACCGTCCGAGGTGGGCGGCCGGTACACCAGGGCGAAGCCCAGCCCGGCCAGGCCGAGCGCGAGCGGGATCAGCCGGTACGCACGGGGCGGCCGGGGCGTGACCCGGCGGGTGACGCCGAGCGGGGAGATCCGGACCCGGCGCAGCGCGATCCAGGCCGCGGCCGCCGCGCCCGCCGGCACGCCCACCGCCACCACGAGGGCCTCCGGCGCCCCGACGGCCATGTCCTCCGGGAAGAACGGCATGCCGGTGAACGGGATGCCGGCGAGCTGCCCGCGGAGCGCGAAGAACACCGCGAAGCCGACCGCCGCCCCGGCCGCCGCCGCGAGCGCGGCCTCGACGGCCGCGATGGCCGAGATCTGCCGGGGCGTGGCACCGACCAGCCGCATGGCGGCGAACCGCTGCTCCCGGCGGGCGGCGCCGAGCCGGGTCGCCGTGCCGATGAAGACGAGTACGGGGAACAGCAGGCCGCCCGCCACCACGCCGAGGATGAGGTCGACCGTGGCCCCGGGCAGCGGAGCGCTGTTGCCGTCGAGCCGGGTGACCTTCCGGACCTGGTCGAGCCCGCCCACCTGCTCCGGCGTGCCGCCGACCAGGACGAGCAGGGTGTCCGGCGAGGTGAGCGCCGCCGGCCCGACGGCGCCGAGGTCCCGGCCCGGATAGCGGTCGGCGAGCTGGTCGGCGGGGACGGTCGCCAGCAGCTTCCGCAGCGCCGGGGAGGCGTAGAACTCCCCAGGCCCCGGGGCTCGGGGAACACCGACCGGCGTGGGCGCGTCCGGGCCGGTCGCGGCGACGTCGACGCGGATGATCTGGTCGCCCCGGAAGTAGTCGGTCCGGGTGGACCACAGCAGCGGGTCGGCGGCCCCGTCGGCCGTCTCCTGCGGGTACATCGACGCGTACCGGGTGAGCTGGGCGTCGGCGGCGTGCACACCGGCGAGCGTGGTGAGCAGCAGCCCGGTGCCCACAGCGACGGCGGCGGCGATGGCGACCAGCCGGACCAGCGCCTCCCGCCCACCGGCGACGGCGAGCCGGAGCGCGAGCCCGATCACGAGACGACCCCGGCGGGGGCGTTGACCCGGCCGTCGCGCACCATGACCTCGCGGTCGGCGTACGCGGCGATGCGCGCCTCGTGCGTCACCAGGACGACAGTGGTGCCACGCTCGCGGGCGGCGTCCACGAGCAGCGTCATCACCTCCTCGCCGGTGAGCGAGTCGAGCGCGCCGGTGGGCTCGTCGGCGAACAGCAGACGGGGCTCGGCGACCAGACCGCGGGCCAGCGCGACCCGCTGGGCCTGCCCGCCGGACAGTTCGCCGGACCGGCGGTGCTCCAGGCCGGCCAGGCCGAGCCGCTCGAACCAGCCCCGGGCGGCGCGCAGCGCCGGAGTGCGGCGGACGCCGCGCAGCAGCAGTGGCAACGCCACGTTCTCCGCCGCGGTGAGTTCCGGCACGAGCTGCCCGAACTGGAAGACGAAGCCGAAGCTGTCGCGGCGCAGCGTGCTGCGGTCGGCCTCGCCGAGGGTGTCGATCCGGGTGCCGTCGAACCGGACCTCGCCGGAGTCGGGGCGCAGGATGCCGGCCAGGCAGTGCAGCAGCGTCGACTTGCCGGAGCCGCTCGGTCCCATCACGGCGACGACCTCACCGGCCGACACGGCGAGGCTCGCGCCGCGCAGGGCGGGTGTCTCGCCGAACGCGTACGTGACGTCCCGGGCCTCGATCATCGGGCTCATGGCCGAACCGCCTTTCTCAGGGCGTCCAGCCGGGCGCCCGTCGTCTCGATCCACCGCAGGTCCGCCTCCAGGTGGTAGAGGCCGTGGTCGGCGAGCATCACGTCGACGAGTTCGCCGCTGCGTTTGATCTCGGTGAGTTCGCGCATCCGGCGCAGGTGGGCGGCGCGCTGGGTGTCCAGGTACTCCTCGGCCGGGCGGTCGAGCATCAGCGCGAGCACGACCTTGGTGAACAACAGGGTCTGGAGGTGCGGTTCCGGCTCGACCGGCTCGGTCAGCCAGTGCTCGACCTCGGTGGCGCCCCGGTCGGTGATGACGTAGCGCTTGCGGTCCGGCCCGGCGCCGGGAGCGACGTCACCGACCACCACCTTGCCGTCGCGGGCCAGCCGGCTCAGCGTCGAGTAGACCTGCCCGTACGGCAGCGGCTTGCCGCGCCCGAAGAAGGTGTCGTAGTCGCGCTTGAGGTCGTAGCCGTGGCTCGGTTCGCGTTCGAGCAGCCCGAGCAGGGTCAGGGGAACCGTCATGACCAGAGACTACACTGAGTGTATACCCCGCGTATATAGCTGACCCGGCAGTGGAACGGGCGACCGCACGACGCACACTTGACGTCATGGAGAACGAGCTCGCGATTTCCGTGCGAGGGCTGCGCAAGGCGTACGGCGACAACGTCGCGGTCGCGTCGGTGGACCTGGACGTCCGCCGGGGCGAGGTGTTCGCTCTGCTCGGTCCCAACGGCGCCGGCAAGACCACCACGGTCGAGATCCTGGAGGGCTACCGGCAGCGCGACGCCGGCGAGGTACGCGTCCTCGGCGCCGACCCCGCCCACCCCGACGCCGGCTGGCGCTCCCGCGTCGGCATCGTGCTCCAGGGCACCGGCGAGTTCGACGAGCTCACAGTCGGCGAGGTGGTCCGCCACTTCTCCGGCTTCTATCCCGACGCCGACGACCCGGACAAGGTGGTCGAGCGGGTCGGGCTGGGGGCCAAGGCCAAGGCGCGTACGCACACGCTCTCCGGCGGGCAGAAGCGCCGCCTCGACGTGGCGCTGGGCATCATCGGCCGCCCCGAGCTGCTCTTCCTCGACGAGCCGACCACCGGCTTCGACCCGGAGGCCCGGCGCGAGTTCTGGGAGCTGATCCGGGACCTGTCCGCCGCGGGCACCACGATCGTGCTCACCACCCACTACCTGGACGAGGCCGAGGCGCTCGCCGACCGGGTCGGCGTGATCGCCGCCGGACGGGTGATCGAGGTCGCCCCGCCGAACGCGCTGGGCAACCGGCAGGAGTCGCTCGCGACCGTCTCCTGGCGTACCCCCGACGGGACGCCGGCCTCGGCGGAGACCGCGACGCCGACGGCGCTGGTGGCCGACCTGGCCGCGCGCTTCGGCGGCGAGGTGCCCGGCCTGACGGTGACCCGGCCGACCCTGGAAGACGTCTACCTGCGGATGATCGGACACTCATGACCACCACGACGAAGCCGGCGGCCCCGGTCGCCGCCACCTCCGCCCGGCGGTCCGGGGCGGGCGCGCTGGCACTGCGTCAGGGGCGGCTGGAGATCACCCAGTTCCTGCGCAGCCGGGAGTCCGTCGTGTTCACGATGGGCTTCCCGATCATCATGATCCTGATCTTCGCGGCGATCTTCAGCGACGAGATCGCGCCCGGGGTCAGCTACACCCAGTACTTCATCACCGGCATGATCGCGACCGGCCTGATGACCGTGAGCTTCCAGAACCTCGGCATCTGGATCCCGATCGAGCGGGACCGGGGCGTGCTCAAGCGCTACCGCGGCACGCCGATGCCGAAATGGGTCTGGTTCGCCGGCAAGGTGATCATGGTGGTGGTCATCGGCATCGCCGAGACCGCGCTGCTGCTCGCCGTCTCGGTGGCGATGTTCGACCTGCAACTGCCGCAGACCACCGGCAAGTGGCTGACGTTCGCCTGGGTCGCTGTCCTCGGCGTCACCGCCTGCACGCTGTGCGGTATCGCCATCTCGTCGCTGGCCCGCACCGCCCGCAGCGGCTCGGCCGTGGTCACCCCGGTCGCGCTGGTGCTCCAGTTCATCTCCGGCGTGTTCTTCGTCTTCACCAGCCTGCCCACCTGGATGCAGCAGGTCGCGGCGATCTTCCCGCTCAAGTGGATGTGCCAGGGGCTGCGCTCGGTCTTCCTGCCGGACAGCTTCGGCGCCCGGGAGCCGGGCGGCTCGTTCGAGCTGGGCACCGTCGCGCTGGTGCTGGGCGCCTGGTGCGTCATCGGCCTGGTGCTGTGCCTGACCACGTTCCGCTGGACCACCAAGCGCGACGGCTGAGGTGTAAGGAAGGGCCCCCTCTTAACGCCTGCGGTAGAGGAAGGGCCCCTTCTTAACGCGCGCCTCGCGGTGCCACACTCGCCGGCATGGCATCGACGCTGACCCGGCGTACCCTGCTCGGCGCCGCCGCCGGCGTGGCCGGCGCCGCGGTGGTCGGCGGCCTCGCCGCCCGGCAGCTCTCCGGCCCTCGCCCGGGACCGGCACCGGCCCTGCCGGACGCGCCGGCCGGCGACGAACGGCTCATCCGCATCGCGTCCGGCGCGCGCGGCCGCGAGGTGGACTTCTGGACGGCCGTGCCCGAGGGGTACGGCGACGGCCGCGGCCTGCCCGTCTGCCTGGTGCTGCACGGCGCATCGGCCACCCCGCGCGACTACGGCCGGTTCGGGCTGGCCCGCTTCCTCACCGACGCGGTACGCCGCGGCGCCCCGCCGTTCGCGCTCGCCGGCGCCACCGGCGGGCGGCTGTCCTGGCGCGCCGCCGGTGACGACGACCCGCAGCGGATGGTGCGCGAGGAGGTGCCCACCTGGTGCGCCCGGCGCGGGTTCGACAGCAGCCGGCTGGCCGTGTGGGGCTGGTCGATGGGCGGCTTCGGCGCGTTGCTGCTCGCCGAGACGTACCCGAAGTGGCTGCGGATGACCGCGGCCTTCTCCCCCGCGGTCAGCGCCGGCGACGCGGTCTTCACCGGCGTGGAGAGGCTGCGCGGCACCCCGGTCGGGCTCTGGTGCGGGCGGCAGGACAATTTTCTGAAGGACGTGCGCGCGCTGGCCCGGGCGCTGCCCGAGGAGCCGGTACGCGCCGCCTGGGCCGACGGGCGGCACAACTTCGGCTACTGGGGCACAGTCATCCCGGACGCGTTCGCGCTGATCGGCGCCGCGCTCGACCCGCCCCGGACGTGAACCGGCACCGCACGTGAACCGCCCCCGGCCGCGCGGGCCGGGGGCGGAACGGGCCGGTCAGTACGAGTAGAAGCCCTGGCCGGTCTTGCGGCCCAGGTCGCCGGCGGTCGCCATGCGCTGGAGCAGCTCCGGCGGGAAGAACTTCTCGTCGGCGGTGTCGGTGTAGATGTTGCGGGTGGCGTTGAGCAGCACGTCCACGCCGGTCAGGTCGACCGTCGCGAGCGGGCCCATGGCGTGACCGAAGCCCAGCTTGCAGGCGGTGTCCAGGTCCTCCGCGGAGATCACGCCGGACTCGACGAGCTTGACCGCCTCCATCGCCAGCGCGCAGATCAGCCGGGTGGTGACGAAACCGGCGATGTCCCGGTTGACCACCACGACGGTCTTGCCGATCTCCTCGGCGAACGACTTGACCGTCTCCATGGTCGCGTCGCTGGTCTTGTAGCCGCGTACCAGCTCGCAGAGCTTCATCATCGGCACCGGCGAGAAGAAGTGCGTGCCGACGACCGACTCCGGGCGCTCGGTGGCGGTGGCGATCTGGGTCACCGGGATGGCCGACGTGTTGGTGGCGAGCACCGCGTCCGCCTTGCAGATCTTGTCGAGCGCGCGGAACACCTCGTGCTTGATCTCGATCTTCTCGAAGACCGCCTCGACCACGATGTCCGCGTCGGCGGCGGCCTCCAGGTCGGTGGTCGGGGTGATCCGGCCCAGCGTCGCCTCGACGTCGGACGCCTCGATCTTGCCCTTCTCGGCGAACTTCGTCAGCGACTTCCGGATGCCGTCCACACCGCGCTTCGTGGCCGCGTCGTCGATGTCGCGCAGCGTCACCTGCCAGCCCGCCTGCGCCGCCACCTGGGCGATGCCCGAGCCCATCAGCCCGGCACCGACGACCGCGAGTCGACCCGCCATCTGCTTCTCCCTCGCCGTGTTCTGCAACGTCTGGGAGAACCCTACTTAACGAGGGATAAGCCCCGGCCGTCAGATGGCCAGGTCCGGCTCCTCCGGCGCGGTGCCGCGCTCCACCTCGACGCCGAGCGCCCGCAGGTCGGCCACGAAGTCCGGATAGCCCCTGTCGACGTGGTGCACGTGCGAGACCTCGGTGAGGCCGTCGGCGCAGAGCCCGGCGATGATCAGGCCGGCACCGGCCCGGATGTCGGTGGCGCGTACCGGGGCGCCGGACAGCCGCTCCCGGCCGCACACCAGGGCGTGGTGACCGTCGGTACGGATCTCCGCGCCCAGCCGCATCATCTCGTTGGCGAACATGAACCGGCCGTCGAAGATGTTCTCGGTGATCAGCGAGCCGCCCTCGCTGACCGCCGCCAGCCCGATCGCCATCGGCAGCAGGTCGGTGGCGAAGCCCGGGTAGGGCAGCGTGACCACGTCGACCGCCCTCGGGCGGTCGTCCATGCGTACCCGGAAGGCGTCGCCTCGCGTCTCCACCAGGCCGCCGGCCGCGACCAGCTTGTCCAGCGCGACCTCCAGGTACGCCGGGTCCAGGCCGGTCACCGTCACGTCGCCGCGGGTCATCGCGGCGGCGAACGCCCACGTGCCGGCCACGATCCGGTCCCCCACCGTGGCGTGCCGGACCGGCCGCAGCTCGGGTACGCCGACGATGTGCAGCGTCGACGTGCCGGCCCCCTCGATCCGGGCGCCCATCCGGTTCAGCATCGTGCAGATGTCGACGATCTCCGGCTCCCGGGCCGCGTTGTCGATCGTCGTCGCGCCCCGGGCCAGCACCGCCGCCATGACCAGGTTCTCGGTCGCGCCCACGCTCGGGAAGTCCAGCACGATGTCGGCGCCGTGCAGCCCGCCCGGCGCCTCGGCGATGACGAAGCCGTGCTCACCGGAGATCTCCGCGCCCATCCGGGCCAGCCCGGCGATGTGCATGTCCAGACCGCGCGAGCCGATGGCGTCGCCGCCCGGGTGGGCCACCCGGACGTACCCCCGGCGGGCCAGCAGCGGGCCGAGTACGCAGATCGACGCGCGCAGCCGCCGCACCAGGTCGTAGTCGGCCTCCGCGCCCGGCCGTTCCGGCACGTCGATGAGCACCGAGCGGGACCGCTCCACACCGCCGTGCGCCACCATCGGGTCGACCGGGTCGTCCGGCCCGAAACGTACGCCGCAACCGAGCCGCCGCAGCACCTCGCCCATGATCGCGATGTCGGTGATCCGGGGCACGTTGGTGATCAGGCTGCGGCCGGGCGCGAGCAGCGCGGCGGCCATCAGCTTCAGCGCGGAGTTCTTCGCACCCACCACGTGCACGGTGCCGGCGAGCCGGGCGTCACCGCGTACCCGGATGACGTCGACGTCGTTGACCGCCGGATCTCCCGCGTCCCCTGGCCCCACCGGGCTCGGCCGGGCCGGGATGGTCAGGTCCGGTATCCGTAGGCTGTGCGTCATGGCCGTCCACCTCACGCGCATCTACACCAAGGCCGGCGACGCCGGCATGACCAGGCTGAGCAACAACGAGCAGGTGCCGAAGACCGATCCGCGCATCGCCGCGTACGCGGACGTGGACGAGTGCAACGCCTCGATCGGCGTCGCGCTCGCCCTGGGGCAGCTCCCGGACGAGCTGCGGGCCGTGCTGGAATCCGTGCAGAACGACATGTTCGACGTCGGCGCGGACCTGGCGACGCCTGTCGAACCGGACCCGAAGTACCCGCCGCTGCGGGTGACCGAGGAGTACGTCGAGCGCCTCGAGGGCTGGTGCGACGAGTACAACGCGCGCCTGAGCAAGCTCGACTCCTTCATCCTCCCCGGCGGCACCGCGGGCGCGGCACTGCTGCACGTGGCACGGACGACCGCCCGGCGCGCCGAGCGTGCGGCATGGGCGCTGGTCGCACACGACCCCGATCGGACCAGTCCCCTCCCGGCAAAGTATCTCAACCGGCTCTCCGATTTGCTCTTTATCCTGTCAAGAACGGCAAATCCGGACGGCGACGTGCTATGGGTGCCGGGCGGGAAGCGCTGACCATCGGCGGCCTCCATCACGTGGAGGTGTGGGTACCCGACCTGGCAGCGGCCAGTCGTTCCTGGGGCTGGCTTCTCGGCGAACTGGGCTGGACGCCGTACCAGGACTGGCCCGCCGGCCGCTCCTGGCGGCTCGGCGCCACGTACGTCGTGCTGGAGGCGTCACCGGCGCTCACCGGCCGCACCCACGACAGGCGTGCGCCCGGCCTGAACCACCTGGCCTTCCACGCCGGCCCGCCGGCCGCCGTCGAACGCCTGGTCGCTGCCGCCGGAGGGTACGGCTGGACGCTGCTGTTCCCGGACCGGCACCCACACGCGGGCGGCCCGGACAGCTACGCCGCCTACCTCACCGACGGGCAGGGGTACGAGGTCGAGTTGGTCGCGGAGACGTGAGAAGGCCGGCACCCCGTTGGTTCGGGGTGCCGGCCTTCAGCTTGGTCTCACTTGTTCTCTTAGCTGTTCCAGTGCTGGGCGACGAGGTCGGCGGCCTGCTGCTCCCACTGGGCGTAGTGGTCCGGGTAGGCCGACACCTGGACGGTCTGGGCGGCCTTGGTCAGCGGCATGTCCTGCCAGCCGTCGACCTGCTTCAGACCCTTCAGGAACGCCGTCGTGGAGTACTCCGGGTCGGTGATCTGCTCCACGGTGCCCCAACCACTGGAGGGGCGCTGCTGGAACAGGCCCTGCGAGTCGTGGTCGTTACGGTCACCGAGGTGGCCGAGGTTCTCCAGCTTCGACTCCTGCAACGCCGTGGCGATCGACACGACCGCGGCGCGCTCGTCCATACCGGCCTTCTTGGTGGCGGCGATGATGGCCTTGACGTTGGCGGTCTGCTCGTCGTTCAGGTCGATACGCGACTGGTTGCCCTGCACGCCGTGCGGGATCAGCTTGTCACCCTGCACGCTCACACTGACCGGCTTCGCCACGTGCGGGGTCTCCGCCGCGTGAGCGGCCACCGGACCGGCGAACACGCCACCGGTGAAAGCCAGACCAGCAACACCCAGAATGCTCTTAGCCAGGATCGTGTTCATGGGGGGCTCCATTCGGGGGATCGACGCCCACACCGACAGGGGGGCCGGCGCGGGTGCGAGCACCGTCAGGCGCTCAAGAAAGTCTTCGGGGGATCCGGCTGCTCGCGAGGGCAGGGGGGCCTCGTCGCGGCGCCGGAAGCATGTTCAACGACCCGCCACCCGCCACCATTCCCCGGGGGCGCGCCACACGCCACCGGAGAGCAGGCGCGGGGGTTCACGTCGTCGGAACCGTGTTCAACGACCAGCCGGCCAGGATGATTCCCGGGCCTGCGGATGCCGCCCCGCTCGCGGGGCGCGCCGCCGACGCTCGGTCGTTCACCCGGTTACAACGCCACCCACCCGCCAGCGATTCCACCCTCAGAGTGCCACCCACCACCCCCGAACCGGACACCCTCGCCCACACCGGCACGGGTCGCACCACAGGCACCCGCCCCCGCGCCGTCGATCATGAAGTTGACGCCGACAAACCGGACACCAAACACCGCCAACTTCATGATCGACCCCGAGCCAGGCAGGGCTGACCCGGGCGGGCTGACCCAGGCAGGGCTGACCCGGGGCGGGTTGGCCCGAGCGGGGCTGGCCCGAGCGGGGCTGGCTGGGTGCGGAGCGCGACGCCAACCGGGGTCGCCCGCACGACCACCCGCGCGATCTTGCAGTTCGAGCCCTCTGGGCGTCTCATTTGCGAGGTTTGCCGGGCACCAAAGTGCAAGATCGCGGGAGGCGCCGGGAAGAGTGCGGCGATCTTGGAGTTGTGGCACCTCACTAACGGCGCGAACCGGGCATTTCCTGGCGCCACAACTCCAAGATCGGCGTCAGCGGCGGTGCCCCGGCACGACCCCCGTGACCCGTTGACGGGGTGTTGGGGTGAGGGTCAGGCGGCGGGCCAGTCCTGGGAGGCCAGACGCGGCGAGGCCGCCCCGGGTGGGGCGGCCTCGAGCCAGGACAGGAATCCGGTGACCGTGGATCGCGCCATGGCGATCTCGATCGGCGCGTGGTGGCTGGTACAGCGCAGGATCACCCACTCGGCGGGCATCGACATGCGCTCCTGCCCCTCGGGCAGCCGACGACGCTCGACCGCCAGCCCCTTGCGGGAGAGCACCCGCTTGGGGCGCAGCGCGAAGCTGAACATGCGGTACCAGCGGAGTTCGTCGCCCACGAAGCGACCGAACCCGGGTGACCAGCCACGACCGTCGAGGATCGTGTTGACCCGGACGCTCAGCCGGATGATGCCACCGCTACGCGTGAACAGGGCCCGCCGGATGAAGAGGATCAGAAGCGCGACGACGACGATCGCGAAGCCGATTCCGATCCCTTCGACGATCTCCATCGGCGGGTCGGCTCAGCGGGCCGGGGTGGCGGGGGTTGCGCTCTCGGCGAGGACTGTGACGCCCTCACCGGTCACCGACAGGAAGCCGCCGGCCACGTCGTACGCGACCTGCTGGCCACCGGCCTGCTTGATGCGTACCTGGCTGGGTTCGGCGAGCTGGCCGAGCAGCGGTGCGTGCCCAGGCAGCACACCGAGCTCACCCTCGGTCGTCCGGGCGACGACCATCTCGGCCTCGCCGGTCCAGACCTTCTCCTCGACGGCTACGAGCTCGACGTGAAGCTGCTGTGCCACGCTGTCTCCTTGCTGCGGCGGCGGATTGCCGAAAGTCTAGTCGCGACCCCGCAGCCCACCCAACGCGGGTGGTGAGAGCCGGACCACCACGGTCCCGCACCCGCTCAGGCTACTTGGTCTTCTGCTTGAAGTCGGGGTGCTCCAGCAGGAATGCGTCGAGCTGTTCGGTACGCAGGGCGGTGAAGAAGTCCTCCGCCGGTTCGAGCAGTTGCTCACCCCGGTAGTTGCTGCCGGTACCGATCGGGCCGCCCGGCAGCTTGATCGTCTCGATCGCCTCGGGCCGGATGTCCTTCAGGGCCAGCCCGAAGTCGACCACGCTGTTGCCGCGGCCGTTGAACACCAGCGATTTCCCGGCCGCGCGCAGCACCCGGTCCAGCTTGACCGGGTTGGCCACCACGTCGGCGCTGAACGCCTGGCTCACCATCGCCTTGACGAACTGCTGCTGGTGCCGCTGCCGGCCGTAGTCGGCGTCCGGCACGCCGTTCTTCGGGTAGCGCTGCCGGACGTAGTCCAGCGCCTGCCATCCCTTGAGGTGGGCGTTGCCCTTCTTGTACACGGCCTGCGGCCCGAGGTAGCCACCACCGCCGGGCTTGAGCTGGCGCGGCGTGCCGTCCGGCTGGAGGTGCTCCGAGCGCACCTCCCGCTCGATGTACATGTCGACGCCGCCCATGGCGTCGACGATCTTCTTGAAACCGCTGAAGTTGATGATCGCACCGGCGTCGAAGCGCTTGATGCCGGTGACCTCCTGCACGGTGTTGGCGAGCAGCTCGAAGCCCTGCGGGGTGCTGGGGTTCTGCCCCGGCACGTTGCTGCCGTGCGACATGGCCGCGTTGAGCCGGTCGTTGGCGCCCGAGTAGTCGGCCTTGGGGAACTCCGGGATGTCCACCCGCAGGTCACGCGGCAGCGAGAAGAGGTAGCCGCGGTCCATGGTGGCGGGCACGTGCAGGACCATGATCGAGTCGGCGAGCGGGCGGGCGGTCGCGGTCCGGGGGTCCACGCCGACGAGCAGGATGTTGAGCGGGCCCTTGATGTCGCTCTTCTTCTCGTTGGCGCCGGCGGCCTGGTCACCGAAGAGGTCGGCCTTGCCCACCGATCCCTCGTAGCGGGCGACGAGGGCGCGCGAGCCGATCAGCACGGAGCCGCTGAGCACCACCATGACGATGCCCAGGATCGTGCAGACGCGGGCCCACCGGGGCACGCCGCGCCACATGGACCGCTTCCCGCGATCCGCGCCGCCCTTACCGCCCACGAGCATCTCCAATCGTCGCGCCCACGGGTAGGAAGACGGGCGCGGGGGTCCGTTTGGTTGCAGAGATCAACGGCCGGATGTGAAGTCGTGTCAGGAACGGTACCGCGCGATCCGGCGAACTGCTTGCCGGAGAACCGGGCATCTGGTAGTGCAGTGCCCGGAAAAGGCGAAGGCCGCCCCGGCTTTCGCCGGGACGGCCCTCGTGGGTGTGAGCGGGCTCTCAGCCCTCCTCGCCCATCAGCTCCTTGGCCTTGGCCCGCAGGTCGTCCAGGCCGCCGCACATGAAGAACGCCTGCTCCGGGAAGTGGTCGAACTCCCCCTCGCTGATCCGGCGGAAGGCGTCGATGGTCTCGGCGATCGGGACCGTCGAGCCGGGCACGCCGGTGAACTGCTCCGCCGCGTACGTGTTCTGCGAGAGGAACCGCTCGATCCGGCGGGCGCGGCCGACGGTGAGCTTGTCCTCCTCGGAGAGCTCCTCGATACCGAGGATGGCGATGATGTCCTGCAGGTCCTTGTAGCGCTGCAGGATCCGCTTCACCTCGGTGGCGACGGCGAAGTGCTCCTCGCCGACGAACTCCGGGGCGAGGATCCGGGACGAGGACGCCAGCGGGTCCACGGCCGGGTAGATGCCCTTGTCGGAGATCGACCGCTCCAGGTTGGTGGTCGCGTCGAGGTGGGCGAACGTGGTGGCCGGCGCCGGGTCGGTGTAGTCGTCGGCGGGCACGTAGATCGCCTGCATCGAGGTGATGGCCTGGCCCCGGACGGAGGTGATCCGCTCCTGGAGCTCGCCCATCTCGTCGGCCAGGGTCGGCTGGTAACCCACGGCGCTCGGCATGCGGCCGAGCAGCGTGGAGACCTCGGAACCGGCCTGGGTGAAGCGGAAGATGTTGTCGATGAAGAGCAGCACCTCCTGCTTCTTCACGTCACGGAAGTACTCCGCCATGGTCAGCGCGGACAGCGCGACCCGCAGGCGGGTGCCCGGCGGCTCGTCCATCTGGCCGTAGACCAGCGCGGTCTTGTCGATGACGCCCGACTCGGTCATCTCGGCGATGAGGTCGTTGCCCTCGCGGGTGCGCTCACCCACGCCGGCGAAGACCGAGGTACCACCGAAGTTGCGGGCGACACGGGTGATCATCTCCTGGATGAGCACCGTCTTGCCCACGCCCGCGCCGCCGAACAGGCCGATCTTGCCGCCCTTGACGTACGGGGCGAGCAGGTCGATGACCTTGATGCCGGTCTCCAGCATCTCGGTCTTCGGCTCCAGGTCGGCGAAGGCCGGGGCCTTGCGGTGGATGCCCCACCGGTCGTCGGCCTGGATGGTCTCGCCCTCGGTGAGGTTGAGGCACTCGCCGATCGCGTTGAACACGTGGCCCTTGACCGCGTCGCCCACCGGCACGCTGATCGGCGCGCCGGTGTCGCGCACCTCGGTGCCGCGGACCAGGCCGTCGGTCGGCTGCATCGAGATGGCGCGGATCAGGTTGTCACCCAGGTGCTGGGCGACCTCCAGGGTCAGCGTCTTCTCACCGCCGGAGAGGGTCACGTCGACGTGCAGGGCGTTGAACAGCCCCGGCATGGCGTCGCGCGGGAACTCGGCGTCGACGACCGGGCCGATGACCCGGACCACGCGACCCGTGGCCGTCTTGGTCTCAACTGCGGATACAGTCATCACACTTCACTTCCCGACGCGGCCAGCGCGTTCGCGCCGCCGACGATCTCACTGATCTCCTGGGTGATGCCGGCCTGACGAGCCGAGTTCATCTCACGCGTGTACTTCTCGATCATCTCTTCGGCGTTGTCGGTGGCGCTCTTCATCGCCCGCCGACGGGCGGCCGACTCACTGGCCGCCGACTCCAGCAACGCCGCGAAGATCCGCGTGTTGATGTACTTCGGCAGCAGGGCGTCGAGCAGCGACTCCGGCTCCGGCTCGAACTCGTACGCCGGCAGCAGGCCCTCGGACCGGGGCCGGTCCTCGACCTGCATCGGACCGACGATCCGGGTCACCGGGTTCTGTGTCATCAGGGACTTGAACTCGGTGTAGACGATGTGCAGCTCGTCCACGCCGAGGATCCCGTCGGCGCCGGCCTCGTTGTCGGTGTCGTCCGCGCCGGCGGTGAACGCCTTGATCAGCGTCTCACCGACCTCGCGGGCGTCCTCGAACGACGGCTGCTCGGAGAAACCCGTCCAGCTGGCGGCGATCTGCCGGTTGCGGAACCGGTAGAACGCCACGCCCTTGCGGCCGATGACGTAGAGCACGGGCTCCTTGCCGTCGGCACGCAGGCGGGCGATCAGCGACTCGGCGGTCCGGATCGCGTTCGAGCTGTAGCCACCGGCCAGGCCCCGGTCGGCGGTGACCAGCAGGACGCCCGCCCGCCGCACCCGCTCGCGCGGGGTGAGCAGCGGGTGGTCGATCCGCGCGTTCGAGGCCAGCGCCGTCAGCACGCCGGTGATCGCCTCGGCGTACGGCAGCGAGGCCGCCACCTTGGCCTGGGCCTTGGCGATGCGGCTCGTCGCGACGAGCTCCATCGCCTTGGTGATCTTCTTCATCCCCTTGGCGGAACGGATCCGCTGCCGGAGAACGCGTACCTGGGCGGCCATCGGATCAGCTCTCGGCCGGGCGGTCGGTGGTGCCGTCGCGGAAGCGGGTCACCGTCTCGCGGGTCTCCTCGCCCTCCAGCGGCTTGGCCGGCGCGTCGTTGACCCGGACCTCGTCCTCCTTGCCCAGGAAGACCTGCTTGAACTCGCTGATCGCGGAGTCGAGCGAGGAGATGATCTCGTCGTCCCACTTGTTGTCGGCGATTCCGGCCAGGACGCCCTCGTGCTTGTGGCGGAGGTACTGGAGGAACTCGGACTCGAAGCGGCGGACCTCGCCGACCGGGACGTCGTCCAGCTTGCCCTCGGTGCCGGCCCAGACGGAGACGACCTGCTCCTGCACCGGGTACGGCGAGTAGTTCGGCTGCTTGAGCAGCTCGACCAGGCGGGAACCCCGGTCCAGCTGGGCGCGGGAGGCCCGGTCCAGGTCGGAGGCGAAGGCGGCGAACGCCTCCAGCTCGCGGTACTGGGCCAGGTTCAGCCGCAGCGAGCCGGCGACCTTCTTCATCGGCTTCACCTGCGCGGCGCCACCGACCCGGGAGACCGAGGTGCCGACGTTGATGGCCGGCCGGACGCCCTGGTTGAACAGGTCGGTCTCGAGGAAGATCTGGCCGTCGGTGATGGAGATGACGTTGGTCGGGATGAACGCCGAGATGTCGTTCGCCTTGGTCTCGATGATCGGCAGACCGGTCATCGAGCCGCCGCCCAGCTCGTCGGAGAGCTTGGCGCAGCGCTCCAGCAGACGCGAGTGCAGGTAGAAGACGTCACCCGGGTAGGCCTCGCGGCCCGGCGGGCGGCGCAGCAGCAGCGACACGGCGCGGTACGCCTCGGCCTGCTTGCTCAGGTCGTCGAAGACGATCAGGACGTGCTTGCCGCCGTACATCCAGTGCTGCCCGATGGACGAGCCGGTGTAGGGGGCGAGGTACTTGAAGCCGGCCGGGTCGGAGGCCGGGGAGGCGACGATGGTGGTGTACTCCATCGCGCCCGCCTCCTCCAGCGTCCCCTTGATGGAGGCGATGGTGGAGGCCTTCTGGCCGATCGCGACGTAGATGCAGCGGACCTGCCTCTTCGGGTCGCCGGAGCGCCAGTTCTCGCGCTGGTTGAGGATGGTGTCCAGGGCGACAGTGGTCTTGCCGGTCTTGCGGTCACCGATGATCAGCTGGCGCTGGCCACGGCCGATCGGGGTCATCGCGTCGACGGCCTTGATGCCCGTCTGCAGCGGCTCGTCGACCGACTTGCGGGACATCACGTTCGGGGCCTGGAGCTCCAGCTCGCGGAAGCCCTCGTTGGCGATGTCGCCGAGGCCGTCGATCGGCTCGCCGAGCGCGTTCACCACGCGGCCGAGGAACGCGTCGCCGACGGGCACGGAGAGCACCCGGCCGGTGCGCTTGACGCGCTGACCCTCTTCGATCCCGCCGAAGTCACCGAGGACGACGACACCGATCTCCCGGACGTCGAGGTTCAGCGCCACGCCGAGCGTGCCGTCCTCGAACTCCAGGAGCTCGTTGGTCATGGTCGAGGGGAGACCCTCGACGTGGGCGATGCCGTCACCGGCGTCGGCGACGGTGCCGACCTCCTCGCGGGAGACGTCGGCCGTGTAGGAGGAGACGTAGCGCTCCAGGGCGCCGCGGATCTCCTCCGTCGAGATGGTCAGCTCGGCCATCCTCTGCTTCCTTAAGTATCAGGGGCCCGGGATACCTAGTACCGACCGGTCCGATGGCGTCGAATCAGGGCTGCTAAGACGCTGGTCAGCGCTTCGCGAGCGCGTTGCGGGTCTCGTTGAGGCGGCGCAGGACGGTCCCGTCGTACAGGTCGGATCCGACCCGCACGCGCACTCCGCCGAGCACGTCGGGGTCGACCGTCTGCTTGACGGAGACCTCCCGACCGTACATCTGGGAGAGGCGGGCGCCGAGGCGTCGCTCCTCCTCGTCGTTCAGCGGAGCCGCCACGGTCACGTACGCGACCTGACGGTCCCGCCGGTCGGCGGCCAGCTCGACCAGCCGGGTGAGCGCACCGGTGAAGGAGCGTCCCCCGAAGCCGGCGAGCGCGGCCTCGACGAGGCGGACGGTGACCGGCCGGGCCTTGCCGGCCAGCAGCTGCTGGGCCAGTTCGGCCCGCCGCTGCACCGGGGCCATCGGGTCGGAGAGCGCGTTGGACAGCTCGCCGGAACCGGAGACGACCTTCCCGAAGCGGAACAGCTCGTCCTCGACCTCGCCCAGATCGCCGGCCGAGTCGGCGCTCGCGAGGAGCGCCTCCACGCCGATCCGCTCGACGCCGTCGAGCAGCTCCGACGGGGCCGACCAGCGACCGGAGACCAGCGTGGTGAGCAGGTCGAGCGCGTCCGCGCCGACCTTCCCGCCCAGGATCCCGGTGAGCAGAGCCGCGCGGTCCTCACCCGAGCGCGCCGGGTCGGCCAGCGCCCGGCGCAGCCGCGGCTCGCGCCGCAGCAGGTCGGCGACGGAGAGGATGTCGTCGGCGGTGGAGGCCACCGCCGACGGCTCCGCGCCGCGGGCGTACGCGTCGAGGCGCTCGGCCCCGGCGGAGTACGACTCCCGGCTGGCGGCCTGCATCAGCGGGCCCCCGTGCTCTCGAGACCGCTCAGGAACCGGTCGACGGTGCCCTTGCGACGCGCCTCGTCGGCCAGCGACTCACCGACGATCTTGCTGGCCAGGTCCACCGCGATGGTGCCGACCTCGGTGCGCAGCTCGCGCACGATGGTGGCCCGCTCCGCGGCGAGCTGCTCCTTGCCGGCGGCGATGATCCGGTCGGACTCCTCGCGCGCCTTGGCGAGGATGTCCTGGCGGATGCCCTCGGCGTCGGCCCGGGCGTCGTCCCGGATCTTGGCGGCGTCGGTACGCGCCTCCGCGAGCTGGGCCCGGTACTGCTCGAGCAGCTGGTTCGCCTCGGCCTGCGCGGCCTCGGCGCGCTTGATGCCGCCCTCGATCGCGTCGACCCGGGCCTGGAACGTCTGCTCCATGCGCGGGAAGACGAACTTCATCAGCACGAAGCAGAGCACGATGAAGGCGATCCCACCGACCACGATCTCCTGCCAGACAGGGATGATCGGGTTGTGGGTCGTCTCACCACCCTCAGCGGCGAGGAAGTACATCGGAAACCTCCCGGTCTCAGGGCCGAATTAGAGGTTGCCCTGCCAGATGAAGCCGAAGGCGATACCCAGCAGCGCGAGGGCCTCGATGACGGCGAAGCCGATCCAGACGTACGGCAGGGTCATCCGGGACGACTCCGGCTGGCGGGCGGTCGACTGGATGTAGGCCGAGAAGACCAGGCCCACGCCGATGCCCGGGCCGATGGCCGCGAGACCGTAGCCGATGGCGGCGGTGCTGCCCTCTACCGCGGCGTAGATGTCCATTGGTTGGTTCCTCCTGGTTATCACGCGTGACGGTCACGCGGGACGACAACGGTTGGTGCGAAAGATCGGATCAGTGCTCGTCGGCGAGGGCGCCCTGCACGTAGCTGGCGGTCAGCACCGTGAAGACGTACGCCTGCAGACAGATCACCAGGAACTCGAGGAAGGTCAGCGCCACAGTCATCGTCCACGACAGCACCGAGACCGGTGCCAGCCAGGCGTTGGCGCTGATCATGGCGAACCCGCCGAGCGTGAAGACCAGCAGGAGCATGTGGCCGGCGAACATGTTCGCGAAGAGACGGACGGCCAGCGAGAACGGCCGGACGATGAAGGTCGAGAACAGCTCGATCGGGATCAGCAGCGGCAGGATGAACCAGGGCGCCGGCGGGACCAGAGCGTTCTTGAAGTACTTCACGAAGCCGTGGTGCCGGATGCCGACGTAGTTGAACATCACGTAGCTGATCACGGCGAGGAAGGCCGGGAAGGCGATGTGCGAGTTCGGCGAGATCTGGAAGAACGGCACGATCGCGAAGAAGTTCGTCAGCAGGATGAAGCAGAAGAGCGTGGTGAAGTACGGCGCGAACCGCACTCCCGCGTGACCGATCATGTCCACGGCGATGTTGTTGCGCACGAAGCCGTAGATCGACTCGGCCAGCCACTGCTTCTTGGTGGGGACCAGCTGCGGCTTCCGGTACGTGGCCAGGAAGAAGATGATCAGCACGCCGACGGCGATCCACACCATCGCCGTGATCTTGGTGAACCAGTACGAGTTCTCCGCACCCCAGGGCAGGATGCTGGGCAGGTAGAAGTCCCCCACGCTCGGTGGGAATTCCGCCTGGCCCTGAGCCAGGACGTTCGCCTGTCCGAACACCGCGTCCCTTCCTAAGTAGGCGTGCCAAGTCGGCGGACGACCAGGATGATCCCCCCGGCCATGCCGAGCACGACCCCGATACCGGTGGCGATGCCGCCGGTGTCGAGCCAACGGTCGACCAGCCAGCCGATGAAACCCCAGACGAGCATGCCCCCGATGAGGTATGAGAGCGCGGTCCAACCCTGACCGGCACCGGACGGAACGTCGCCCGAGCCGCCAGTGTTGGGGGGTTTCTGGTCACCGGCCATGACGGGGCGAACGATATCAGTCGAGCAGAAGAGGTTGTGCCTCACCCCCCGCACAACCTGGTTGTGTGGGACACGGGCGGGCGAAGTCGTCTGGAGGAACGGTACTCCTCCCCCGCCACTGAGAGAATGACCGATCGCGGACAGAACCACGCGTCGCCCGAAGGGTGGGACGGCTCAGCGCAGCATCCGTCGGGCATGGACGGTCGTGAGCCACCAGACGTGCACGCCGGTCCAGACCACCACGCCCGCGGCGATGCCGAAACAGAACGGGATCAGTCCCGGCCAGCCGGTCGAGGCCACCAGCACCATCACCCCGCCGAGCGCGGTGATCTTGGCGACGTAGAGGCCCAGCCCGAACGGCAGCACGAGCTGCGGATCCTTCGAGTCCGCCCAGGCAAGCACCACTGTGGTGAGCGTGTAGCTCGCAGCCGTGACGGCCACCCCGGCCGCCGCGCCGAGCGCGCCGTCCGCGCCGCGCCACACCCCGCCGACCACCGCGGCGACAGCGGCCAGCACCGCCACCGCGGCCAGCAGCACCGGCAGATGGCGCAGTCGCCAGCCGCGGTCCGCCGTCGCCTCCGCCGCGCGCGTCCCGGGCTCAGCCACGGGGGTACGCCGGGAACTCGGTGACCAGCTCGGTCACGTCGGCGGCGATCCGGGTCAGCTCGTCGCCGCCCCCGGGGGACTCCGGATCGGTCCGCACCGCCCGACCGATCAACGTGGCGATCCGGCGCATCTCCCCTTCCCGCATGCCCTGGGTGGTGACGCTCGGCGAGCCCACCCGGATGCCGGAGGCCACCGCCGGCGGCTGCGGGTCGTACGGGACGGCGTTCTTGTTCAGCGTGATGCCGGCGGCGTCGCAGCGGGCCTCGGCCTGGGCGCCGGTCACACCGGTCTCGCGCAGGTCGAGCAGGGCCAGGTGGGTGTCGGTGCCGCCGGAGACCGCCGGCAGTCCCTCCGCGGCCAGCCCGTCGGCGAGCGCGCGGGCGTTGGTGACCACCTGGGCGGCGTACGTGCGGAACTCGGGCTGCGCGGCCTCGCGCAGCGCGACCGCCTTGGCGGCGACGGCGTGCATCAGCGGGCCGCCCTGGGTGAACGGGAAGACCGCCTTGTCGATCCGGGCCGCCAGCGGCTCCCGGCAGAGGATCATGCCGCCGCGCGGGCCGCGCAGCACCTTGTGGGTGGTCGCGGTGACCACGTCGGCGTACGGCACGGGCGACGGGATCGCGCCGCCGGCCACCAGGCCGATGAAGTGCGCGGCGTCCACCATCAGGTACGCGTCGACCTCGTCGGCGATCTCCCGGAAGCGGGCGAAGTCGATCAGCCGCGGGTACGCCGTCGCGCCGCAGATGATCATCTTCGGCCGGTGCGCGCGGGCCAGGTCGCGTACCTCGTCGTAGTCGATCGTCCCGGTGTCCCGCCGGACGGTGTAGCCGACCGGGTGGAACCACTTGCCGGAGAAGTTCACCCGGCTGCCGTGGGTCAGGTGCCCGCCGTGCGGCAGGTCCATCGCCAGCACCGTGTCACCCGGCTGCACCAGGGCGGCGTACGCGGCCAGGTTGGCGCTCGCCCCGGAGTGCGGCTGGACGTTCGCGTGCTCGGCGCCGAACAGCTCCTTCGCCCGGGAGATCGCCAGTTCCTCGGCCCGGTCCACCTCGGCGCAGCCGCCGTAGTAGCGCCGCCCCGGGTAGCCCTCGGCGTACTTGTTGGTGAGCGTGGAGCCCAGCGCGGCCAGCACCGCGGGCGAGGTGAGGTTCTCGCTGGCGATCAGTTGCAGGCCGCCGCGCAGCCGGTCCAGCTCACCCAGCACCACCTCGGCGATCTCCGGGTCGACGGTACTGAGCTGCTGAAAGTCCGGCCCCCAGAAGGTGTCCCTCGCGTTCTCCACAGCGAAGGAGTCTACGGAGCCGCACACTGGATGCCGTGCGATGCCTCGTCACCGGTGCGACCGGCTACATCGGCGGACGCCTCGCGCCCCGGCTGCTGGCCGAGGGGCACACCGTACGCTGCCTGGCCCGCACCGCCGGACGGCTGCGGGACGTGCCGTGGGCGGCCGAGGCGGAGGTCGTCGAGGGCGACCTCCGCCGGCCGGAGACGCTGCCGGCCGTGTTCGCAGGCGTGGAGGTGGCGTACTACCTGGTCCACTCGCTGGGCCAGCGTGGTTTCGAGGCGGCCGACCGGGAGGCGGCGACGAACTTCGCCGAGGCGGCGCGCGCCGCGGGCGTACGCCGGATCGTGTATCTCGGCGGGCCGGAGCCGGCGGAGCGCGACGGCCTGCCCTCGGCGCACCTGCGCTCCCGGGCGGAGGTCGCGCGGATCCTGCTGGACAGCGGCGTGCCCACTGCGGTGCTGCGCGCCGCCGTGATCATCGGATCCGGTTCGGCCTCGTTCGAGATGCTGCGCCACCTGACCGAGCGGCTCCCGGCGATGGTCACCCCGCGCTGGGTGCGCAACCGGATCCAGCCGATCGCGGTCCGGGACGTGCTGCGCTACCTGGCCGGCTGCGCGCACCTGCCGGCCGACGTCAACCGGGCCTTCGACATCGGCGGCCCGGACGTGCTGACGTTCTCCGAGATGATGCAGCGGTACGCCCGGGTGGCCGGGCTGCGGCGCCGGGTCATCCTGCCGGTACGCCCGCTCACCCCGTCGCTCTCCTCGCACTGGGTCGGCCTGATCACGCCGGTGCCGAACGCGATCGCCCGGCCGCTCGTGGAGAGCCTGGTGCACGAGGCGGTGGCGCACGAGCACGACATCGCCCGGTACGTGCCGGACCCGCCGGACGGGCTGATCGGCTTCGACCAGGCGGTCGCGCTGGCGCTGACCAAGGTGCGGGACGCGGAGGTGGAGACGCGCTGGTCGAACGCGAGCGGGCCGGACGCGCCCGCCGAGCCGCTGCCGTCGGATCCGCACTGGTCCGGCGGCACCGCGTACACCGATCTGCGGGAGCGGACGGTGGACGCGCCACCGGCGGCGTTGTGGCGGGTCATCGAGGGCGTCGGCGGCGAGAACGGCTGGTACTCGTTCCCGCTCGCCTGGTCGGTGCGCGGCTGGATGGACCGCCTGATCGGCGGCGTCGGGCTGCGCCGGGGACGGCGCGACCCGCACCGGCTCCAGGTCGGCGAGGCGCTGGACTTCTGGCGGGTCGAGGAGATCGTCCCGGGTGAGCTGCTGCGGCTGCGCGCCGAGATGCGGCTGCCCGGCCGCGCCTGGCTGGAGATGCGCGCCGAGCCGGACGGGGACGGCCGCAGCAGGTACGTGCAGCGGGCCGTGTTCCTCCCGCGCGGCCTGCCCGGCCACCTCTACTGGGCCTCGGTGGCCCCCTTCCACGCCGTCGTCTTCGGCGGCATGGCCCGCAACATCGCCCGGGGCGCCGAACACCCCGCCGGTTAGGACGGAGAGCCGTTCTTCAGTGCGGGGCCGAGGAGCAGCCCTCCGTCGATGACGTACTCGGCGCCGGTGATGAAGGCCGCGTCCGGCGACGTGAGGAACAACAGCAGCGCGGTGATGTCGGCGGGCTGCCCGAGTCGCGGGACGGCGAACGGCTCGGGCGAGTAGAAGTCGGCGATCGGGGCGTCGCTGCCGGCCGCCGGCTCGGTGATGAACGGGGTGGCGACCACGCCGGGGTGGATCGCGTTGACGCGGATGTTGTCGCGGCCCAGTTCGAGGGCGGCGGTCCGGGTGAGACCTCGAACCGCCCACTTGCCGGCGACGTAGGGCGCGTAGAGGGCGGTACCGCCGAGGCCCGTGGTGGAGCCGATGTTGACGATCGTTCCTCCCCCCGCGCGCCGCAGCGCCGGGGCGGCTGCCCTGATGCCGAGGAACGTGCCGGTGAGGTTGACGTCGAGGATGCGGGCCCACGTGGCCAGGTCGGTGGACTCGATGACGGCCGGCGGGTTCTGCACCCCGGCGTTGTTGACGAGGATCGTGAGCGCACCGAATGTCTTCTCGGTCTCCGCGACGGCGGCGGCCCACGACTCCTCCCGGGTGACGTCCAGGCGGACGGAGAGGGCCCGGTGTCCCAGCTCGGCGGCGAGGCCGGCGCCACGGTCGGCGTCGATGCCACCGATGACGACGTTGGCGCCTTCGGCGTGCAGGGCGCGGACGTGGCTGGCCCCCTGCCCGCCGCTGCCTCCGGTGACGAGAACTGTCTGATCGGCGAAACGGGACATCGGATCCTCCGGTACGTACGGGACGACCACCCGGGACAGGTGGTGAGTCGATCGACTCACCACTCGAAGCTACGCCCCCGCAGATGGTGAGTCAACCCACTCACCTCGCTATGATGGGCGCATGACCCCAGCGCCGTCGGCCTATCACCAGCGCGTGGCGGAGGAGAAGCGCGCGCTGATCCTGCAGGCCGCCACCGAGCTCTTCCTGGAGTCGGGCTACGACCGGGCGTCACTGGCGCGTATCGCCGAGAGTGCCGGCGTGTCGAAGGCGACGCTGTTCAAGCAGTTCCCGACGAAGGCGGCACTGTTCGATGCCATCGTCATCGACTCGTGGGCCCGCAACGACGTCGCCGACGTGCCGCCCGCCGGTGACCTGACGGCCGGCCTGACGGTTCTCGGGCGGCACTACGCGACGCTGTTGAGCCGGCCGGAGATGACCGATCTGTTCCGCATCGTGATCGCCGAACTGCCACGCTTTCCCGAACTGGCCCGAGCGCACTTCTCCCAGGGCAAACTGCCGTACTTCGAGTCCGTCCGGACCTACCTCGTGACCGAGCACGAGGCGGGAGCCGCGGACGTCGACGACCCGGAGATGGCCGCTACGCAGTTCCTCGGGATGATCTCCAATTACCTGTTCTGGCCGCGCCTGGTCCTCCCGGACTGGACGGTCACCCCTGACCGCACGACAGCGGTGGTGGACGAAGCCGTCCGGACCACTGTCGCGCGGTACGGCAGGTCGACGAGCTGACGGAAGTCTCTCAGTTGCCGGTGCGCGGGCTGGTGTGCTGGAAGGCCACCGCCTGGCCGGGCGGGACGAAGTCGCGTACCGGCTCGTCGCGCAGCGACCACGCGAGGATGCGGCCCACGGCGGCGATCTGCCGCTTCTGCACGCCGCCGCCGACCGCGTCCCGGGGGTCGTCCGGGTTCGCGGCGATCGTCGCCACCGACAGCTGCGGGGTGAACGCGACGACCGTCTCGGTGGCGTTCCGCTCCGAGCTGCCGGTCTTGCCCGCCACCGGCCGGCGCAGACCAGGGGCCAGTTCCTCGGCGGTGCCGCCGTCGCAGCGCCGGTACATCGACTGGTCGCCGACCGGGCAGCGACTGGCGTCGGCCGCCGCGCGGGCCACCTCGGTGTCGAGCACCTGCCGGCAGTCGGTGTTCCCGGCCGGCACCGTCTTGCCGCCCGGATCGGTGATCGAGGTGACCGGCGTGGGCCGGCACCAGGTGCCCTCGGCGGCCACCGCGGCGTACGCGCCGGCCAGGTCCAGCGGCGTGGTGGCAGAGACCCCGAGCGTGAACGGTCCCCAGCTCTTGGCGCCCTCGCGGGCTATCCGGGCGTCCGCCGGGGCACGGAAGACGATGCCCAGCCGCTGGGCCATCTCGACCACCCGGTCCGCGCCGACGCGCTCGGTCAGCCACGCGAAGTACGTGTTCACCGACCGGCCGAACGCGTCCCACATGTCCCGGTCGCCGTCCATCCAGTAGGTGTTGGCGTTCGCCGGGCACCACCGGCCGCCGCAGCTCGCCGGGCCCGCGCCGACCGGGTACTGCGTCACGTAGACGCGTGGCGCGTCGAACTCGGTGTCCAGCGGCAGCCCGGACTCCAGCGCGGCCAGCAGGGCGAACAGCTTGAACGTGGAGCCCGCCTGATAGCCGGTGATGCCACCACCACCGGCCACGAGCTGGTTGACCGTGTTCGGGTAGTTCTGCTGCCCGTCCGGGTTGGCGGTCGTGCCGTAGGTGCGGTTCACCGCCATGGCCAGCACCCGGCCGGTGCCCGGCTGCACCACGGCGGTCGGCGCCGCCCGCGCGATCGTCTCCGGGTAGATCTCCCGCACCTGCTCGCTCGCCTTGGCCTGCACGTCCGGGTCGAGCGAGGACACGATCTTCCAGCCGCCGCGGCGCAGCGTCCGCTGCCGCTCGTCGACGTTCTCGCCGAACGCCGGCTGGGCGTTCCACCACTGGGTGAACCAGTCGCAGAAGAAGCCCCAGTCGTTGTGGTCGGCGGGCACCGCGGCGCAGTCGTTCGGTGTGGTGTTGGGCTTGAGGGCCAGCTCCGTTGCCTTCGCCGCCTCGGCGTCGGCCGCGCTGACCCGGCCGGTCTCCACCATCCGGTCCAGCACGTACGCCCGCCGCTGCCGGGCCGCCTCGGCGTCGCCGTTGATCGGGTCGTCGGCCGGGGACCGGACCAGCCCGGCGAGCAGCGCGGCCTGGGCCAGCGTGAGCCGCTCCGGGGTGGTGGAGAAGTAGCGCTTGCTGGCGGCGGCGATGCCGTACGCCCCGGCGCCGAAGTACGCGATGTTCAGGTAGCGCCCGAGGATCTCGTCCTTGCCGATCTGCCGTTCCAGCGTCAGCGCGTACCGCATCTCGCGGATCTTGCGCCCGACGGTGATCTCGGTGGCGGCGGCGCGCTGCTCCTCGGTCAGCCGGGGGTCACCGGCGAGCGCGTTGCGCACGTACTGCATGGTCAGCGTGGAGGCGCCCTGGCGGGTGCCCTCGCGGCGGTTGGCCGTGAACGCCCGCGCCACGCCGCGCACGTCGACGCCGTGGTGCTCGTAGAAGCGCACGTCCTCGGCGGCCACGATGGCGTCGCGCATCACCGGCGCCACCTCGCCGACCGGCACGTCCACCCGGTCCTCGACGTAGAACGAGGTGATGAGCGTCCGCCCGTCGTTGGCGTACAGGTTGGACCGCTGCGCCGGCTGCGGCGTCTTGAGCGCCTCCGGCAGCACCGTGTACGGCATCAGGTTCTTCACGCCCAGCCCGAAGACCAGCGCGGCCGGCAGCGCGGCTGCGGCCAGGGCCAGTCCGGCGAGCACGCCGGCGAGCACAACGGTGAACAGCTTGTCGAGATAGGCCCGGTTCATCAGCTCTCCCCGCAGGAGCCGGCCGTACGGACCCGTTCAGAATGACCGGAATGGCCGCTTTCGCCGCCGTCTTCCGCGAAATGCGCAGGAAGTTCGCGAGGAAGGATGAACCGCGATCAGGGGAGCAGCACGGCAGCCAGCGGCTGCACCGTCTCCTCGATCTCGTCGGCGACCCGGCTGAAGCACTGGTCGCCCCGCCCCCACGGGTCGTCCAGGTCGTCGGTGGGCAGCGCGGAGGCGTTCTGCCGGGCCGCGTCGACGGCCGCGACGAGGGCGACGCCGCGCGCGTACACGGCGTCCGGCGTCGGCTCGGCCGGCGGCAGGGCGGACCGGTCCAGCGCGCCGAGCAGGCGGCCGAACTCCCCGAGCACGAACGTGCGCGCGGCGGCGTCCGGCCGCAGCGCCACCACGTACTCCTGCTGGTCGGCGGTGGCGGTGAGCACCAGGTCGGCGGCGTCGATCAGGTCGGAGCGCAGCCGCCGGGCGGCGAACCCGTCGGTGTCACCGCCGCGCGAGATCACCTGCCGGGCGGCGGGCGGGTTCATCTCCTCCCCCGCGTGCCAGCCGCCGGTGCCGGCGCTGTGGCTGTGCACGAGCGCGTCCGACCCGGCCGGATCGACGTCGAGGCGGGCCAGCCGCTCCCGGACCGCGAGCAGCAGCAGCCGCTCGGCCATCGGCGACCGGCAGATGTTGCCCATGCAGACGTGCAGGACGGTGAAGGGCGGCACTCAGACCCCCCGCTCGTCGAGGATGTCCGGCACGACCTCGCGCAGCTTCGCCAGCGTCACCGCGCCCTCGCGCAGCACCCGCGGCACGTCGCCGGTCAGGTCGACGATGGTGCTCGGCACCGGGTCCACCGCCGGCCCGGCCTCCAGGTACGCCCGGACGCCGTAGCCGAGCTGGTCACGAGCCTCCTCGGCGGTGAGCGCGGCGGGCTGGCCGATCTTGTTGGCCGACGCGACGGCCATCGGCCCGGTCTCCCGCAGCACCTCCAGCGCGACCGGGTGCAGGGGCATCCGCACCGCCACCGTGCCGCTGGAGTCGCCCAGGTCCCAGGCCAGGCTCGGCGAGTGCTCCACCACGATGGTCAACGCGCCGGGCCAGAACGCCTCGACCAGGTCGCGGGCCGCGCCGGGCAGCGAGAAGACCAGGCCGTCGAGCGTGTGCCGGGAACCGATGAGCACCGGGGGCGCCTGCCGGGCGCCACCCTTCGTGTCCGCCAGGGCCTTCACCGCGTACGGGGTGAAGGCGTCCGCCCCGATGCCGTAGACCGTGTCGGTCGGCAGGACGACGAGTTCCCCGTTCTTGACCGCCTCGATGGCAGCGGCGATGCCGCGGTCCCGGTCGGCGGGCGACCGACAGTCGTAGAGCATCACGAGGAGTCAGTCTGCCACGCCCGGGCGGGGTCGGCGTGGGTGCCGTCCGCCCGCCGGGACGCGCTCGCCCAGCGGGGCCGCCCGGCCAGGTCCCGGTGCTCCTCCACCCGGTCGTAGCGGCCGTCGCCGCGCAGCAGCGCGGGCACCGCCGCCGCGTGCGTGTCGTCGTGCTCGATGCCGATCGCCCCGCCCGGACGCAGCAACGCGGCGGCCCGGCCGACCACCGGACGGATCACGTCCAGCCCGTCCGCGCCGCCGAACACCGCCTCGTCCGGGTCGTGCCCGGCCACCTCCGGCGGCACCGCTACCGACCTCGGCACGTACGGCGGGTTGCACAGCAGCACGTCGACCCGTCCGGCCAGGTCGGCCAGCAGGTCCGGATCGGTCACGTCGGCGGCCACCACCTCGACCGGCCGGTCCCCGGCGGCGGCGCGCCCGGCCACATTGCGCCGCAGCCAGGCCAGCGCGGCCGGGGACCGCTCCACCGCCACCACCCGGGCCGCGGGCACCTCCTGCGCGACAGCGAGGGCGATCGCGCCGGAACCGCTGCACAGGTCGACCACGAGCGGCGCGGCGTGCTCCCGGGCACGCTCGATCCCCCACCCGGCCAGCAGCTCGGTCTCCGGCCGGGGCACGAAGACGCCCGGCCCGACGGCCAGCTCCAGGTGCCGGAAACCGGCCGAGCCGAGCAGGTGCTGCAACGGCTCGCGGGTCACCCGCCGCCCGACGAGCGCGTCCAACCGGTCGCGCTGCGCCGGGGTGAAGCCGTCGGCCAGCGCCAGCCGGCCACGCGGCACGTCCAGGACGTACGCGGCGAGCTGCTCGGCCTCGGCGCGGGGCGCCTCGACGCCCGCCGCGGCGAGCGCGCGCGCCACCCGGATGATCACCAGCGAGGGGCGTTCGCGTTCTGTCCCTTCGGACGGGTGTTGCGGGAGTGCGGTCACGCAATAATCATGAGGCGTCGCGGCCCACCTCACGAGCGGGTGCGTCCGGGCGCACACCGCAGGGAGGTCGCGAGTGGGCTGGCTCGACCAGGTCGAGGACCAGGTTGACGCTCTCCGACGCGCTCGGTCACTCCAGGAGGCCAGCCGGTCCGCGGAGGCGTGTGCCCTGCTCGACCGCGTCATCCGCACCACCGACGACCCGTACGCCCGCGCCGACGCGCTCGTGCAACGCCTGTCCGCGCTGATCAATCTCGGCCGGACCGCCGAGTTCACCCGGGCCGTCGAGGACGCCTCCGCCGCCGTACGCGACCTGACCGAGCCCTACCTGCACGGGCACCTCAACGCGCTGGCCGCGCTCGCCGCACACCACCAGGGCGCGCTGGACCGATGCGTGATGCACCTGGTCCGGGCCGCCCGCGCGCTCAGCGCCGACGACACGCCCGACCGGGACACCGCCTGGGGCTGGCACGACCTGGCGATGGCGTACTCGTACCTGAGCTTCCACGGCCACGCGCTCGGCGCGATCGAGCGGGCCCGGGAGGTCGGGCTCAGCGTCGGCATCCCCGAGGAGACGTTCGCCGCCCCCGGGATCCGGCTGCGCAACGCGGTCGCGCTCGACCACAACGGCGACAGCGACGGCTGCCTGCGGGTGCTGCGCGACGTCGCCGGTGACCTCGCCCGGTTCCTGCGCGGCGGGGGTGCCGGCAACCTGCGCCCGAGCAGCCTGGCCGCGTACGGCTACGCCGCCGCCCGGCGGGCCGCGCTCGGCGACCGGGTGGAGTCCGCCGGGGACGCCGACCCGAACCGGCTGCTCGGCCACGGCGGTGACAGTGCCCGCGCCCGCGACCTGCGCCAGCTCGGTCAGGTCTGCCTCGCGGTGGCCGCCGGCCGCCCGATCGAGGCGGTCACCCGCCTGGACTCGCTGCGGGTATCCGACGAGACGCTCGGCGCAGCCGAGGCACCCCGGCTGCGCAGCGTGGCGCTGGCCCGGGCCGGTGACCACGCGGGCGCGCACCGGGCCGACCGGCACGCGTTCCGGCTGGCGGCGCGGCGCAGCGACCGGCTGCGGGACGTCTACATCGACGGCATCGCCGCCCGGATCGACCACGAGGAGATGCGCCGCGAGGCGGCCCGGTACGAGGGCGAGGCGCTCACCGACCCGCTCACCGGCCTGCCCAACCGGCGCCGGCTGGAGCGCTACCTGGGCGCCGTGGTGTCCCGGGGCGAGCGGGTGGTGATCGGCGTCTGCGACCTCGACGGGTTCAAGGCGGTGAACACCCGGCACGGCCACCACTCCGGGGACCTGGTGCTGCAACGGGTCGCCGGGGTGATCAACCGGGTGATGCGGCGGGGCGACTTCGTGGCGCGCTACGGCGGCGACGAGTTCGTCGTGGTGCTGCCCGACACCGGCATGCCGGAGGCGGTCGAGGTGGCCCGCCGGATCGAGGCGGCCGTCCGCACCGAGGACTGGGAGTCCCTGGTCCCGGGCACGCCGGTCGGGGTGACGATCGGCTTCGCCGAGGTCGACGGCAGCACCACCGTGAGCGTCCGGGAGGCGCTGGGCGCCGCGTTCGAGCTGGCCGACCGGGAGATGCTGCGCGCCAAGGCGCGGTTGCGGGCGAGCTGAGCGGTAAGGAGGGGGCCCTTGTTAACGCCTCCGGTAGAGGAAGGGCCCCCGCTTAACACCCCCGGCGGTCAGCGGCGGGACAGCTCGGTCTCGCCGGCCAGCCGGGCCGCGCGGTCCGCCTCGGCCAGCGCGTCGAGCACCCCGTCCAGTTCGCCGGCCAGCGCCAGGTCCAGGTTGTACGCGGTGTAGCCGATGCGGTGGTCGGTGATCCGGTTCTGCGGGAAGTTGTAGGTGCGGATCCGCTCGGACCGGTCCACGGTCCGGACCTGCGCCTTGCGGGCGTCCGACGCCGCCGCGTCCGCCTGCTCCTGGGCGGCGGCCAGCAGCCGGGCGCGCAGGATGCGCATGGCCTGCTCCCGGTTCTGCAACTGCGACTTCTCGTTCTGGCAGGAGACCACGATGCCGGTCGGCACGTGGGTGATCCGTACCGCCGAGTCGGTGGTGTTCACCGACTGCCCACCGGGGCCGGACGAGCGGAACACGTCGATGCGCAGCTCGTTCGGGTCGATGGTGACGTCCACGTCCTCCGCCTCGGGCAGCACCAGCACGCCGGCGGCGCTGGTGTGGATCCGCCCCTGCGACTCGGTGACCGGGACGCGCTGCACCCGGTGCACACCGCCCTCCCACTTGAGCCGGGACCAGACGCCGTTGCCGCCCTCCGGGACGCCCTTGCTCTTGATCGCCAGGGAGACGTCCTTGACGCCGCCGAGGTCGGAGTCCTGCGCGTCGATCACCTCGGTGACCCAGCCGTGCCGCTCGGCGTACCGGGTGTACATCCGCAGCAGGTCACCGGCGAACAGCGCGGACTCCTCGCCACCCTCGCCGGCCTTGATCTCGACGATCACGTCCTTGGCGTCGTGCGGGTCGCGCGGGATGAGCAGTTCCGCGAGCCGTTCCTCAAGGGCCGGCAGGGAGGCGGCGATGGTGTCCGCCTCGACGGCGAACGTCGCGTCCTCGGCGGCCAGTTCCCGGGCGGCGGCCAGGTCGGCGCGGGCCTGCTCCAGCTCACCGGCCGCCTTGTGCAGCGGGACCAGTTCGGCGTACCGACGGCCGACCCGCCGGGCGGTGCCCTGGTCGGCGTGGATGGCCGGGTCGGCCAGCCGCCGCTCCAGCTCGGCGTACTCGTCGAGGAGGGCGGCCAGGCGCTCACTGCTCATGCTGCGGATGCTCCTTGGGGGAGATGAAACCGGCGCAAACGGACGAACGCCCGTGCCCGGCAGGAGCCGGACACGGGCGTCGTCGACGGAGCTACTTGGCCTTCTTGGCCTGAACCTTGGCGTACTTCTGCTGGAACTTCGCGACCCGGCCGGCGGTGTCCAGCACGCGCTGCTTACCGGTGTAGAACGGGTGGCAGGCGCTGCAGGTCTCGACGCTGATGGCGCCGCCCTTGGCGGTGCTGCGGGTCGTGAACGTGTTGCCGCAGGAGCAGCGGACCTCGGTGGTCACGTACTCCGGGTGGATGTTGGGCTTCATGTCGCCTCGGTCCTTTCGTCGGTGGTCGCCGGGTCGCCGTCGGTGCGCCCCGTCGTCACGACGGGCTCGGGCGTGAACCGGAACCGGTGGCCGATTGACCAGTCTGCCACGGGCATCTTCCACCCGGCACAGGAGGTCCGCCACCCCCAACGCCGGCCCACCCGTCAGCATTCCCATCCCCACCCCACCCACTCCCCCACCGACCCGGGGCGCCGGGCCGACCCGGGCCCGGCCTGCCCCGGCGATCATGAAGTTAGCGGCATTTCCTGTCGCTTTTGTCCAGGTCAACTTCATGATCACCGGGGCGAGAGCCAGGTGGGCGAAGGCCGGGGCGGGGCGGGGGCAGGGCCCGGGGGTTACGGGGTGGTGGTCACCTGGGCCTCGGCCTTCACTCCGTTCACCGTCACAGTCAGCTGGACCTGGGCGCCGGGGCGCAGGGCGGTCAGTTTGCCGGTCAGCGGGTCGAATCGGGCGGCGTGCCAGGGACGTACGCCCGCGGCGCCGCCGATGTGCAGGTTCGGCGAACCGGACCAGTCGGCGCTGACCGGCGCGCCCACCGGCACCTGCCGGCCGCTCGGCTGGGTGAGCGAGGCCGTGACGTCGGCCGGCGTACGCCGGGGCACCTGCGCGGGTGCGGTCAGCGCGAGCCGGTCGACGTGCGCGTGCATCTCCGCGCTCACCCACCGCGGTCCCTCGGCCAGCGGGTCACGGCGGGCCCGCTCGGCCTCCCCCGGCGTCACCGGGTCCACCCCGAACTCGGTCCAGCCGGTGAACCCGCCGAGCGCCGCCGGGGTGGACGGGTCCTTGCCCGAGTTGCCGTTGATCACGTACGGCACGCCGTCCACCCGGTCGGCGTGGAACGTGCCGACGTGACCGTTGACCATCAGCGCGCCCTTGCCGGTGCGGTGCTGGAAGTCGGCCAGCCACTGCTCGACCAGCGCCGCCTCCTTGCGGTCGCCGAGCTGGCTCGCCTTGGCCGGGCTCGGGTCGCGCGGCGGGTGGTGGAAGAGCACCGCCACCGAACCGACCGAGCGGTCGGCGGCGGCCTGGTCGAGCGTCCGGCGCAGCAGCTCCACCTGGTCGAACCCGCCTCCGCGCAGCGAGCCGGTGGCGGTGCTGAGCGTGAGGAACCGCGTGCCCCGGTGGTCGAAGACGCGCGAGGTGTCCCCGAAGACGCTGCGGAAGTTGTCGATCGGCGCGCCCATGATCTCGTGGTTGCCCGGCACGTAGTGGTACGGCACCTGGCCGTCCAGTTCCTCGTCCAGGATGCGCTTGGCCAGGGCGAAGTCCGCCGGGTAGGCGGTGTCCACGAAGTCGCCGTTGATGATCAGGAAGTCCGGCCGGGCGGCGCGGACCTCGCGCAGCGTACGGCGGGCCCGGGCGACCAGGTCGCTGTCCGGGTTCGCGGCGACGAACTGGGCGTCGGAGAGCACCGCGAAGCGCCAGGGCGCCCCGTCCACCGTGCCGTCGCGTACCACCACCCGGTCGGTGCGGTTCGGCTCCGGCGGCGCCTGCACGTCCGGCGGCACCCGGGCCACCAGGTCGTCGATCACCACCTCGCTGCGGTACTGCTCGGCCGGGTCGGTCTCGGCGACGTAGAACCGGCGCACCCGCACCGGGTACTGCACGCCCGGCGGTACGGCGAACTCGACGTACTTCCAGCCGGTCCAGTCCAGGTACGGGCCGCGCAGCACGAACTGGGTGTCCTGCGCGTCGTGGAGGTGCAGGCTGGGCCACTCGCCGGTCCCGTTCGCCTTGATCCACATGCCGAACGCCTGCGGCTGGCCGGGTACGTCGATCCAGGCGGGCGGGTCGGCGTACGCGGCCCGCGTTCCGGTGGACTGGCTGAAGTCGTACGACATCCGCAGCCCGCTCCCGGTGTGCCCGTCGGCCGGTGCGACCGACCCGGAGGCGCGGGCCTGGCTGAACTTCCAGGACGCCGCGTCGTCGAACCCGGCCACCGGCACGTCGGTCAGCCCGACGGTCACCGGCAGGACCGTGGTGCGGTTGCCGACCCGGGCGGTGACCAGCGCCGAGCCGGTCGCGGCGAGCGCCGTGACGGACAGGTTGCCGTCGGCGGTGGGGGTGACGGAGAGCAGGTCGCTGTCGTACTCCAGCCTCAGGTCGGCCGGCTCGATCGGCGCGGTGTTGCCCTCGGCGTCGTAGCCGACGACGCCGAACAGGCCGCTGTCGCCGGCCCGGTCCAGGCCGACCCGGTCGACGGTGCCGTCGATGCGCGCGAGCGGGCCGAGCACCGTCAGCTCGATCGTGCCCCGGGCGCGGCCGCGGGCGGCGGTGACGGTGCTGCGGCCGGGGACGGCGGCCCGGAACACGCCGTCGCCGTCGACCCGGCCGTGGGTGGCGTGCCAGCGCGGCTCGCCGGCGGCCGGGCCGTACGTCTCGTCGTATCCGGCGGCGGTGAGCCGGCGGGTGAGGCCGGGGAAGACCCGGTCCGGCCGGCCGCCGCGCACCGGCGCGACACCGGGTGCGGCGGTCGGGTCGCTGGCGGTCTCCAGCCAGTAGCCGGTGAGCCGGCCGCTGCCCTTCGGCGCGTAGACGGCGAGCCCGTTGGGCACCGGCCGCTCACTGCCGTCGGACGGACTGTTCTCCACCTGGACCGTGGCCGCGCCCGGCTCCCGGGCGAGCAGCGTGGAGGAGCCGCCGCCGTCGAGGTTGAGCGCGTTCGCGGCGCCCAGCTCGGCCATCATGCGGCCCATCTCGGTCTGGGTGACGCCCCGGCTGTCCACCTGCCGGCCGTCCACGGTCAGCATGATCATCTTGCGGCCGTCGGCGGAGAAGCCGACAGCGGTCCGCGGGGCCAGCGACGCGTCGGCGATGCTCTGCACCACGCCGTCGCGGACCAGCACGTTGCCGCCGCCCACGGCGGCGCGCAGGTCACCGCCGTCGGAGGCACGCGGCCGCCAGGTCAGGTCCACCGCGTCGCCGGGACGCAGCGCGGCGAGCGCGTCGGCGCCGGCCTCGCGGCCGAGCAGCACGGTGCTGCCGGCCGGGATCGGCCCCTCGCCCGCCGTGGTGGCGACGGTCGCCACCCGGCCGCCGGTCAGCGTCACCTCGACCGTCCGGGCCGCGCCCTCCACGGCCCGCTTGCGGGTGTACGAGCCCCAGAGCGGCGTGAACACTCCGACGCCGTCGCGCTGCACCATGTTGTTGAACTGGGTGAGCGGCACCGGCCCGGCGGGCAGCGTCGCGGTGCCCTCGAAGCCGACCTGGACGACCCGGCCGATGCCCTGGGCGCTGATCCCGACGGCGTTGGGGTGCCCGGCGACTGGCGACTGCACCAGTTCGCCGGAGCGGACGCCGACGCCCTGGGCGGCACCGGAGTTGTTGATGTCGAAGAAGTCGCCGTTCACCGCCGCGACGGCACGGGACCGGTCCACCGCGGCGCGCAGCGGCTCGTCCTTGGTGACCTCGCCGGAGTTCACGTAGTCGACTGTCAGCCCGCCGGCCAGGTCGGCGGTGAGGGCGTCGGCGCGCAGCCAGCCGGCCGCGTCGTACCTGTCGAAGGAGGTCAGGTCGAGGCCGGGCGCGACCGGCCGGGTGGTCTTGGCGGTCTCCAGGCCGCCGGCCGGTTCCACACCGGCCAGCGCGACGGCGGAGTCGGGGCGGGACGAGGCGCGTGGCGCGTCCTCGGCGGCGGTGCCCGGCGGCGCGACGGCCGACGGCGCGGCAGTGGCGGCGGACGGTGCCGGCGCGGTGAGGGTCAGCAACGGCGTCAGCAGCAGGACGCCGGCGAGGCGGGCGGGTCGACTGCGGGTTCGCATGGACGACAGTCAACCCGACGGTGAACAGAAGTTTCAATACCTAGCGGCTTAACCGTAGAAAAACTTCACGGCCTGCGGCCCGGTACGCGACGAGGGGCACGGCCGATGCGGCCGTGCCCCTCGTTCGTCGGATCCGTCAGCTCACTCGCCCGGAGTGGACTTCGCGATCTGCATCAGGAACTCGATGTTGGTGCGGGACTGCTTGAGCCGGTCCAGCAGGAGGTCGAGCGCCGCCTGCGAGTCCAGCGAGTGCAGCACCTTGCGGAGCTTGTGGATGATCGCCAGCTCCTCCGGCGCGAGCAGGACCTCCTCCTTGCGGGTGCCGGAGGGGTTGATGTCGATCGCCGGGAAGACCCGCTTGTCGGCGATCTTCCGGTCCAGCTTCAGCTCGGCGTTACCCGTGCCCTTGAACTCCTCGAAGATGACCGTGTCCGCCATGGATCCGGTCTCCACCAGCGCGGTGGCGAGAATGGTCAGCGAACCGCCGTTCTCGATGTTGCGCGCCGCGCCGAGGAAGCGCTTGGGCGGGTAGAGCGCGGTGGAGTCGATACCACCCGACATGATCCGGCCGCTGGCCGGTGCCGCCAGGTTGTACGACCGCCCGAGCCGGGTCACCGAGTCGAGCAGCACGACCACGTCGTGCCCCAGCTCGACCAGGCGCTTGGCCCGCTCGATCGCCAGCTCCGCCACTGTGGTGTGGTCCTGCGGCGGACGGTCGAACGTGGCCGCGATGACCTCGCCCTTCACCGACCGCTGCATGTCGGTGACCTCTTCGGGCCGCTCGTCGACCAGCACCACCATCAGGTGGCACTCCGGGTTGTTGCGGGTGATCGCGTTCGCGATCGCCTGCAGCACCATCGTCTTACCGGCCTTCGGCGGCGACACGATGAGCGCCCGCTGGCCCTTGCCGATCGGCATGACCAGGTCGATCACCCGGGTGGTGAGGATGTGCGGCTCGGTCTCCAGCCGCAGGCGCTCCTGCGGGTAGAGCGGCGTGAGCTTGTAGAACTCCGGCCGGCGCTTCGCCTCGTCCGGCTCCATCCCGTTGATGGTGTCCAGCCGGACCAGCGGGTTGTACTTGTCGCGCCGCTGCTCGCCGTCCCGTGCGGCCCGCACGGCGCCGGTGATCGCGTCACCGCGGCGCAGGCCGTACTTCTTGATCTGGGACATCGAGACGTACACGTCGTTCGGGCCGGCCAGGTAGCCGGTGGTCCGGACGAAGGCGTAGTTGTCGAGCACGTCGATGATGCCGGCGACCGGGACGAGCACGTCGTCCTCGCCGACCTGCGGCTCGCGACCGCCACCGCTCTCGCCCTCGCCCCGCTCGCCGCGGCCGCGGCGACGGTCCCGGAACCGGCTGCGCCGGCCCCGCCGGCCGCCGCCCTCGCCGTCGTCGTCGCCGTCGTTGTCCCGCTCGGCGCGCTGACCACGGTCGTTGCGGTCACCACGGTCGTTGCGGTCGTTACGGTCGCCGCCCCGGTCGTTCCGCTCGTTCCGGTCGTTGCGCTCGGCGCGCTCGCCCCGCTCGTTGCGGTCGCCACGCTCGGCCCGGTCGCCACGCTCGGCACGGTCACCACGGTCGTTGCGCTCACCACGGTCGTTGCGCTCACCGCGCTCGGCCCGATCACCGCCGCGCTCGCCACGGTCGGCCCGCTCGCCGCCACGCTCGGCGCCACGCTCGGCCCGGTCACCGCCGCGCTCACGGCCCCGGCCCTCGTTGCGCTCACCGCGCTCGGCCCGGTCACCGCCACGCTCGGCGCGCTCACCGGTCTCGGCGGGCGCCTCCTCGGCGCGCGTCGTCTCGGCCGGACGCGCCTCGGTCGCCGGCGCCTCGGCCGGTCGCGCCTCGGTGGTCGCGGCGGCGGCCCGGCTGCGGCGACCACGGGTACGACCCTCGGTCACCTCGGCGGCCGGCGCCTGCTCGGCGGGGCGTGCCTCGGCCCGCTCCTCACGGACCTCCGCGTGCACCTCCTCACGGGCGGGAGCGGACGCAGCCGCCACCTCGGCTCGCGGTCGAGGGGTTCCGGCCGCGCCGCCCTGCTGCCGCTCGGTGATAGCACTGATCAGCTCGCCCTTGCGCATGCGAGCGGTACCAGAGATGCCGAGCGACGCGGCCAGGCTCTGCAGCTCCGGCAGCAGCATCGCCGACAGACCGGTGCCGCTCCGCCGGCGGCGCGTGGGGGCGGCGGTGGTGGCATCGCCAGCGACGTTGGAAACATCCGACGTCACGTCGGTGGTGTCGCTCAATGGATTCCTTCCCTCGATAGGCCGGGGCTGCCCGGAGTCGTGGAACCAGGTGGCCGGGCGGCCTCGGTGCACCCGCCTCGCATGGACGCGTCGCGGGAGTCTGTGACACAGCAGCCGGTGGTTTCCCAACTCACCACCATCGGTGAGCAGGTCTCGCCGTCTGCGGCGACCTGTGGAAACTGCGGTGCGGCGTGGGCCTTGAGCAGGGGTGACGGGCTACCGCCGAGAGCTTCGGGGGTGCGCCGAACCGCAGGAAGATCGCATGCTTCGCGGCTGTGCTAGGTCTAGAGCGTAATCGCCTCGTCCGACCTGCGGCAACAGGGCCCCGCTCGGCGTGTCAAAGTCTACCCCGGATGACCCGGGCACCGCTGACATCTATCGGCAACTCCCACCGGCGCCAATCTGTTCCCGCCTGGAATCCCGCCGGGACCTCGGAGAGCGCCAGCACCGTCGGCCCCGCCCCACTGACCACAGCCGCCACACCCGCCGCACGCAGCTCACCGACGAGCGCCGCCGTGGCGGGCATCCCCGGCGCCCGCTGCTCCTGGTGCAGCCGGTCGACGGTGGCCGGCAGCAGCAGCGCGGGATCAGCGGTCAGCGCGTGCACCAGCAGGGCCGCCCGGCCCGCGTTCGACGCCGCGTCGGCGTGCGGCACGGTGGCGGGCAGCGCCGCCCGGGCCACCGAGGTCAGGCCGCGCTCGGCGGGCACGAACACGGTCGGGTGCACGGCCGGCGCCACCGGCAGCGAGACCGCCCGCGCGCCGCCCGGTTCGGTCCAGGCGATCGTGAAGCCGCCGAGCAGACAGGGAGCGACGTTGTCCGGGTGCCCCTCCAGCTCGGCCGCCAGTCGCAGCGCGGCGTCGTCGTCCATCCGCCGGTCGCCGTCGGCCACCAGCGCGCGGGCCGCCAGCACCCCGGCCACGATCGCCGCCGACGACGAGCCGAGCCCTCGGGCCTGCGGGATGCGGTTGACGCACTCCAGCGCCAGGCCGGCCGGCTGCGCGCCGAACGCGTCGAATGTGGCCCGCATGGCGGTGACGATCAGGTGCCGCTCGTCCGACGGCAGCTCGCCGGCGCCCTCCCCGGTGACCGACACCCGTACGCCGCCGTCTGTCACCTCGGCCGTGACGTCGTCGTGGCGGCCGAGGGCCAACCCGAGCGCGTCGAAGCCGGGGCCCAGGTTGGCGCTGGTCGCGGGCACCCGGACCCGCACCGGGCCGGGGGTGAATGTGGTCGGCACCGGCTCATGCTAGGACGTCACCCCGACAGCCCGGCCGGACCGCCCGGAGCGTGGGACCGGCGTGTCAGGCGGCGCGCTCGGGGGCCGGCGCGTCGACCGGGTCGGTGAGCGAGAGCCGCCGGGTGGCGAACCGCCAGCCGATCGCGTACACGACGGTGACCAGGCCGCAGCCGGCCAGCACGGTGCGCTCGTCCACCCGGTCCACCACGAGCGCCACCACGAGCTGGCTCACCGCGATGGCGAGCGTCGCCAGCATCATGTCGGTGGCGAAGACCCGGCCGCGCAGCCGGTCCGGCACCTCGCCCTGCAACGCGTAGTTGGACAGCACCCAGTTGCTGCCGCCGCCCAGGTGGGCCAGGAACACCAGGACCAGCACCAGCGGGAACCAGGTCACCACCGAGGCGCCCAGGTAGGCCAGGCCGTACAACGACATGGACAGTGCCAGGCCGGTGAGCAGCCAGGCCCTGTTGCTCAGCACCCGGCGCATCATGATCGGGCCGACCAGGGCTCCGGCGCCGCGGGCGGCGAAGAGCAGCCCGGCGCCGACCGCGCCCACCCCGTACACCCCGGCGAGCAGCGGGAAGACGGTGAGCACGCCGTTGCCCAGGCCGACCGCCGACTTGACCGTGACCAGCGCCAGCACGCGCGGGCGGTGGGCGATGTAGCGCAGCGCCTCGCGGATCGCCGCCCAGGTGCGCGGCACCGTCGCCGCCGGGTCGCGCGGCGCCTGCAACGGCCGGCGGATCAGCGCGGCCAGGCCCGCGGCGGCGACCAGGCCGACTGCCGCCACCCAGAAGCTGGCGTACGGGCCCGCGACGGCGCTCAGGATGCCGCCGAGCGAGGCCCCGACCACAGTCATCGTGCCCCACGCCGAGCCGGCGACCGCGTTGCCCGCGGCCAGGTCCTCCGGGTCGACCACGTTCGGCAGCGCGGCCTGGGCAGCGGGCGAGTAGAACGCCTTCGCCACCGCCACCAGCGCGATCGCCGCCAGCGCCAGCCAGGCCGTGCCGGCGCTGCGCACGCCGAGCAGCAGCAGCACACCGGCCAGCGCGCCCACGTTCGCCACCATCATCACCTTGCGGCGGTCGAACCGGTCGGCGATCGTTCCGGCGTACGGGAGCAGCAACGCGGTCGTGCCGGTGTCCACCGCCAGCACCAGCGCGCCCCAGACACCGCTGCCGGTCAGGTCGGGCAGCAGCACCAGCAACGGCACCATGACGAACCAGTCCGCGCCGAAGACCACCAGCTCGGCGAGGAACAGATGGCGGAAGTCGCGGTTGCGGACGAGGACCGAGAGGGTGGGTGACACGCGGGCACCCTACCGGGCCGCCCCGGGCGCGGCAGCGCGGCGCAGCAGGTCGGAGACCGTGACGAAGGTGTATCCCCGGGCCCGCAGACCGCCGATCATGTCGGGCAGGCCGCGGAGCGCGACGAGCCGGCCGTCGTTGCCGACGTCGTGGCCGAGCACTATCGTGCCGGGGCGCACGTCGGCGACGATGCGCCGGGCGTGCCCGGCCGGGTCGTGCGGGAACTCGCTCTCGACCATCTGGAGCGTCCAGAGCACCAGGCGGTAGCCCAGCCGGGCCGACGCGTACAGCACCGACCCGCCGAGGTGCCCCCAGGGCGGGCGGAGCAGCCGGGGCGCCGAGCCGGTGGCCGCCGTGATCGCGTCGTGGCTGCGGCGCAGGTCGTCGTAGACCGTCGCGGCGTCCATCCGGGCCAGGTCGCGGTGCGCCCAGCTGTGGTTGCCGACCTCGTGGGCGTCCATCCGGCCGCGGACCAGCGCGGCGTGCTCGCGGGCCCGCTCACCGACCAGGAAGAAGGTGGCCGGGACGCGGTGCTCGGCGAGCGTGTCGAGCACCATCGGGGTCCACTGTGGGCGGGGACCGTCGTCGAAGGTGAGCGCCACCAGGGGCTCTTCGGTGCGTACCCCCCAGACGACCTGCACCCCGCCGGTGCCGACGTCCTGATGGCGGTTGCCGAGCGTGGCGCTCGCCGGGCCGCCCGCGATCGGGAGCCTCCGATCGGCCACCCAGGTGCTCTCGGCGGTCGCGAACGAGCCGACCACGGCCCCGCCGAGCAGCAGCGCGGAGCGGCGCAGCACGGTGCGCCGATCCCACCGGCCCGCTCCCCCCGCCATCGCACCCCCGAACCGAAAGTAGGCAGCAGCTCACTGAGCGTACCGCCCGGCGCGGTTCGGGTGTGTCCCGCACGCCGAGGTGCCGGGAGGGGCCCGCGCGGGGCCCCTCCCGGTCCGTCACTCGGTCGGCGGGAGCGGCGACTGGCGGCTCTTGGGCAGGCGGAGCACCTCGAACTGGTCGGTGCCGTCGACCAGCGCGCCCGACGGGCGGGTCGGCGGCGGCGCCACCACGCCCCGTTCCTCGGCGCGCTCCCCGCCGCCGACCGCCACCGGCACCGGGTCCGGCTCCGGCTGCGGCTCGACCGGCTCGGGAGCGCCGCCCCGCCGCCGGTTCCGGAACGAGCCCTTGGTGTGCTCGACCATCGTGTAGAGCGTCGGCACCAGCACCAGCGTCAGCAGCGTCGAGCTGAGCAGGCCGCCGATCACCACGATCGCCAGCGGCTTGGAGATGAAGCCGCCCTCGCCGGTCAGGCCGAGCGCCATCGGCAGCAACGCGAAGATGGTGGCGACGGCGGTCATCAGGATGGGCCGCAGGCGGCGCCGGCCGCCCTCCACCACGGCCTCGGTCACGTCCATGCCCTGGGCCCGGTACTGGTTGATCAGGTCGAGCAGCACGATCGCGTTCGTCACCACGATGCCGACGAGCATGAGCACGCCGATCAGCGCCGGCACACCCAGCGGCGTACCGGTGACCAGCAGCAGCCCGATCGCGCCGGTCGCGGCGAACGGCACCGAGATCAGCAGGATCAGCGCCTGGGTCAGGCTGCGGAACGTCGCCACCATGATCAGGAAGACGATCGCGATGGCGGCCAGCACCGCGAGGCCGAGGTCCGCGAACGCGTCGGCCTGGTCGGCGCTGACGCCGCCGATCACGTACGTGGCGCCCGGCACGTCCAGCGCGTCCAGCCGCTTCTGCAGCTCCTGCGTCGTGGCGCCGAGGTTCGAGCCGGTCGCCGTACCGGTGACCGAAACGCTGCGCTCCCCGTCGATCCGGGTCACCTGCTGCGGGCCGTCGACCTGCTCGACGTCCGCGATCGCGTCCAGCGGCACCGCGCCGACCCGCAGCGCCCGCAGCTCGTCGACGGTCAGCGGCGGCCGGGCACCGCTGCTCAGCACCACGCTCTGCGCCGTACCGTCGAGCGTCACCTGCCCGAGCGGCGCTCCCCGGTACGTCTGCGCGACGAGCTGCCCGACGGCCGCCTCGGTGAGACCCGCGCGGGCCGCGGCCACCCGGTCCACAGTCACCTCGACGCGCGGCACCTGGGTGGCCAGGCTGCTGGTGACGTCCTCCACGCCCGGCGTGCCGGCCATCGCGCCCCGTACCGCCTCGGCCGCCCGGGTCAGCGTCTCCTGGTCGGCGGCCTGCACGACCACCTCGACCTGGTTGGCGGAGGCGTTCTGCCCGCCGCCGAACGTCAACTCGCCGACCTCCGGGCCGAGCGCGTCGAACTCCTTGCGCAGGCCCTGCCGTACCGTCGCGGCGTCGGTGTCGTCGGACAGCGACAGCGACCAGGTGGCCTGGTCACTGCCGCCGCCGGCGAAGGGATTGTCCCCACCACCGGCGCTGACCTGGTAGGTCTCCACCCCCGGGGTACGCCGCAGCACCTCCTCGACCCGGGCGGCGGCCCGGTCGGTGCCGGCGAGCGAGGTGCCGGCCGGCATCTCCTGCCGGATGGCGAGCGTGTCCTGGCCGGAGTCGTCCAGGAAGTTCGTCTCCAGCTTCTGCGCCAGGCCGAACGTGCCCAGGAGCACCAGCAGGCCCAGGCCCACAGTGGCCCAGCGGGTCTTCCGCGAGCGGGTGGCGAAGTCGATCACCGGCAGGTACGCCCGCTGCAACGGGTTGCGCAGCTCCTTCTCCTCGGCGGCGCGCCGGGCGGCGGCGTCGTCCGCACCGCCGCGCGGCCGCAGGAACCAGTACGCCAGCACCGGGATGACGGTCAGCGACACCAGCAGCGAGGCGAGCAGCGCCACCGTCACGGTGATCGCGAACGGGGCGAACAGCTGCCCGACGAAGCCGCCCACCAGGGCGATCGGCGCGAACACGGCGACAGTGGTGAGCGTGGACGCGGTCACCGCGCCGGCCACCTCGCGGACCGCGGTGAGGATCGCGTCCCGCTTCGGTTCGCCGTACTCCAGATGGCGTTTGATGTTCTCCAGCACCACGATGGAGTCGTCCACCACCCGCCCGACCGCGATGGTCAACGCGCCGAGGGTGAGCAGGTTCAGCGAGTAGTCGCCGGACCAGAGCACGATCAGCGCGACCAGCACCGACAGCGGGATGGACACCGCGGTGACCACCGTGGAACGCACCGACAGCAGGAACACCAGGATCACCACGACCGCCATGACCAGGCCGAGCAGGCCCTCGGTGGTCAGGCTCTCGATCGACCGCTCGACGAACGGCGCCTGGTCGAAGACCACAGTCAGCTCGGCGCCCGCGGCGTCACCCAGCTCGTCCAGCCGGTCCCGGATGTCGTGCGAGATGTCGACCGCGTTGCCGTCCGGCGCGGCGGTCACCGCGATGCCGAGGCTGGGCTTGCCGTTGGTCCGGGTCAGCGAGGTGGCGGGGGCGAGCTGCTGCTCCACGGCGGCCACGTCGCCGAGGCGTACCGGGGCGGCGGGAGCCGTGGTCAGCACGATGCCGCGCAGGTCGTCGACGGTCCGGATCGGCGTGCCCACCTGCACCGGCAGCGACCGGTCGCCGTCGGCGAGCGCACCGGCCGGCACGGCCACGCCGTTGCTCTTGAGTGCCGACGCGATGGCGGTCGGCGCCACCTTGGCGGCGGCCAGCTTCGCCGGGTCCGGCGTGATCGTCACGACCTGGTTGCGGGCGCCGGTGACGTCCACCGAGCGGACGCCGTCCAGCGCCTCCAGCTCTGGTACGACGGCGCTGCGCAGCTTCTCCGCCAGCGCCCGCTCGTCGCCGTCACCGGTCGCGGCGACCACCACTGCGGGCAGGTCGTCGGTGCTACCGGCGATCACCTGCGGGTCGACGCCCTCGGGGAGCTGGGAGTCGATCCGGTTGAGCGCGGTCTCCATCTTGTTGACCACGTCGTCCAGGTCGGTGCCGAACTCGTACTGCACCTGGACCGTGGCCGCGCCCTCGCGCGAGGTCGAGGTGACCTTGTCGAGGCCCGGGATGCCCTGGAGGCTGTTCTCGATCGGCTCGGCGACCTGGGATTCCACGATCTCCGGCGCGGCGCCCGGGTACGTCGCCACGATGAACGCGGCGGGGAACTCCAGCGACGGCAGGAGCTGCTGCTTCAGCGACGGCACGGCGAACAGGCCGAAGGCCGTGGTCACCAACGCGACGAGGGCGATCAGCCCCCGGTTGGCGAGGCTGAATCTGGCGAGCAGCGACATCGGCGTTACTCACTCCTGAAGAGGTGTCCGGCGGGGGTGTCTGAGTCTGCCGCACGCCCCGACACTCCCGGCATCCGCCCCAGCCGATGACACTTCCGCGCTCGGGGGTCGCCCGTGCCCGCCTTGATCGACACCAGCTCGCCGAAGTGGCTGCATTCCACCCACTCCGACCCGCGACCTCCCCGAGCTGGTGTCGATCAAGCACGACGCCGGGAGCGCGGACGCGCGAGGCGAGCGGGGATGCCCTCCGTCGGGCCGACCCGCCACCTCCTCACCCTTGATCGACTCCATTTCGCCGAAGGGGCTGCATCCCACACACCCCGATCCCGCCACCTCCCCGAGCTGGAGTGGATCAGGACGGGGGATGCCACCACCTCCCCGAGCTGGTGCAGATCGGGGGATGCCGTCACCTCCCCCAAGTGAGGTCCGGCAGAGGAAGCGCGGAGGCCCGCGAGGTCCAGCGGAGTGCGTCGCCCGAGGCACCCCGGACGGAGGTGTGAATCGGGGCCGGGCAAGGCCCGGGGAAGCCGCGGGGACGGAGCGATCAGACCAGGTCTAGCGAGCGGGCGGCGGCCAGCGCGTCGTTGGCGATGGTCACCGGCGCCGGCGCGGTGGAGATGGCCCACTCCGGGTCCTTCAGGCCGTGCCCGGTGACCGTGCAGACCACCCGCGACCCGGCCGGCACCCGCCCGGCCTCGGCCTGCTGGAGCAGACCGGCGACGCTGGCCGCGCTGCCCAGCTCGACGAAGGCGCCCACCTCGCGGGCCAGCAGCCGGTACGCCGACAGGATCTCCCGGTCGGTGACCGCCGAGATCAGACCGTCGGAGGCGTCCCGCGCGTCGATGGCCTTCGTCCAGCTCGCCGGGTTGCCGATCCGGATGGCGGTGGCGATCGTCGACGGCTCCGGCACCACCTGACCGGTGACGATGGGAGCGGCGCCGGCCGCCTGGAAGCCGTACATCCGGGGGGCCTTCGTGGCGTTGCCGTCGCGCAGGTCCTCGGAGTAGCCCATCCAGTACGCGGTGATGTTGCCGGCGTTGCCGACCGGCAGGCAGTGGATGTCGGGCGCGTCGCCGAGCGCCTCGACGATCTCGAAGGCGGCTGTCTTCTGGCCGTGCAGCCGGTCGATGTTGACGGAGTTGACCAGCGCGACCGGGTAGTCCTGGGCGAGCTTGCCGGCGAGCCCGAGGCAGTCGTCGAAGTTGCCCTGCACCTGGAGCAGCTTCGCGCCGTGCACGAGCGCCTGGGCCAGCTTGCCCAGCGCGATCTTGCCCTGCGGCACCAGAACCGCGCAGGTGATCCCGGCGCGGGCCGCGTACGCGGCGGCGGAGGCGCTGGTGTTGCCGGTGGAGGCGCAGATGATCGCCTTGTCACCGGCCTCGACGGCCTTGGAGACCGCGACAGTCATGCCGCGGTCCTTGAACGAGCCGGTCGGGTTGGCGCCCTCGACCTTGAGCCACACGTCCGCGCCGACCCGGGCGGAGAGCACCGGTGCCGGCAGCAGCGGCGTGTTGCCCTCGTGCAGGGTGACGACGGGAGTCGCCCCGGTGACCGGCAGCCGATCCCGGTACGCCTCGATCAGTCCCCGCCACATGTCGTGCTCCTCGCCTCCGTCGCCCCGCTCCGGGGCCTGTCACCAGCGTGGACCAGCCTGCTCGGCCGACCACCGGCACACCCTGCTCTAACCATCAGGCGGGACGCGCGGGTTACGCGCCACCCTCCACCCGCAGCACACTCGTCACCGAACGGACGATGTCGAGTCCGCGCAGCTCACCGACGGTGGCCGCGAGCGCGGCATCCGGCGCGACGTGGGTGACGATGACCAGTTCGGCGTCCCCGCCTGCCGGACCCTGCCGGACGGTGGCGATGGACACCTCGTGCCGGGCGAAGACGCCTGCCACCCCGGCCAGCACGCCCGGCCGGTCGGCCACGTCGAGGCTGATGTGGTAGCGGGTGAGCGCCTCGCCCATCGGGCGCACCGGCAGGTCCGCGTACGCCGACTCGCTCGCCGCGTGCACCCCGGCGAGGCGGTTGCGGGCCACCGCCACCACGTCGCCGAGCACCGCACTGGCGGTGGGCGCGCCACCGGCGCCCCGGCCGTAGAACATGAGCTGCCCGGCGGCGTCGGCCTCGACGAAGACCGCGTTGAACGCGTCGCCGACGCTCGCAAGCGGATGCGTCAGCGGGATCATCGCCGGGTGCACCCGGACGTTGACGGTCTCCCGGCCCTCCGCGTCGACGCCCCGGGCCGCGATGCAGAGCAGTTTGATCGTGCAGCCCATGGCCTTGGCGCTGGCCACGTCGGCGGCGGTCACCTCGGTGATGCCCTCGCGGTGCACGTCGGCGGCGGTCACCCGGGTGTGGAACGCCAGCGAGGCGAGGATGGCGGCCTTGGCGGCGGCGTCGAAGCCCTCCACGTCGGCCGTCGGGTCGGCCTCGGCGTACCCCAGCTCGGTGGCCTCCTCCAGCGCCTCGGCGAACCCGGCGCCGGTGGCGTCCATGGCGGAGAGGATGAAGTTCGTGGTGCCGTTCACGATGCCGGTGACCCGGGTGATCCGGTCGCCGTGCAGCGACTCGCGCAGCGGGCGCAGCAGCGGGATGGCCCCGGCGACGCTCGCCTCGTAGTAGAGGTCGGCGCCACCCTCGGCGGCGGCGTCGTGCAGGGCCGCGCCGTCCTCGGCGAGCAGCGCCTTGTTGGCGGTGACCACGCTCTTGCCGGCGCGCAGCGCCTCGACCAGCCAGCCGCGGGCCGGCTCGATGCCGCCGACCACCTCGACCACCACGTCCACGTCGTCGCGCTTGATCAGCCCGAGCGCGTCGGTGGTGAACAGCGCCGGGTCGACCGGCAGGTCGCCGCGGTCACGGCCGATCCGGCGTACGGCGATCCCGGCGATCTCCAGTGGGGCGCCGATCCGGGCGGCGAGGTCTTCCGACTGCTCGTGCAGCAGCCGGACCACGTCGCTGCCGACAGTGCCGCAGCCGAGCAGCGCCAAGCGAACCGGTGAGGTCATCCCACATCCAATGCCAGCAGGTCGTCTTCGGTCTCCCGGCGGACGATCAGCCGCGCCCGACCTTCGCGGACGGCGACGACCGGGGGCCGCGGGACATGGTTGTAGTTGCTCGCCATGCTCCGGCAGTAGGCCCCGGTGCCGGGCACCGCGACAAGATCTCCGGGCTGCACGTCAGCGGGCAGGAATTCATCCTTCACCACGATGTCCCCGGACTCACAATGCTTTCCCACCACGCGGGCGAGCATCGGCTGCGCGGTTGACGTGCGGTTCGCCAGCGTCGCCGAGTACGAGGCGTCGTAGAGCGCGGTACGGATGTTGTCACTCATCCCCCCGTCCACGCTCACGTAGGTCCGCAGGCCGTCCACATCTTTCACGGTCCCGGCCTGATAGAGCGTGAACACCGCCGGGCCGACGATCGCGCGGCCCGGCTCGACGGACAGATGCGGCACGGCCAGGTTCTCCGCCGCGCACTCCCCGTCCACGATCTTGCGCAGCCGCTTCGCCAGGTCGTGCGGCGACGCCGGGTCGTCCTGCGTGGTGTACGCGATGCCGAAGCCGCCGCCCAGGTCCAGCTCGGGCAGCTCCACGCCGCGGGCGTCGCGGATCTGCGACTGGAGGGCGAGCACCCGGCGGGCGGACACCTCGAAGCCGCTGGCGTCGAAGATCTGCGAGCCGATGTGCGAGTGCAGGCCGCGCAGCTCCAGCACGTCCTCGTCGAGGATCTTGAACGCGGCCGCCGCGGCGGCCCCGCCCGCGAGGGAGAAGCCGAACTTCTGGTCCTCGTGGGCGGTGGCGATGAACTCGTGGGTGTGCGCCTCCACCCCGACGGTGACCCGGACCAGCACCTTGGGGCGTACCCCGCGCTCGCGGGCCAGCTCGGAGAGCCGGTCGATCTCGGTGAACGAGTCGACGATGATCCGGCCCACCCCGGCGTCGACCGCCCGGGTCAGCTCCGCCACCGACTTGTTGTTGCCGTGGAAGCCGATCCGCTCGGGCGGCATCCCGGCCGACAGCGCGGTGGCCAGCTCGCCGCCGGTGCAGACGTCGAGGAACATGCCCTCCTCGGCGATCATCCGGACCACGGCGCGGCACAGGAACGCCTTGCCGGCGTAGTAGACGTCCGCGTCCGGGAAGGCCGCCCGGAACTCGCGGCAGCGCTCGCGCAGGTCGTCCTCGTCCAGCACGTACGCCGGGGTGCCGTACTCCGCGGCCAGGCCGCGGACGTCCAGGCCCGCGACTGTGAGCGCGCCGCCGGAGCCGCGCGCCACGTTGCGCGGCCACAGTTGCGGCACCAGGGCGTTGACGTCGACCGGGGTACGCAGCCAGGCAGGCCCTCGGGTACCGATCTCGCCGTGCAGTGCGCCTGCCTCGTGAGCCCGCATGTCGCTACATCCGCTCCGGCGCGGACACCCCGAGCAGGTGCAGGCCGTTGGCGATGACCACCCGGGTGGCGTCGTTGAGCCAGAGCCGCGCCCGGTGGGTGTCGGTGATCTCCTCGTCGCCCTGCGGGGCGATCCGGCAGTTGTCGTAGAACCGGTGGTACGCCTGCGCGACGCTCTCCTCCAGGTAGCGGGCGACCCGGTGCGGCTCGCGCAGCTCGGCGGCGGTGGCCACCACCGCGGGGAACTCCGCGAGCGCCTTGAGCAGCTCGTTCTCCTTGTCGTGGCCGAGCAGCTCCGGCTGGAACGCGGCGGCGTCACCCCGGGTCAGCCCGATCTCGGCCGCGTTGCGGGCCACCCCGGCGGTACGGGCCGCGACGTACTGCACGTAGTAGACCGGGTTGTCGTTCTTGGCCCGGGTCCACAGCTCCACGTCGATGTCGATGGGCGAGTCGGCCGAGTAGCGGGCCAGCGCGTACCGGGCCGCGTCCACACCGATCGCGTCGACCAGGTCCTCCAGCGTGACCACGGTGCCGGCCCGCTTGCTCATCCGCACCGGGGCGCCGTCGCGGACCAGGTTGACCAGCTGGCCGATGAGGATCTCCAGGTTGCGCGCCGGGTCGTCGCCGAAGCACGCGGACATCGCCTTCATCCGGCCGATGTAGCCGTGGTGGTCGGCGCCCAGCATGATCACGACCCGGTCGAAGCCGCGCTCCCGCTTGTTCAGGTAGTAGGCGCAGTCGGCGGCGAAGTACGTCCACTCGCCGTTGGACTTGCGCAGCACCCGGTCCTTGTCGTCGCCGAACTCGGTGGTGCGCAGCCAGGTCGCGCCCTCGGACTCGAAGACGTGCCCCTGCTCCCGCAGCCGGTCCAGCGCCGCGTCCAGCGCACCCCCGTCGTGCAGGTCCTTCTCGTTGAAGTAGGTGTCGAACTCCACACCGAAGTCGCGCAGCGAGGACTTGATCTCGGCGAACATCAACTGGACGCCCTCGTTCCGGAACACCTCCTGGGCGGCGTCCTCGGGGAGGTCGAGCACGTCCGGCCGCAGCCGGACCACCTCGGCGGCGATCTCCGCGATGTACGCGCCGCCGTAGCCGTCCTCCGGCGCGGGCTCGCCCTTGGCGGCGGCCAGCAGCGAGCGGGCGAACCGGTCGATCTGCGAGCCGGCGTCGTTGAAGTAGTACTCCGTGCCCACGTCGGCGCCGGTGGCGCGGAGCAGGCGGCTGAGCGCGTCGCCGACGGCCGCCCAGCGGACCCCGCCGATGTGCACCGGGCCGGTCGGGTTCGCCGAGACGAACTCCAGGTTGATCCGCTGGCCGGCGAGCGTGTCGCTGCGCCCGTACGCCGGACCGGCCTCGACGATGACCTTGGCGAGCTGACCGGCGGCGGCCGCGTCGAGGCGGACGTTCAGGAAGCCGGGCCCGGCGATCTCCACCGACTTGATCCCCGGCGCCTTGGCCAGTTCGTCGGCCAGCGCGGTCGCCAGCTCCCGCGGGGGTACGCCCACCTTCTTGCTGAGCTGGAGCGCCAGCGTCGAGGCGTAGTCACCGTGATCGGGATTACGGGGTCGCTCGACGGTGGTCTGCGCGGGCAGCGCGGCGCGGTCCAGTCCCCGCTCGTCGAAGACGGCGTGGGCTGCGGCGAGGACGACCTCGGCGAGTTCTGCGGGAGTCACCGAACCATGTTATCGGGGGTAGACTCGGGCACCGCGGAGGCGACCCAGCATGTGAACCGGCCCCGCGCTCCCCTGACCGACCGACCTGACGAGGCACGATGAGCATCAGCACCCCGGGCGGCCCGGAGCGCCGTCCCACCGTGGTCAGCACCGGCAAGAAGCCGGCCGCCGGCCGGCCCGCGGCTGCCGACAAGCCCGCCGCGAAGGCCGGCTCGGGCAAGGCCGGGGGCGGCAAGGGCACGCCACGGCAGGGCGCCGGGGGCAAGGGCCGCAAGCCGGTCACCCCGGTGAAGGTGAGCCAGGGCCGCTCCTGGGGCCCGATCGCCCTCTTCGTCGCGGTCGGCGTACTGGCCGTGGGCATCATCGGCGTCGGCGCCTGGGCGGTCTACCAGGGCGGCCAGCCGTGGCAGAAGCGCGCCGAGGCGATCGACGGCATCGTCGACTACCGCGCGAAGGACAAGGACCTGGTCAAGGGCGGCAACCACCAGCCCGGCGCGATCAAGTACGACATCACCCCGCCGGTCGGCGGCCCGCACAACCAGGCGTGGCAGAACTGCATGGGTGACGTCTACGACGCCCCGATCGCCAACGAGCACGCGGTGCACAGCCTGGAGCACGGCACGGTCTGGATCACCTACCGCCCGGACCTGCCCGCCGACCAGGTGGAGAAGCTCCGCAGCAAGGTGCAGGGCAAGGAGAAGCTGATGCTCAGCCCGTTCGAGGGGCTGGACAAGCCGATCTCCCTCCAGGCCTGGGGCTACCAGCTCAAGGTCGACAACGCCGACGACGGCCGGATCGACGACTTCATCAAGACCCTGCGGGTGAACGCCTCCATCGAGGGCCCGAACGCGCTCTGCGACCAGGGCGTCACCGCCACCGGCACCACCCCGCGCGACAACCTCCAGAACACCATGCCCCAGCAGCCCACCCAGTAAGGACGCCGCGATGACCGCTCCGGTGACCACCGACAGCGAGACCGACGAGGCTCCGGCCGCCGACCAGGGCGGCCGGGGCGCGGTGCGCCGTTACGGCCTGCTGGCCGTGGCCGCCGCCCTCGTGGTCGGGCTGGTCCTCGGGTACGCGGGCGGCCTGCTCACCCCGACGCTCACCCGTCCGGGTGAGAACTCGGCGGAGGCCGGGTTCGCCCGGGACATGACCGCCCACCACAACCAGGCCGTCGCGATGGGTCTGCTGGCGTTCAGCCAGGGCCAGGACCCGGAGGTACGCCAGGTCGGCGTGGACATCGCCACCGGCCAGCAGGGCGAGATCGGCACCATGCAGACCTGGCTGCGCTCCTGGAAGCTGGACCCGACCGGTGACCAGGCCCCGATGGCGTGGATGAAGGACGGCGGCGGGTTGGTCAAGAACGGCCTGATGCCGGGCATGGCGACGCCGGAGGAGATGGCGAAGCTGCGCGCGGCGAGCGGCCGCGAGTTCGACGTGCTCTTCCTCCAGATGATGATCCGCCACCACATCGGGGGGGTGCACATGATCGACGGCATCCTCGACGAGGGGCACGACGACGACGTGCTGGCGGTCGCCCAGACGATGAAGAACACCCAGCAGAACGACCTGACCAACCTGGGCGCGGCGCTGAAGCGCCTGGGCGGCACCCCGTAACCACCCGCCCCACCCGATCCACCGAGGCCCGGTCCCCCTCCCAGGGGCACCGGGCCTCACCGTCCCCGCGCTCCCTCGCCCCGTCCCCGTCCCGCCCCGCCCCGCCCCGCCCCGCCGCGCCGCGCCGCCCCGGCGATCTTGCAGTTGCTGCCCCGGTGATGCCGGATTCACCCCGTTATCGGAGGGCGGCAAGTGCAAGATCGCGGGGACGGGGGCGGCGGGGTCGCGCCAGGAGATCTTGGTACGGAAGGGCCCTCAGGAGGGCCGTTTCGTACCAAGATCTCGAACTCGGGAGCCTCAGGGCTGCCCGGAATGTTCTGTATGGGTGTTTGTAACGGTTTGGGGTTAACGGGTCATTGTGGAGGTTGGAGAGTTTTCTACCCACATATCGTGACCAGTTGCGATTCGGGCTCGTTGCCCAAGACGTGGGGGTTGCACTCAGAGACGCAGGGCGGTCGGTGACCAGCTGGTGCCGACGCCACACCATCGGCGGTGACGGAGCGGTGGCAGCCGTCCGTCGCGGACTGCGGCAGGGCGAGCCGGGAACGCTCAGCCGCGAACAGGAACTCGAACTCATCGACGTGCTCCGGGGGGTCCACCCCGACGAGTTCGGCCTCGACGAGGAGCTCTGGACACGACAGAGCCTGACCGCCCTCATCGAGCGCCGGTTCGGGCTGGCGATGGACGCCGGCACCGTCGGGGCGTACCTCCGGGCCTGGGGTCTGGGGCCGCGCGAGCCGCGCGAGCGGGCCTGCGGCCTGTGCGTCGGCGCTGTCGAGCGCTGGGTACGCAGCGAGTATCCGGCGATCACGCGGGCGGCCCAGGAGCACGCGGCGGAGGTCTACTGGATCGGCCGGGTACGCCTGCGCGGCACCATGCCCGCCGCCGACGTGGTGTCGGCGGTCTCCTCGCGGGGACGGGTGCGGTTCATGGTCACGACGCCGTCGGTGGATCCGCCACTGCCCCGGGACTTCGTGCTGCGGCTCAGCGGCACCGAGGAACGCACCGTGCACCTGATCGTGGACGGCTCGTGGCCGCGCAACGAGTGGCCCCGCCGGCTGCCCCGCCGGGTCGTGCTGCACCCGCTGCCGAGCTGCGGTCGCGCCGTCGCCGCGGCCTGATCCGACGAAGATCGACTCGCGGGGGTACCGATTCGGTGATCCGGGAGGGGGTTTGCTACTCTTCTCGGGTCGCTGAGCCCCCGTAGCTCAGGGGATAGAGCACCGCCCTCCGGAGGCGGGAGCGCAGGTTCGAATCCTGCCGGGGGCACCTCACAGAACCGCCGCTCATCGATCGGCGACAGATCTCCACGAGCCCGACAGCCGCCCCGGCTGCCGGGCTCGTTCCGTTTCCGGGCGATCCCTCGGCAGGCCGGGCGCGCCGGCTCCCTTGACCACCGATCCACTGCTTTACTACGTTACTAGTAAAGCAGTGAGGAGCACCGTGTTCGTCTTCCGGCTCGACACCCACTCCGGCGTGCCGCCGTACCTGCAACTCGTCCAGCAGGTCCGGCAGGCGGTGCTGCTGGGCTTCCTCCAGCCCGGTGACCGCCTCCCGCTCATCCGCGAGGTGGTCGAGGACCTGGCGATCAACCCGAACACCGTCGCCAAGGCGTACCGGCAGATGGAGCAGGAGAACCTGGTCACCGGCCGGCCCGGCCAGGGCACGTTCGTCAACGCACAGCAGTCGGCCGTGATGTCGGCGTCGACGTACACGTCGCTGCGCCGCGGCCTGGAGACCTGGTTGCGCCGCGCCTACGCCGCCGGCCTCGACGAACAGGCGGTCGACGCGCTCTTCACCTCCGTCCACCAGCAGACGAGGAACGAGGACGTGGCGTGACAGCGACCGGGTTCGCGCTGCGCACCGACGGTGCGGGCAAGCGGTACCGGAAGGGCTGGGCGCTGCGTGACTGCACCCTGGCGCTGCCGGCGGGCGGCGTGATCGCCCTGGTCGGGCCGAACGGCGCGGGCAAGACCACGCTGCTGCGCCTGGTCGTCGGGTTGCTGGCACCGAGCACCGGCACGGTGGAGGTCCTCGGCCGGGACGTCACTGCGAGCACCCCGCAGACGCTGTCCCGGATCGGGTTCCTGGCCCAGGACCACCCGCTGTACAAGCGCTTCACAGTCGCCGAGATGCTCCGCTTCGGCCGGGCCTGCAACCTCCGCTTCGACCAGGGGTTGGCCGAGCGCCGGCTGGCGAAGCTGGGCATACCCCTCGACCGCAGGGCCGGCACGCTCTCCGGCGGGCAGCAGGCCCAGGTCGCGTTGGCCCTGGCGCTGGCGAAGCGGCCGGACCTGCTCGTCCTCGACGAGCCGGTGGCCAGCCTCGACCCGCTGGCCCGGCACGAGTTCCTCCAGGTCCTCATGGGCGCGGTGGCCGAGGGCGGGGTGACCGTCCTGTTCTCCTCCCACGTCGTGCACGAACTGGAGCGCGTCTGCGACCACCTGGTCGTGCTCAACCAGGGCCGGGTCACGCTCACCGGTGACATCGACACCCTCCTCGCCGAGCACCGGCTGCTCGTCGGCCCGCGCACGGCCGACGACCTCGACCGGGCCGGCACCGTCGTGGAGGCCGTCCACAGCGACAGGCACACGACCCTGCTGGTACGTGACGGCGGGCTCCCGGCCGCGCCCGGATGGCAGGCCCAGCCGGTCGCGCTGGAGGATCTGGTGCTGGCGTACCTGCGCCGGCCGTCCGAGCCGGGCGCCGCGGTCACCTCGGGGGTGCCGGCGTGACGTGGTTGATCTGGCGCCAGCACCGGACCGAGGTCTGCGTCCTGGGTCTGCTCGTCGGCGTGTTCGGCGTCGCCCTGCTCGTTCTCGGGACGCAGGCCCACGACCTGTTCCCCGGCGGTCCCGCCCGGTGCGCGGGACAGGCCGGCGTCGACACGGCCTGCACGGCCTCCTTCCGCCGGCTCGACGAGGAGTACGGGTACGTCGAGAACCTCCTGGCGGCCTTCTACCTGGTCCCCGTCGTCATCGGCGCGTTCCTCGGCGCACCGCTGCTGGCGCGCGAACTGGAGGACGGCACCTGGCAGCTCGCCTGGACGCAGGCCGTGCCGCGGATGCGCTGGCTGGCGGCAAAGCTCGCGGCACTGGCCGGCGTCACCGTCGCGCTCACCGGGGTGTTCACAGCGGTGCTCACCTGGTTCCGTCAGCCGTTCGACGCGTGGGAGGGGCGGTTCCAGTACGACGCATTCGACCTGGAGGGACTCGTCCCGGTGGCGTACGCGCTGTTCGCGTTCGGTGTCGCCACCGCCGCGGGGGCGATCCTGCGGCGCAGCCTGCCCGCGTTCGGCGTCGCGTTCGGGGCGTTCCTCGCCGCCCGGATGTCGGTGGGGCTGTTGGCCCGTCCCGCGTACGCCACGCCGCTCACGACCATGGAGCCGGTGCCCGTGGGCGACTCGCAGGACCGGGCGGGGCACCTGCCGGGCGTGGCCGACTGGGTGATCGAGCGCGGCTACGCGGACGCCACCGGGCGCAGGCTGAGCGGGGCCGAGTACTACGAGCTGGAGGACGCCGCCGACCTGGCCGGCACCAACCTCAACCAGTTCCTGCACGCGCGCGGCGTCCAGCAGTTCGGGGTCTACCACCCGGCGGACCGGTTCTGGACGTTCCAGCTCATCGAGGCGGCAGTGTTCGTCACCGTCGCGGCGATCCTGGTCGGTGTGGTGGTGTGGCGGGTCCGGCGCCGCGTCATCTAGCGGCCGGCACCGGAGATCCGGAGCCGCCCTCACCTTTGTCCCCCGATTCGGGGATGAGCAGGTCACGAGCTGGCTAACCTCGCGGTGAACGGGTCGAAACCCAGCACCTGCGAAGGTGAGCCAGTTGCCCGAGACGCCGTTGACCAACCGTCCCAAGATGCACACCGGCGTACCCTCGTCGCTCACCACCGTGCAGCGGTGGGTCCTGCGCGGCGTCGCCGTCGCGGACGCCCCCTGCGGCCTGTGGTTCCTCGAAGCGGTGGCCGTTCGCACCGGCATCACGCCGGACGAGCCGGTCGACGCGACTGTGGAGGAGCTGATCGCGCGCGGGTTCCTCGTCGACACCGCGGCCGGGCTGCGACTGGCCTCGATCGCGCTGCGCGACGACGTCCTGCGGGACACGCCGGCCTCGGTGCGCCAGGCGCTGCGCGAGGCGGCCGCCGAGGTGCTCGCCGACGGCGGACGCCCGGCCCAGGCCGCCCGGCAGCTCCTGCGGGTCCTGCCGGCGGTGAGCCGGTCCGCCCGGGCGCTCGCCACGCGGCTGGCGGCCGACCCGGCGGTCGGACCCAGCCTCGCCGCGGACCTGCTGCTGGCCGCCCCGGCACCGGGCCCGGCCGACGAGCGCCTGGCCTGGCTGGTCGACGTCGCCGACAACCTCTACCTGGCCGGCCGGGTGGACGAGACGCTGCGCATGCTGCACCGGGAGGTCGCCGCCGACAGGTACGGGCCACGGCAGCGGGCGATGCTGCTCGGGCGGCTCGGGGCCTACTACGCGACACAGCGCCCCTCGCTGTCCCTGACGTACCTCGGGCGGGCGCTGAACCAGGAGCTGGACGCCGCCGGGCGGAGCTGGACGCTCACCATGCTGGCGTCGCTGGCGGCCCGGTTCGGGCATCCCGACGCCGCCGAGCTGGTGGCGGCGGCGGAGCGGGCGCACGAGCGCAGCCCCTCCCCCGGCGGCGGCATCCGGCTGGCCCTGGCGAACGCGTCCCGGGCCACCGCCACCGGCGACCTGCCCCGCGCCGCGCGGATCCTGCGGGAGGTGGACGCGGGCGAGCCGGCTGCCCGTACCCAGGCGATCTTCCTGCGCGTCGACCGGGTGGCGAACCAGATCGCGCTCGGCCGGTACGTCGACGCGGCGACCGCGCTGGACGGCGTCGCCGGGGAGATCGACACGCTGGGCGCGGTGGCGCAGCCGCTGGTGACCGCGCTGGACTGCGTCCTGCGGCTGAGCACCGGCGAGCTGGCCGAGGCCGAGGCGCGGGCCCGCCTCGCGTTGTCCGAACACGGTGTCGCCCTGCCGGCGCAGGCCCGGGTGGATCTGCTCGCCACGGTCGTGGAGGTGCTGCTGCGCCGGGGTGAGGTGGCCGCGGCCCGGAAGCTGCTGGCGGACGAACGCCCCACGGTGGGCTGGCCCGACGACATGCAGTGGTTCCGTCTGGGCTGCGCCGCCGCGGGCGACCCGGAACCGGGCCGGCACGCCGCGCTCCTGGGGGCCGCGTTCGCCATGCCGGACCGCTCGATGGCTCCCCTGCTGCTGGTGCCGCACCACGGCCCGCGGCTGGTCCGCGCGGCGCTGGCGCTGGGTGACCGGCAGCGGGCCGAGATCCTCGCCGACCACCTGAAGCGGGCCGCCGGGATGGCGAACAACGCGCTCTGGCGCGGGGTGGCGCACCAGGTCGACGGGCTGCTGACCGGTGATCCGGCGGCGCTGCGCGCGGCGGTACGGCTGCTCCGCACCACCTCCGCCCGGCCGGCCCTGGCCGACGCGCTGCACGACCTGGCGCGGTCGCCCGGGCTGCCGCCGGCGGAGGCGCCCGGCCTGCTCGCCGAGTGCGCCGCGATGTACACCCGGATGGGCGCCGGCGTCGCCGGGGACGGGACGCGGGAGCCCGACGGCACGACGGGAGACGACGCCTGCCGCCCGGCCGTGGCCGCGCTGACCCCCGCCGAGGTACGGGTGGCCGAACTGCTCGCGGTCGGCATGACGAAGCAGGAGGCGGCCCGGGACCTGTTCGTCTCGTTCCACACCGTCGACACCCACCTGCGGTCGATCTACGCGAAGCTCGGCGTCCACAACCGGGTGGAGCTGGCGCTGGTCTGGGAGTCGCGGGACGAAGGTTGAGGAATGCGGCGCGGAGCGCGGACACCACAGGGTCGCGGCGTCCGCGCTCAGCATCGCGTTCTCAGTGCCGTTGCAGCGGGCTCTTCGTCTTCGGAAGGGCCTCGATCAGCTCGCGTGGCACGTTGATCGTGTCCGCGACCACCTCCGGCGGGACGTTGGCCAGCCACTGGGCGAGCGACACGTCCTCGAACTTCGCGGTCCGGAACAGCTCCAGGTAGACGAAGGGCTTGTCACCGATGTTCTCGATGTAGTGGCCCATCGAGATCGGCACGTAGCCGACGTCGCCGGTCTCCATGTTGAAGGTGCGCGCGGTGCCGTGGTTGGCGAAGACGCCCATGCGTCCCTTGCCCGAGATCACGTACTGCATCTCCGCGCCGTTCGGGTGCCAGTGCAGTTCCCGCATCGCTCCGGGTTCGATCTCCACCATGGCGACCGTGGTGGTGATCGCCGCGGCGAAGTTGCTCGAGTCGGCGATGCGTACGCTGCCGCCCTCGAACTTCTCCGGCGTCTGGGCGAGCAGGCTGTGCTTGAACGTCCGGGGCACGTCGCCGGTAGGGCTGAAGACCCGGTCCTCGGCCAGCGGCGGCGGGCTCTGCCCCGGGAAGATGTATCGCTCGGACTCCGGCGGGAAGTTGGCCATCTGCTGCATCGTCCAGCCGAAGTTCTTGGCGATGACCTCCTTCGGCACGTGCGAGAAGAAGTCCGTGAGCTGGAACGTGGCGTCCTCGGAGTAGCAGCCGTCGTCGAAGACGAGCAGGAACTCCACGCCCTCGTCGTGCGCCTGGATGTGGTGCGGGATGCCGGCCGGGAAGTACCAGAGGTCGCCGGCCTTGACGTCCTCCAGGAAGTTGCGGCCCTCCTGGTCCACGGCGGCGATCCGGCAGCTGCCGGTGAGGACGAAGGCCCACTCGGACTGGATGTGCCAGTGCAGTTCCCGGTACGCCCCGGGGTTGAGCTTCATGTTCACGATCGCCAGGTCGTGGGCGATCGGCAGGAGCCGGTTGGTGACCTCCCGGGTCCAGCCGCCGCTCTCCTGCCGGGTGTGCGCCAGCGAGAACGGGAACACCAGGTTCGGCATGAGCCCGTTGTCTGTCGACGGCGGATGCACCAGGTCGGGGTGTGACTGGTCGATCGCCGGATTCCGCGGGACCGTGCCGACCATCTGGTGGTCCTTGGGCGATGATCCCATTCCGGCACGGTCATTGGATCGGGGCATGACGGATTTCCTTCCGGGTGTGGACCGCCGATTCGGCGGCCCGGGACGGGACGAACAACGCCCGCAGGTGTTCCGGGCTCTGAAAGGCCACCGCGAGCGGAATCGCGACACAGAGGAACAGCGACGCCGCGATGCTCCAGACCGGAGCATCCGTGGCGACTCCGGCGACGGCCAGCGCCGCGATCGAATAGAACGTGACGCGGATTCTGGCGACGGGGAGCACGAACATGCGCTCGGCCTCCTTCGGCTTCGAGTCTCGCCGTCGAGACGCAATTGCGATGCTGCCGAACCGGATGCCATTGGTGAATAACGCGATCGCGCCATTCACCGGAAACGACAGGAAACACTTTTCCCGGCACTTCTGCGCATCGCGCGCCGCAACGGTTTCACCGGCGGAACGAGGGGTAGGGAGGGCGATGTCCAACAACGCGGAGGATCGCTGGCGGGTGGGGGAATACGACTTCCACATACCGTTTCTGGCACTTGCGCTCTCCACCGGCCTCGCCGGTGTGGTAGACGCCTTCTCGTTCCTCAAGTACAAGGTGTTCGTGGGTATTCAGACCGGCAACGTGGCGTTCGTCGGAATGGGTGCCGCCGATCACCTGCCGGCGTGGCCGTCCGCGCTGGCGTCACTTGTCGCGTTCGGCCTGGGCGGCCTCCTCGGCGCCGGGATCCGCCGCGTGCGCCCGGCCGGACCGCTCACCCCGCCGGGCATGGAACTGCTCGCCATGCTGGCGCTGCTCGTGCTCTGGGGGCTGGTGGACCGGTCCCTCGACTCGGGGCGCGACTCGCTGACCGAGCGCACGATCCTGACCGCGCTGCTGGCGTTCCCGGTCGGCATCCTCGGCGGGCTCGTCGTCCGCACGTTCGGCGTGCAGACCGCCACGTCGTACCAGACCGGCACAGTGCTGCGCACCACGAAGGGCATCGCCGACTGGGTGTTCGAGCCGGAGGGCCGCAGCGCGGCCGGGCGGCTCGCCGCGACCGGCCTGCTCTGCCTGGTCAGCTACGCGATCGGCGGGTTCGTCGGCGCGGCCACCGAGACCCGCCCGATCTGGACGATGATCGTCACCTGGGCGCTGGCAGTGGTGCTCATCGCGTTCACCTGGGGCAAGCGGCCACCGGCGACGACGACCCGGCGCCGCTGACGCGGACCGGCGTCACTCGGCCTCGCGGCGGGCCTTGGCGCGGCGCTTGCCCTCGTGCATCGCCTGCACCCGGGCAACCGGGATGGTCCGCCCCTGCTCGACCAGGTCCGCCGGCAGGCGCTGCGGCGCGGGCAGCGCCTCCGCCCAGGGATCCCGGTCCCCCAGCAGGCCCGGCACGGTCCGCACGGTGAAGTCGGCCGGGGTCGCGCTCTCCAGATCGGTCCAGCCCACCGGGTACGACACCGGGGCGCCGGGCCGGATCCGGGGGCTGTAGGCGGCCACCACAGTCGCGCCGTACGCCCGGGTGGAGTCGACGAAGACGCGGCCGCCGCGGTCGGCGACGATGAACGCGGTGGTCGCGGCCGCCGGGTCGAGCCGTTCGGTACGGACGGCGAGAGCGCGGGTCGCGGCGGCGGCCTCCTCCGCCGTGGTGGCCGGGTCCACCGGCACGACCACGTGCAGCCCCTTGGCGCCGCTCGTCTTCACCGCGCCGGCGAGCCCGGCGTCGGCGAGCGCCTGCCGCACCAGCAGAGCGACCCGCACCACGGCGCCGAACGCGTCCCCCTCCGGCGGGTCCAGGTCGAGCACCAGGTGGGACGGGTGCTCGGGCGCACCGGCGCGGGCCAGCGTCGGGTGGTACTCCACCGCCCGCGCTTTGGAGAGGGACAACACCCTCTTACGGCCGCGCCCCCACCCAGGGAGAGCGCGTGAGCATCGAGGCCGTGAGCTGGGCACTCAGCGAGGCACCGAACGTCCCACCGTCATGCGTCGCCGTGCTGGTCGGCCTGGCCAACCACGCCGACGCGGACGGCCGTGGTGCCTGGCCGTCTCAGGCGACGCTCGCCAAGTACGCCCGCAAGTCTGAGCGTGCCGTCCGGGCCGACCTCGCCCAGTTGGAAACCCTCGGCCTGATCGTGCGTGCCGAGCGTGGCAGCAAGCGAACGATCGTGTGGAACCTCGCCATGGCCCGCCTGGCCGCCAGCACCACCCCGGCCGGAAGCACACCGCCGGCCACCCCGGAGGCTAGCTTCCGCCCTGCCCGGAAGCCCACTTCCGCCGAACCTGCCTTTAACCGTCAGGGAACCAACACCGCGCGCTCCGCGCGGGATTTCTCCAACGGGAAGAACCGATGGACCCCGCCCGAGCGCCGGGGAGCTGCGCTCCCGCCGCCGGCCGGTGGTGACCGCTGCCCGAAGCCGGGGCACGTCGGCCAGGTCGCCGGCCGGTGCATCCCCTGCCGCTCCGAAGCTCTGGAGGCTGCCGCATGAGCATGTCCGCGACCGCCTGGGCGTCCGCCCAGCACCCCGGCGACCCGCTCGCCAAGTTGGTCCTGATCACCCTGGCCGCCGGTGGTGCCAGTGGTGACGACGGCCGCCCGGTCTGGCTCGGCTCGGTCTCCGACCTGGCCGAGCGTTGCGACGCCGAGGACCAGGCCGTGACCGCCGCGCTGGCCGCGCTCACGGCCGCCGGCTACGTCTGCCCGGTCTCGTCCGGCTGGCTCGTGCTGTCGCCCGGAGGTGCCGCATGAGCCCCCGCCGCATCGCCTCGTTGGCCGGCACGGTGGCCGTGACCACGATCGCCGCCCTTGCCAGCTACGACCACATGCGGCTACTGGCCGAGCGTGCCGGCCAGCCACCCACGCTGGCCGCCCTGCTGCCGCTGTCGGTCGACGGCATGATCCTCGTGGCCACGCTGGCGCTCGGTGACGGCCGCCGGTCCCGCTGGTCCGCGTGGCTGGCCTTCATCCTCGGCGTGGCCGCGTCGGTGGTGGCCAACGTGGCCGTTGCGCCGCCGTCCGTGACCGCCCGTGTTGTGTCCGCCTGGCCGGCTGTGGCCCTGCTGCTGACTGTGGAAGTGCTCGCCCGGTCCGGTAAGGCCGCCCCGGTGGCCGCGCCGTCCCCGGCCCCGGTCGCTCCGGTGGCCGCCCCGGTGTCCGTCGCAAGCACGCCGGCCACGCCCGACCCGGCCACCGTGACCGCCTCGGCCACGCCGCCGGCCACCGTGACCGCCTCGGCCACGCCGCCGGCCACCGTGACCGCCTCGGCCACGCCGCCGGCCGTGGCCGGCACCGCCGCCCGAGTGGCCGCCCTGGTGGCCGCCCGCCCGCACCTGTCCGCCGCCGATGTGGCCGCTGCGCTCGGCGTGTCGGCACGGACCGCCCGCCGGCACCTGGCCGCAACCCGCACCGCGCTCGCTGCCGGCTAAGCCGCCCGCGTCAACAAGTGGCCCGCTACGCGCCCCGTAGCGGGCCGCTCTGCGTCCGGCGTCCGATGCCCCCCGGACAGCCCGCACGGCCGGCAGCGTGGCGCACAGCCCGTTCCCGATGCCATCACGCCGCAGCCCCCGCCTGCTGGTCGGCACCGACCCGGACCGCCCGCCAACAAGTGCCTTTGTGAGACCGCCTCTGCGCCCCTGCTCTGCGCCCGTCCTTCCCGTCTACCTGGACGGCACCCACGGCCCGCAGCGTGGCGCACAGCCCGTTCCCGATGCCATCACGCCGCAGCCCCCGGCCGCTGGTCCGCCCCGCCGCCGAGGGGGGTGCAGACGTGGGTGCGTCATCCGGGGGGTAATGGCGTTCGGACTCTTGTTGCTCCGCCGCCCGCTTTCTTTCTCCCTTCAATCTGTCCTATTTCCTCCCCCTTATACCTCTCTACTATAACTAACTGTAGTTACTTATAGTGCTCTCTGTAGTCCCTGGGCATCCCCCGCTGCGCCTGCGCCCGGTGATGGGTGCGTTATCAGGGGGGTAAGTGCCGACGGGGTGCAGACACTTGCCGGCCCTGGGTGCGCCATCCGGGGGGTAATTCTGGGCCGCCCCCGCCGCCCTTACATCGCTGAGGACTTACCACCTGGCAGGTAGTCGGGCCGCCCCCGCTGCGCCCGCGCCCGCCGGTCTCAGCCCGAAAACCGTACGCCCGTACTGTACGGCTGTAGGACGAACCCAGTAGAGGAAGGTTGCGCCCCGGCAGCAGCGAGCACCCCCGGCAACGCCGCAAGCCTGTGACCAGGGCGTTTTACCTCTGTGGGACATACTCAGTGAAGCCCCCCGGCCCCGGTCCCAAGATCGGGTTTCCCCCCTTGTGGGACGAACTATGTGCGAGCAGGGAGCCCAGCACTGGCCCGCCGCGCGCGTTTCCCCCCGTGGGGGACATACATAGTGAGCCCCCCGCACGACCGCCGTCCGAGATGGACGGACCCCGCGCACCGCGACGACCGGCAACCCGTCGCGCGCACCTCGACCCCGCCGGTCATGAGTGTGCCGATCTTGGTTGCCGCCAGGAGATCGGCCCACCCATGTCCGGCGGTTTTGCTGTCTGCCGCTGTCCAGAGTGGAGGAATCATGACCGCCCCGACGATCACCCGCCGCCCCGCCGCCACCCGGCCCCGGCCACTGACTGACGACGCCACCGCCGCATTCCGCGCCAACGTGGCTGACTACCTCGCGCACCGCGCGTCCCGACTGTCCCGGTAGGACAGACCCCCGCACCGCGTGTATGCGACACACACGGCGCGGCCAGCAACACCGAAAAGCCAACGCCCCGGCGTTGTGGGAGGTCGCATCTCCCGCAACGACCGGGGCGTTTTTCGTTGCCCTGCAACCGATTGGAGGTGACCCCGTGGACGCATACCGATACGGCGATGAGATGACCCCCGCCGCCCGCTCCGCAGCCTGGGCCATCGAAACCTGGCTGACCGACCTGCAAACGTTCCGCTGGCTGGTCGGACGGTTCACGGAAGGCACGGCGCTGTTCGACGCCTACCTGTCCACGCTCGACACGCTCGACTACGACGCCGACCCGGTGCTGTTGACCGGTGCCCCCGGTGGCATGTTCGCCGACACGCAGATGATCGGCGCTCGCGTGGCCGTCAAGCGTGGCCCGGCGGTTGGCGAGATCATGCCCGCCGGCCGCAAGACGTTCGCCGCCGTCGCCCGCGAGTACCTGATGAGCGCCGTTGTCCACGGCAAGCGCGGATGGATGGGCGTGCATCTCTGGCGAGGTGCCCCGATCTACACCGCCCGCACCCGCCGCGAGCGCCTGGTCATGCGCGACCGCACGTACACCCGCCCCGGCGACCGTCCGATGTGGGACCGCTGATGGCCGCGCGACTCTTCCACACGCTCGCCCGGCTCGCCGCCGCGTGCCTGGCACCGTCGCCGCTCGGCCGCCCGTCGCCGCAGACGTGGACGGCCCCCCGATGACCGCCGACCGCCGGCCCCGAGGAGGTGCATTACCTGTGAATGGAGACCGCCCCATGACCGCTATCCACGTCTCGCCCGAGCGCCGGCACGAGCTGCTGATGGCGTCCGACTTCCGCTGTGAGGCCAACGGATGCGGCAAGCGCGCGTCCTATGTGGTCATCCTCCCGACCGCCGAGATCGGTACCGCGTGCGGACGGTGCGCCACCCCGCCCCGCGCCGCCCTGGGGGTGGCCGGATGAACAACCGCGACCGCCGCCGCGCCGCCGAGTTCGCCGCCCTGATGGCCGCCCGCGACGCCCGCGCCGCACATCCCTGCAACGTCCGCCACGCCGCCCGCAACCGCGACGAGTGGCAGCGCCACCGCGCGCACGTCTCGCTGTGGCCGGTCCCCGGCTGCCTCGTCTGTGAAGAGGCCGCCCGCGACCACGACCCGTTCGCCAACTGATCCACCCCCGCCGCCGGTCGGATACCGGCTACCCCCGCTCGCGCTGCCAACGGAGTGATCCGCGAGCAATGAAAGGGACACCCCGTGTCCATCGATTTCCCCAACCTCGACACCGCCGTCACGCAGACCAGCCACGGCACCGAGCACCTCGCCAAGCCTGGCCGCCGCGCGCCGCACCTGCCGCCGTTCGTTGACGAGATCGCCGCCGAGGTGCCCGAGGTGGCCGCCGCGCTCGACAAGCTGACCGCCGCCGTTGAGGCCCTGGAGGCGTCCGCCGACAAGATGGACGACCTGGCCGACGAGTACGCCGACGACAAGGCCGAGGTGAAGGCCGCCGCGCTGGCCGGCAAGGTGAGGCAGCCCAAGCCGGATGTGTTCTGGGAGGCCCGCCGCGATGAGATCATCGCCGCGCACCGCGCCCTGATGCCGCCGGCTGTGAACGCGCAGTTTGCGCTGGTCGAGGTGGTTACGCCGTACGTCGAGGAGCGCAAGGAGCGCGACCGGGACGAGATCCGCAAGATGGCAGACCGGCTGGCCGTCCTGATCCCCCGGTCGACCAAGTACAACGCGCACACCAACGTCGTTGACGGCTTCCGGCGTCTGGGCAGCGTGGATGACCTCCTGCGCGCGCTGCGCGTGATTGCGAGTGGTTCCTGATGAACCAGCGATACGACGCCGCCGGCCAGCCGTTGACCGACGCCGAGGCCGCCGCTTGGGATGCCGAGGTGGACGCGAGATTCGCCGCCATCCGGGCCGAGCGGGAGGCCGCCGAGCAGCCAGCCGCCGAGCAGCCCGAGGCCGGTCGGTCCGCCGAGGACATCCGCCGCGTGGCCCGCCAGATCCAGGGCTATGAGAGCGAGACGCCCGACCACATCAACGAGATCGTCAAGAGCATCCGGGGGCCGTTCGCATGAGCAAGCAACGCCACGACATCGGTTGGCAGAAGGCCCACCGGGAAGGCCGAGCGACCGCCGGCCAGGCCGCCGCCGCGCGCCGAGGCCGAGCCAAGGTCGCCAAGGCCGCCCGTAGGGCCGAGCTGATGGAGGCCGCGTACCTCGCAGGCGAGAAGGTGGAGCGCGAGGCCATCCGCGCCCGCGAGCGTGCCGCCGCTGGTCACGTCCAGGCCGAGCCGCAGCCCGAGCCGCAGCCCGTGCCGGCCCCCGAGCCGCAGCCGGCCTCGGAACCGTTGCACGAACGCCACTGTGCGCGCTGCGCGACGCCGTTCCGCACGGAGAGAAGGTACCGCTACTGCTCTGCGCAGTGCCGGATGGCCGATACGGAAGCGAAGTTGGGTGCCAGCGCCCCGCCCCGCGATCGTCCGCACCGGGCGCTGATCGGCGCGTCGAAATGAACACCCCCGCCCCGTCTATCTCGACCCCGGAGGGGGCAAATTTATGAATCTCGATCACGCCATGGCCAATTTCCTCTACGCCGTCAAGACCTCCGGCCGGTCCCGCACTTCCCGCCGGGCCGGCATGACCGATGAGGAGTTCTATCGTGCCGAGGTAGCGGCTGGAACGCCCGAGGAATTGGCGCGGCGGCTCGCCGGCCTGCCTCCTATTGCGCAGGACAGCAACGACGAGAATGCGTGAGTGATGTGGTCGATGTGCGTGCCTTGTTGCCTATCAGCAAGGCACGCACATCGGCACGCCTTTGCCCACGTTGTCGACGCAGAACCGTTCTTGCAGACGACGTAATGTGTGCTGCATGTTGGCATGAATTGTAGTTGTGCATGAATGAATTGATTACTTGAATGGTGAATGTGCGAGCGAACGTATTGTGTCGTTCCTTTATGGAATTGCGCGCGTGCGTTCGCCGCGCCGTTCGCAGACCCTCGCACCCCCTGGGGCATGCCTCCCATGCCCCCCACCAAAGCCCTCCCGGTAGGCATGGCGCGTCGCTGTCAGCCCAGTAAAGCTGCGATTTCCCAAAAAACCAAAATGGCTCGCAAAGAATGGAAATAGGCATGAATGCGAATAACGGTGGAGGCTCAAAACCGGGCCATCTTGACCCCGCGACCGCTACTCGGCTCGCCCAGCTCGCCGGCCGCCGCTCCCGATTGACCATGCGCCACATCACCGGCGCCGGCCAGAAATGGCGCCGAATTGGGCAATGGCCCAGCGATAATGCAGACCTTTCGACGCTGGATATAAAGGCACTAACCAGCACCGCGGTTGCTATGGAATGGGGCGACGAGCGCGCCGAGATTGGTAGCCATAAAGACATCGCCCACATGGCAATTCGTCCGCACCGCCTGATTATGCCCGGCCGGCCGCCCATCTATGGCGACGATCCCGAGAAATTGGCCGCCATTGCCGAGCGCGAGCTACGCGAGGAAATGACCGTCCGGTCGGTCGCCTGGCAAGCGTCGTGCAACGCACCCACTGTTGCCCGCGCCGTGGAGATGCACCGCGCCAATCGAAAGAAGGCCCTCCGTGACCACTACTAAGCACTGTCCGGAGTGCAACACCCCCCGCCCGCTGTCGGCGTTCGGCCCCGACCGGCGCACCCTCGACGGCTTCCGCCGGCTGTGCCGGCCGTGCCGCATCGGAAACCGCCGGGTGCATGCCCGCGTGCGTCAGGCGATGCAGCGCCGCGAGCGTGGCCGATGAGCACCCCCGACGACCCCGCCCACAAGATCGGCCCCGGCCCGCAGTGCTGGCACTACGTACCGCCCGGCACGCCCTGGCCGCCCGTGCTGCGCCGCGCCCCCCATCAGGAGGACTGCGGTTACCACCTCGACAGCGACGGCCCGTGTCCGCCGCCGCACGGCACCCGCCCGCCCATGGTGCCGCCGCCCGCCGAAGACTTCCCGTTCTAACGGACCCGCACTGGCACGCCGGCCCGACCTGCGTCAACCGACTCGATCTACGTGGAGGCCACGCGGCGGGTACAGCAGGACGCCGTGGACCGGCTCGGCTTCCTCTTCGACGCGTAGGCGGGGTCAGCCATGGGGGTCAAAAAAACAAGGGCCGGTCTCCCGTGACGGGAACCGGCCCTTGACCTGCTGTGCGCCCGAAGGGACTCGAACCCCTAACCTTCTGATCCCTAGATTCCCAAGACCATGTCTAGGCCGTTCGCTGTGGTCCGCCTGGTCCTGGTCCTCGCACGCTCGGCAACTCGATCGGTTCCGTTCCGTCCGGTCCAGTCCGCCCCGGTGGCTCCCACGTGTGGCTCCCAGACTGTCAGCTTGGGAATCTCACAAGATCGGCTCGGAGCGTGGTGGTACGCCTGTTCAACGCGCTCTCAAGTGGCCTGGTTTTGCCCCCGGTGACACCACGTCGTGGCCCGTGGATGGCCCGGTCCAACCACTGCCTTTCAAGATCAAGACGGCTGTCTGCCTAGGTCGGTGACTGGCGCTGAGCTGCTCGCCGTGTCGCCTGCCATCGGCCCCGGACGGTATCTGTCGGCGGGCTTGGCTGTACGAGTGGCTGTACTGACCGTTCTACTCGGCCGGCTCCATGACCTTGGACGGCTCTCCGAGTATGGCGGGCAGCTCACCCAAGGTATGGATAACCGGCCCGCCCCAGCTGGGGTCGGTGTCGTTGTGCTCCGTGGTCCGGAAGACGGTCATACCGACCGCTGCCGCCCCGGGCAGCTCACCGTCTGAGCCGTCGCCGACGAAGAAGCACTCCGCCGGCTCGACCCCCAGTCGCTCGGCAGCAAGGTGATAGATCGCCGGGTCGGGCTTGGCCAGCCCGACATCGCAGGAGAAGATCGCGACATCGAACCGTCGGGCAAGCGGACTCTGCGGCCACGGCTCGGAGGTGTCCGAGGTGGCGTTGCTGATGAGGGCCAGCGGACGACCATCGGCGCGTAGCGCGTCGAGCACGTCCAGGGTGGCGGGCGAGACGCTGTCCAGCACCCGGTGTCCGAGGGCTCGCCGATGCTCACCGGCCCGTGCCACCTGCGCGTCGGTCGGTGTACCGCCGAGGCGTCCGGCGAGGATGCGGATGGTCTCCTCCACGTCCCACCGGACCAGCCGGTCCCGCCAGGTGGCGTGGTACGCGGTGACCAGCTCGGCCGGAGCCACGCCGACCATGACCGCCATTTCGCCGACTACCCGGTCACGCTCCTCATCAGCCCCGTGGATCAAGGTATGGAAGAGGTCGAAGATCACTGGTCGAGACATCCCAGCATCCTACTGAGATCGTCACCGCTGTCACCTTGCTTGCCATCCCGTCTGCCGCCGACCCACACACCGTGGAGCGGGCCAGGGCCTTCGTGGTGGAGCGGGTGACGGGAATCGAACCCGCACTGTCAGCTTGGGAATCTGGCATCCCGCGACCTTGCACCGAGCGGGTTAAGCGGGCTCCTCGTCGGTGAGCTCTTCGGTGGTAGCGACACGGATCTGATCTGGGGCAACGAACATCAGCTTCGAGTCAGTGCTGACCATCCAACCATCTTCGGTGGTTCCATCGTCATTGACGTAGGTGGTGGGCGCGAACGCCCTCCCCCCGGGCGCGCCGTCGCCGGCCTGACCCTGGCACCTGTCTTCGAGTAAGCCCCACCCGTAACACAGAGACCCCCCGCGCCCAATGTGGCTCTGGGGGTCTCTGTGTTTCTGCCTATGCCTCCACACTGATGCCGCCCATGACGTCCAGGAACGATTGCGGCGCTACGTCCACCGTGACGGCCGTGCCCGGCCCCATCGTGGCCTTGACGCCGAAAGCCACCATGGCCCAGTTGCGCCCGGCCGCATCGAGCCGGCCCCAGTGCGCCGCGTAGGTCTCGCCGGTCGGTTCTTCCTCCCAGTCGTCCGCGATAACCGGCTCAGCCTCCAACGCGGCCAGTGTCTCGCCGTGCTCGTTGAGCCGGTCGGCTACCGCCTCGGCGGCCCGCCCGGTGAGTCGGCCGAGCTGCGCCGTCAGGTTGTCCATTGCCGCTTTGATCGCCTCGATTTCCTCGCGGTGGTCGACGCCCGGCACGAACGTCCGCCGCAGCAGAGGCAGCGGCCCGAGGTCGCGCAGCACGGCCGCGTCTACCGACGCCTCTACCTCGTCCGCCTTGACGGTGGCCGACTTGCCGCAGTGCTTGCCGTACTTGGACCGCGACGGGCACCGGTAGTACGCGCCGCCCTTGGCCGTGACCTTGTTGGCCCGCTCGCCGCACGCGCAGTACAGCACCCCGCGCAGGTACGCCGAGTTGCGCCGTGGCTGGCTGGCGGCCCGCCTCGGAGCCAATGACGCCTGTAGCTTGGCCCACTCCGCATCGGCCACGAGCGGCACGGCCCGCCGCACCCGCAGCCCGTCATCCCCGCGCACCTCGGGCACCTGATAGCCCCGCGTGAGTTCGCTCGTGAGCGTCCGCGTCAGCGTGGCCACCGTCCACCGCCGGCCCGTTGGTTCCCGCCCTGCCCGCCGCGCCTGCTCATCGAGCGCGGTCGGCACGCCGCGCCCGTTGAGGTCGGCCACGACCGCCGAGACCGTCTCGCCCGCGATGACCCGCCGTGCCGCTTCCTGGATGACCGGCGCGATGACCGGATCATGTACGAGCTTCCATGTCTTGTCGGCCTGCTGCTCGGCCATGTAGCCCACGGGTACCTTCCCGCCCCAGTGCCGGCCGACCTTCGTCAGGTACGCCCGCGCGCCCCGGTTACGGTCTCTGATCGCTTCTAGCTCGGCCTCGGCCAGGACGGCAATGATCGTCGCCATGGCGCGCCCCATGGGCGTACTCAGGTCGAATCCCTCGGTGGCGCTGATGATCGTCTTGCCGTTGTCCTGCGCCCACCGCAGCAGTGACGCGAAGTGCAGCGTTGACCGCGCTAGCCGGTCGATCCGCCATACCAGCAGCCCGTCGAATCCCTCGCGCTCCCCGCGCAGCCACGGCCCGAGGCCCGGCCGCCGGAAGGGGTCGCTGGCACCGCTTACGTCGCTGTCGATCGCCTCGCCGACCAAATGGTGTCCGCCCAGGTCGGAGTACCTTTGCGCGGTCTCCCGCTGCCGCTCGATTGACGTGCTGGCGTCGGTGGCCTGGCTCAGCCGGTAGGCAGCGAGTAGTCTCATGTGCTGATCGTATCCAAGGCGCGCTGGTTGGCGAACCAGAGCAGCGTCCGCCGGTCGTCGCAGAGCGCGTACGAGATCCGCCGGTGCGACGCCTCCGCCCACACCTCGGTGCGGCGCACCCAGCCGGGCGTGTACTTCGGCAGGTTCTTCTGCATGAACGGCTCCTGGCCGGGCCGCACCCGCAGCACCGACAGCGGCCGGTCCCGCAGTTCCGGCAGGATCCGGTCGGCCATCGCGTCGAGGTAGTCGACCAGGTCGCGTTTGGTCGCCCCGGCGCCGTCGAACAGCGGCTGGTCGAGGTTGGTCAGCGACACTCCGGCCCGGGTCTCGTCGGCGGCGCCCATCGGACCACCATCCCGGGCCGGGCCCGGCTCGGCAACCCCGACACGGTGCCCGGCGCGCCGCACCGGCCGGCACCTGCGACGATCGGGGGCGTGGGTGAGGCGGAGTCGGAGCGGTGCGGATCGGACGCGGCGGTGCAGGCGAGCGCCTGCACCGTGCGGGAGGCGCTGGACCGGGTCGGTGGAAAGTGGGCCATCGGCATCCTGATCGCCGCCTCGGCCGGCCCGGTCCGCTTCACCGAGCTGGAGCGCCGGGTGGAGGGGATCAGCCGCCGGATGCTCACGCTGACGCTGCGCAACCTGGAGCGGGACGGGCTGCTTCACCGGCACGTGCATCCCACCGTGCCGCCGAAGGTGGAGTACACCGCCACGCCGATGGCCCGGGAACTGTACGAGTCGCTGGTCGCGCTGACGAGCTGGGCGGAGCGGCACCGGGAGGCGATCAGCGCGGCCCGGACCGAGTACGACCGCACACACGGCCGCCCACCGGCCTGACCTGCGAAAACGGGTCGTTGTGGCGAACGCCACGCGCGCGATCTGACCGATCGGTCAGCACCTGACCGATCGGTCAGGCATGCTGGAGGACATGGCGCGACCCACCACCGCCACCCACGACGAGCTGCTGGCCGCGGCCGCTCGCCGGTTCGCCGTCACCGGGTACAAGGGCACCTCGCTGCAAGACATCGCCCGCGATGTCGGCTGCTCCAAGGCGACGGTGCTCTACCACTTCGCCAGCAAGGACGCCCTGCTCTGCGAGCTGATGGCCCCGGCCATCACGATGCTGGAGGAGCTGGACGTCCGCATCGCCGCGCACACCGGCGCCGAGGCCCAACGCGTCGCCGCGGACGGCTTCGTCGACCTGGCGGTCCGCTTCCGCCGGGAGATCGCGCTGCTCCGGGGCGAGTTCCCCGACCTGCTCCAGCAGCCCGCGTTCGCCCACATCCAGCAGATCTCCGAACAACTCATCGCCGCCTTCTCCGGCTTCTCCGACCGTCCGGAGGCACGCGTCGCGGCGCTCGTCGTGCTCGCCGGCATCGCCGAGACCTGCGGCGAGTTCCTGGACATCCCCGACGACCAGCTGCGACCCGCGCTGCTCGCCGTGGCGTACCGCGCGCTCGAAGTCACCACCTGATCCGAACCCCGAGGACAAGGAAGGTCCATGGCGACCCTGCTGTACCGGCTCGGCCGGGCATCCCTGCGCCGGCGGCGACTCGTCGCCGTCGTCTGGCTCGTCGTACTCGTCGGACTCGGCCTGGCCGCGGCCACGCTGAGGGGCCCGACGGCGAGCAACTTCACCATGCCGGGCACCGAGTCGCAGAAGGCGATCGACCTGCTCGCCGACCGCTTCCCGGCGGCCAGCGGCGCCACCGGCACGATCGCGATCAAGGCGCCGCAGGACGGCGCGCTGACCTCACCCGCCGGACAGGCGGTGGTCAAGCAGGTCACGCAGGAGGCGGCCACGCTCCCGGGCGTGGTCGGCGCGGTCGACCCGTACCAGGCGCAGGCGCTCACCCCGGACGGCCGGTACGCGCTGATCCAGGTGCAGTTCGCCGGCGGCGCGGACGAGGTGACCGACGAGCAGCGCGACGCGTACGAGAAGGTCGGCGCGCAGGCCGAGGCGCAGGGCTGGCAGATCGCCCCCGGCGGCGAGGTGCTCAACGGTGAGCCGGAGGTCGGCTCGACCGAGGCGATCGGCGTGCTGGTCGCGGCGATCGTTCTGGTGATCACGTTCGGCTCGCTCGTGGCGGCCGGGATGACCATGCTGAACGCGCTCATCGGCGTCGGCGTCGGCATGGCCGGTCTGTTCGCGCTCAGCGGCGCGGTCGAGCTGACCAGCACCGCGCCGATCCTGGCGCTGATGCTCGGCCTCGCGGTCGGCATCGACTACTCGCTGTTCATCACCTCCCGGCACCGGCAGAACCTGCTCGACGGACTCTCTCCGGAGGAGGCGGTCGGCCGTGCGGTCGGCACCGCCGGCTCGGCTGTGGTCTTCGCCGGCGCGACGGTCGTGGTGGCGCTCGCCGGCCTTGCCGTGGTGGGCATCCCGTTCCTCACCGTGATGGGCCTGGCCGCCGCCGGCACCGTCACAGTGGCCGTGCTGGTGGCGATCACGCTGGCTCCGGCGCTGCTCGGCTTCGCCGGACACAAGGTGCTGCCGCGCAAGCTGCGTGACCGCAAGGCGGTCGAGGACCCGACCACCGGCTCGGAGGACCGCTCCGGCTTCGGATTCCGCTGGGCGCGGTGGGTGACCAGACTGCGCATCCCGGTGATCCTGGTCGGGCTGCTCGGCCTCGGCCTGCTCGCGATCCCGGCCCAGGACATGCGCCTGGCGCTGCCGGACGCCTCCGCCGCCGCCGAGGGCACCCCGGCCCGGGTCAGCAGCGATCTGATCCGCGAGGGCTTCGGCCCCGGCTTCACCGGCCGGCTCGCGGTCGTGGTGACGGCCGACTCGCCGCAGGCCACCCAGGCCGCCATTCCGCAGGTGACCGCGCTGGTCCAGAAGACCGACGGGGTGCTGGCGGTGGCCCCGCCGCAGGTCGACCCGTCGGGGCGTACCGCGCTGATCGGGGTGATCCCGAAGACCGGGCCGACCGAGGAGGCCACCGAGACGGTGGTGCACGACATCCGCAAGCAGGTGTCGGGCATCCAGAACGCCGACGTGCTGCTCACCGGCGTCACCGCTGTCGGCATCGACGTGTCGGAGAAGCTCTCCGACGCGCTGCCGGTCTACCTGCTGCTGGTGGTGGGCCTGTCGATCCTGCTGCTGATGCTGGTGTTCCGGTCGATCCTGGTGCCGGTCAAGGCGGCGCTGGGCTTCCTGCTCACCGTGGCGGCCACGTTCGGCATCACTGTGGCGGTGTTCCAGCAGGGCCACCTGGCCGACCTGGTCGGCCTGGACACCCCGGCCCCGCTGGTCAGCTTCCTGCCGATCCTGCTCATCGGCATCCTGTTCGGCCTGGCCATGGACTACGAGGTCTTCCTGGTCTCCCGGATGCGCGAGGACTTCGTGCACGGCGACACCGCCCAGCAGGCCACCATCAACGGCATGGGGCACGGCGCCCGGGTGGTCACCGCCGCCGCGCTCATCATGATCTCGGTGTTCGGCGGCTTCGTCTTCCTGGAGGACCCGATCATCAAGTCGATGGGCTTCGCGCTCGCGATCGGTGTCGCCATCGACGCGTTCGTGGTCCGGATGACGATCGTGCCGGCGGTGATGTCGCTGCTGAACAACGCCGCATGGTGGCTGCCGCGCTGGCTGAACAAGATCCTGCCCAACGTGGACGTCGAGGGTGAGGGCCTGCGCGCCCACCTCGCCGAGAAGCAGCACGCGAACGTGTGATCCGCACGGGTGGGGCCCCCGCGGGGCCCCACCCGTCACACACCCGCCGGATACGTCTCCATCTCACCGGGCGTGACGCACGTCGGCAGCGGGTGCAGCGCTGTGGCCTCGTCGCACCAGATGAACGCGTCGTAGCGTTCACCCAGCCGGGTCGGCACGTAGTTGCCCCAGGACTCGAAGCTCGGGTCGTACACCACCCCGATGGCCCGGTGGTCCGCCTCGCCGGTCACCCATTCCGGCTGGTCGTCGCCGCCGAAGACCAGCACCGCCCGGTCCGGCATCAGCTCGTGCAGCCGATGCTCCACCGAGCCCTCCCGCGCCGGTGGGACCACCATCGTCTCGGCCGGTGAGCCCCAGCGCGGCGCGGCCACCACGCTGCCGCGCCAGCTGCCGAAGCCGATCAGCGCCACCGCGTCCCGGCCGTGCCGTTCCCGGCCGAGCTGCCCGATGTTGACCATGCCGTCCGCCGCCATGTCGGTGGCCCGGGCATCGCCGACGTGCGTGTTGTGCGCCCACACGATGCCCCGCGAGCCCGGCCCGTACCGGTCGAGCAGCCGGTCGAGCGTGTCGGCCATGTGGACGTCACGGACGTTCCACGACTCGGGGCCGCCGCCGACCATGGCCCGGTAGTACCGCTCCGCGCCGGCCACCACCTCCGCGTTCTGCCAGGCCGAGAAGCGGTCCGGGCCGTCCGCGGCGGCCTGTTCCCGGGTACGCGCCAACAGCCGGACCACCTCCTCCTCGCACCGGGCGGAGACGAACCGGCTGGCCGTCCCGTACTCCTCGGCCCGTTTGCCGTACGGCTCGAAGCAGCGGTACGCCTCCTGGGCCGCCTCCAGCGAGGCCGGATCCTCCTCACCGAGGTAGTCGAAGATGGCCTGCATCGACTCCCAGAGGGAATACACGTCCAGCCCGTGGAAGCCGGCCCGCTCCCCCTCGGGGCGTTCCAGGTTCCACGCCCGCAGCCAGCGGCAGAAGCGGGCCACCTCGGCGTTCGCCCACATCCAGGTGGGCCAGCGTTCGAACCGTTCCAGCGCGGCGAGCGGATCGGCCGGCCCGTCCGGCGCGCCAACCACCGACCGGTGCACCCGGTCGCAGTCCGGCCAGTCCCCCTCCACCGCCACGAAGTCGAACCCCTGTTCGGCGATGAGCCGCCGGGTCAACTGCTCCCGCAGCCGGTAGTAGTCGTAGCTGCCGTGCGTCGCCTCGCCGATCATCACCACCCGGGCGTCCCGCACGCGGTCCAGCAAGGGGTCGAAGTCGCTCGGCGCGCCGAGCCGCTGTACCAGCATGTCAGCGGCTACCCGGGGCCCGCCGGGACAAACCGCCGCCGCTGGGTCCGGCGGGCGTACGGCGGACCCGGGCCGCACCCGCCGGCGGGCATGGTGCCGGGCTCAGTGGGTAGCCGGGCGGCATGACCGTCACCGGTGCGCAGTTGCGGGAGTTCCTGGCCGGGCTCGACTACCCGGTCTCGCGGGAGGACCTGGTCCGCTGGGGCCAGGAGAACGGCGCCGACACCGAGGCGCTGCAGGCGCTGCGGTCCCTGCCGGCCGAGGAGTTCCACACCCCCACCGAGCTGGGCGAGGCGCTGGTCACGCTGGCCGACGCCTGACCGGTGGGGTGTTAAGCGGGGGCCCCTCCTCTACCGGAGGCGTTAAGAAGGGGCCCTTCCTTACATCTCGACGGTGCGGCCCTGGGCGCGGGCGGTCTGCGCGGCGTCCAGCACCGCCACCACGTCGCGGCCGAACCGCACGTCGCAGCGGTGGTCGCGGGTGCCGGCGTCGACCTCCTCCAGCAACTGGTCGAGCGCGGCGCCGAACGCCTGGAGCGCGCTGCCGTCGCCGGGCGGGACGGTCTCGGTGCCGTTCTCGCCGAAGAAGACGAAATCCCGGGTGACCGCCTCGGACGGCGCGTCCAGGGTGAGCGAGAGCGAACTGGTCGCGCCGCCGTCGTGGGTGAGCAGCAGGTGCACCAGGCCGCTCGGGCCGTCCATCGCGGCGACCCGGGTGACCCGGCCGAGCACCGGCAGGATCAGCGACAACGCGTGCGGGCCGATGTCCCAGAGCGCGCCGCGCTCCCGCCGCCAGGTCGAGTCCCCGTACGGGTTCCCGGGCTGGAAGATCGACGCGAACATGGTGGCGCGGGCGTGCTGCCAGCCGCCGGCCGCCGCGGTCGAGGCGAGGAAACCGGTGACGTTCGGGTGGAAGCGCTGGGTGAAGAAGACCACCGAGGCCACCCCGGACGCCTGCGCCGCGTCGACCACCCGGTCGGCGTCGGCGAGGTCGAGCGCCAGCGGCTTGTCCAGCAGCAGGTGCCGCCCGGCGGTGGCGGCCCGCACGGCGATGTCGGCCTGCACGTCCGGCGGGAGCGCCACGGCGACCGCGTCGCAGGCGTCGATGAGCGCGTCGACGTCGGTGAAGGCCGGTACGCCGTGCCGGGTGGCCAGTTCCTCCGCCTTCGCGGGGTTGCGCCCCCAGACGCCGGCGAGCCGGGCCCGCGGGTGCGCCTCGATGGCCGCGGCGTGCGTCTCCGCCGCCCAGTAACCCGTGCCGAACAACCCGAACCGCACCCCGGCCCCCTGCCGTCGACGTCCGCCACCGGCGTACGCCGGGACCGTGATCCACGCTAGTCCCCCGGCCCGTCCGGCGCGCCCCGACCCGGCGGGCGAGCCGCTACTACACCGGTTAGTAGGCTGTGCCGGTGAACGACACCGTGTCGACGACCAGCGCGGCGGCCGCCTCTCCGGTGGACGGACCGCTCGCCACGGTCGCGATCGTGATCTCGCTGGCGCTCGCCGTCTGGGCCCTGGTGGCGGCGGTACGCCACCGGCCGCCGGACCGGATCCAGTTCGCCGGCCTGGCCGTGCTGGAGGTGGCGCTGCTCGCGCTCACCGTGACGGCGCTCGTCGCGCTCGGCGGCGGCGAGCGGCCGGGTGAGCCGGGCGCGTTCTTCGGCTACCTGGCGACGCTCGTCTGCCTGCCGCCGCTGGCCTGGGTGCTGGCCCGGATGGAGCCGACCCGCTGGGGCTCGGGCATCGTCTGCGCGATCTGCCTGGTCACGCCCGTGGTGGCGGTACGGCTCCAGCAGACCTGGGAGGTCCTCGGTGGCTGAGACCACGACCGCGCACGAGCAGCGCGCCACCAACCGCGGCCCGGGACGGCTGCTGATCGCCGTCTACATCGTCTTCGCGATCGCCGCGACCTCGCGGGCCGGCTTGCAGATCGCCACGAAGTTCGACGAGGCGCCGGTGGCGTACCTGCTCTCCGCGCTCGCCGCGCTGATCTACATCGTGGCGGCGGTCGGGCTGGCCCGCGCCGGGCACACCGGCCGCCGGGTCGCGCTCGCCTGCTGCACAGTCGAACTGGTCGGGGTGCTCGGCGTGGGCGTGCTGAGCATCGCCGACAAGGAACTGTTCCCGGACGAGACGGTGTGGTCCGACTTCGGCAGCGGCTACGGCTACGTGCCGCTGGTGCTGCCGGTGCTCGGCCTGTTCTGGCTCTGGCGCACCCGGCGCGACCCCGCCTGAGCGGGCCCGCGCCGGGTCGGGCCGGTCAGTCCTTCGGGCCGCCGGCGACGTAGATGACCTGGCCGGAGACGAAGGACGCGCCCTCGCTGGCAAGGAACGAGATGGTGTGCGCGACGTCCTCCGGACGGCCGGGACGGCGTACCGGGATCTCGGCGGCGGCGTGCTTCTGGAGATCGTCGAAGTCGACCTTCATCCGCGCCGCGGTCGCCGCGGTCATGTCGGTGACGATGAAGCCCGGCGCGACCGCGTTGACGGTCACCCCGAACGGGCCCAGCTCGATCGCCAGCGTCTTGGTGAAGCCCTGGAGGCCGGCCTTGGCGGCCGAGTAGTTCGCCTGGCCCCGGTTGCCGAGCGCGGAGGTGCTGGACAGGTTGACGATCCGGCCCCACTTCGCCTCGACCATGTGCTTCTGCGCGGCCTGGCTGAACAGGAACGCCCCGCGCAGGTGCACGCCCATGACCGTGTCCCAGTCGCCCTCGGTCATCTTGAACAGCAGGTTGTCGCGCAGCACACCGGCGTTGTTGACGAGCACTGTCGGCGCGCCCAGTTCGGCGGCGATCCGTTCCACGGCGGCCTCGACCTGGGCCCGGTCGGACACGTCGGCGCCGACGCCGAGAGCCCGGCCGCCGGCCGAGCCGATGGCGTCCACCGTCTCCTTGGTGGCGGACTCGTCGATGTCGACCACGGCGACGGCCATGCCGTCGGCCGCCAGCCGGCGGGCGGTCGCCGCCCCGATGCCGCGCGCGGCTCCGGTGACGATGGCGACGCGGGGCTCCTCCGACATGCTTACCTCCCGGTAACTTGTGGCTCGATCGAAGGAGCTTAACCCGCCGGTACGCCGCCCCCTACCGCTCGTGGCCCCGGCAGAGCCGGATCCACCGGTAGCCGTACCCGCCGAGCTTGAGCCGGTCGAGCTTGCCCACGTCCTCGTAGTTGCGGTCGCTGAGCACGTCGATCGGCAGGTCCGCCTCCGGCGCCAGCGTGCTCAGGTCGACCTCGACGTCTTCGGTGCCGAGGTTGTGCAGGAAGACCATGGTCCCGGTACGACCGTCGGCGCGGTGCGCGAGCACGCCCGGCGGCATCGGCACGTCGATGTGGGTGGTGCTGCCCGAGCCGGTCTCCGGCGCCTCGCGCAGCGTCCGGATCATCCGCTCGAACCAGCCGAGCAGCGACCGCGGATCCTTGCGCTGGGCGGTGACGTTGACCTTCTGGTAGCCGTACTCGCCCTTGTCGATCACCGGGCGGACCAGCTTCTCCGGCTCGGCCGTGGAGAACCCGGCGTTGTCGGCGTAGGACCACTGCATCGGGGTACGGATCGCGTCGCGCCCGTCCAGCGACAGGTTCTCCCCCATGCCGATCTCCTCGCCGTAGCGCAGCACCGGCGTGCCGCGCAGCGAGAACTGGAGCGAGTACGCCAGCTCCATGTGCCGGCGGTCGTTGCCGAGCATGGGCGCGAGACGACGGCGGATGCCCCGGCCGTAGAGCTGCATGTTCTCGTCCGGCCCGAACTTCGCCAGCACGTCGTTGCGCTGGTCGGCGGTGAGCCGGGACAGGTCGATCTCGTCGTGGTTGCGCAGGAACGTCGCCCACTGGCCGCCGGTGGGCAGCTTCGGGGTGTCGCGCAACGCCTCGATGATCACCTCCGGGTCCTCCCGGGCCAGGGCGAGCATCAGCCGGCCGTTGAGCATGAAGTCGAAGAGCATGTGGATCCGGTTGCCCGAGCCGCTGCCGTCGCCGAAGTAGACGGGCAGCTCGTCCGGCTCGACGTTCGCCTCGGCCAGCAGGACCGCGTCGCCGCGCCGCCACTGCACGTGCTGGCGCAGGTCGGTGAGGAAGTCGAAGTCCTTCGGCGAGTTCGGGTTGCCCGGCTCGGTGCGCTCGATGATGAACGGCACCGCGTCCATCCGGAAGCCGGAGACGCCGAGTTGGAGCCAGAACGAGGTGATCTTCTTGATCTCCGCGCGGACCTTCGGGTTCTCGATGTTCAGGTCCGGCTGGAACTTGTAGAAGCGGTGGTAGTACCACGCCTTGGCGGTCCGGTCGTAGGTCCACGTCTCGTGCTGCTCGCCGGGGAAGACCATGCCCTGGTGGCGGTCGTCCGGCTCGTGGTCGGCCCAGACGTACCAGTCCCGGTACGGCGAGTCGGGCGAGGACCGGGCGGACTGGAACCACGGGTGCTGGTCCGAGGTGTGGTTGACCACCAGGTCGATGATCACCCGGATGCCCCTGTTGCTCGCCTGGTGCAGCAGCTCGGCGAAGTCGCCGAGCGTGCCCAGGCGCGGGTCGACGTTGTAGAAGTCGGTGGCGTCGTACCCGTCGTCCTCGTTCGGCGAGGGGTGGATCGGGTTCAGCCACAGGCAGGTCACGCCGAGCCGGGCCAGGTAGTCCAGCCGGCCGATCAGCCCCTGGAAGTCACCCACCCCGTCGCCGTCGGAGTCCGCGTACGTGTCGACGTCGAGGCAGTAGACGACCGCCTCCTGATACCACCTGTCACCCATGCGGCTACTACTTCTCCGAACGCGCGCGACGGCAAACCCGGTACGGTGCTCCGATGAGCGAGGAGGCGTACGACTGGTCCGCCGGCACCTGGCTGAACCCGCCGGAGCGGGCCGAGCCGGTCGACGGCGGCCTGCTGGTCGAGCCGCACGGCGGCAGCGACTTCTGGCGGCGCACCAGCTACGGCTTCGTGCACGACGACGGCTCGGCACTGCTCGCTCCGTTCGGCGTGGACAGCGCCGTGGAGGTGTCGTTCCTGCTCGACTACTCGGAGCAGTTCGACCAGGCCGGCGTGCTGGTGCGGGTGGACGAGCGGCGGTGGACCAAGGCCGGGGTCGAGGTGAGCGACGCTTCGCCGCAGGTGGGCGCCGTGGTCACCGACGAGTTCTCCGACTGGTCGGTGGCGCCGGTGCCGCAGTGGTCGGGCCGGGAGGTGACGGTCCGGGTGAGCCGGGCCGGCGACGCGCTCACCGTGCGGGCCCGGTGCGAGGACGAGCCGTGGCGGCTGGTCCGCGTCGCCCCGCTCGATCCGGCGGCGCAGGCGTCGGCCGGGCCGTACTGCTGCTCGCCCAGCCGGGGCGGCCTGCTGGTCCGCTTCACCGGCTGGCGGCGGGGTCCGGCGGACGCCGCGCTGCACCCGGAGGGCTGAGTCACAGGTGTGACAGCCGCCGGTCCGGGTAACACCTTCGGATCTCCGGCTCTCGCGTGGAAGGACCCCCATGGCCCTGGCCCAGGACGTCGACCCGAACCAGTTCACCGGGCTGACCGGCTGGGTGGCGAGCGTGATCGACTCGCTCGGCGCGGTCGGCGTGGCACTGCTGGTGGCGCTGGAGAGCATCATCCCGCCGATCCCGAGCGAGATCGTGCTGGCGATGGCCGGTTACCTGTCCGCCGAGGGCCGATTCAACGTGGTGTTCATCGTGGTCGCCGCGACGGTCGGCTCGCTGCTCGGCGCGCTGGTGCTCTACTGGCTCGGCGCGGCGCTCGGCGAGGAGCGGCTCAAGCGCTGGCTGGACCACATCCCGCTGGTCGACCTGCAGGATCTGGAGAAGGCCGACCGCTGGTTCGAGCGGCACGGCCGGTGGGCGGTGCTGATCGGCCGGGTGGTGCCGGTGGTCCGCAGCCTGGTCTCGATCCCGGCCGGCGCGAACCGGATGCCGCTCGGTGAGTTCATCCTGCTCACCACGCTCGGCAGCGGGGTGTGGAACGCCCTGATCGTCGGCGCCGGGTTCACCCTGGGCTCGCGGTGGGAGGACGTCGACAAGTACAGCCAGTGGTTCAACTACGCGATCTTCGCCGTCTTCGGTTTCATGATCGTGAGCTGGGCGGTGAAGAAGGTGCGCCGGCGGCGCGCCCGGCAGTCGGTGACCACCGGGCGCTGACCGCCGCGCGGGTCAGAAGCCCGCGGTGATGCCGGTGAACTCCCAGGTGTTCTGCGCGATGCCGGAGCAGTTGGCGACCACGCCGCCGCCGGGGCAGGGCCGGTCCCGGTTGACCGACCAGAACGTGAACCGGGCCAGGCCGCGCGCCTTCGCCCAGTCGCGGATCTGCGTCCAGGTGGCCGGCGAGGTCAGCTCCTGCTGGTCGGAGAGGCCGTTCATGCCGGACAGGCCCATGTGCGCGTACGCGGTGGCGTCCGACCAGCCGAACGCGTTGCGCAGCGCGGTCTTCAGGCCCTCGGCCGCGTTCACGGTGTTCTGGTACATGTTCGCGCCGCCGCCGAAGTCGAACGGCATGATGGTGAACACGTCGATCCCGGCGCCCTTGGCCGCGGCCTGGTTGATCAGCCGGGTGCCGTAGTACGACGGCCCAGTGGTCGAGGTGCCGAACGTGATGATCGTCTTGATGCCCGGGTTGTTCTGCTTGACGATCTTCAGGGCGTCCAGGATGCGGTCCTGCACCACCTCGTTCTCGAACTCGTCGCTGTTCTCGATGTCGATGTCGATCGCCTTCAGCCCGTACGCGTTGATGACCTGCTGGTACGCGCCGGCCAGGGCAGCGGCGGACGAGCAGTTCGGGCCGAGCTTGTTGCCGCTCCAGCCGCCGAAGGACGGGATGACGTCGCCGCCGGCCGCCTTGATCGCGGCGATGGTGGCGGCGTGCGTGCCGCCGGTCAGCGGGCCGCTGCCGTCCCAGGCCGGGGTGCAGCCGCCGCCGGAGAGCACGAACGCGATGGTGAACCACTTGACGCCGGTCGCGCCCATCACGGTGGCGGGCGCGGGCGGGTCGCCCCAGCCCGGGTAGAGGTAGGGCGCGGCGGCCATCGCGCCTCCGCCGCCACCGGTGCACCCGCTCGTGGTGGCCGCGACCGCCGCCGACTTCGCCGACTCGCCGGTGCCGTTGTACGCGGTCACGGTGTAGCTGTGCCCGCTGCACGCGGCCAGCCCGGAGACGGTGGCCGAGGTGCCGGTGACTGTGGCCTTGACCGTGCCGCCCTCGTACACCCGGTAGCCGGTGACGGTGCCGGAGACCGCGTTCCAGGCGAGCGAGACGGCGGACGCGGTGGTGCCGGTGACCCGCAGCCCGCCCGGCGTGGCCGGTGCGCCCGGGTTGCCGGGGTTGCCGCCGCCGGTGCAGGAGGCGCCGTTGACTGTGCAGTTCACCGGGTCGCCGGTGCCGCTGACGACGAAGCCGAAGCTGGTGCTGGCGCCCGGGGCGAGCGCGCCGTTCCAGGACTGGTTGACGGCTGTGACGTGCTGGCCGGAGGTGGTCAGCCGGGCGTCCCAGAACGAGCCGAGCGTGCTGCCGGACGGCAGGTCGAACTGGACGTTCCACGAGGAGATCGCGGCGGAGCTGTCGTTGGTGACTGTGAACCGGGCCTCGTACCCGCTGCTCCAGCTGGAGGTGCGGACGAACGCGGCGGTGGCGGCGGAGGCGGGTGGCGCGGCGAGCAGGGCACCGGCGACCACGGCGGTGGTCAGCGCGGCGGCGAGCGTCGCCAGGCGGGGGCGGAGTCTCACGGCGTCCTCCAGGGGACGGGCGGGGGTGGAGAGGGATTCACAACCGTCGACGTGCGCCCATTATTAAGAGTGTTAACTGTTTCTGTCCAGCACCGGTACGGCCCGAACCCGGAGGGGGTCCGGGCCGCGTCCCGGCCGCGCTCAGCGGCGGAAGGTGAACCAGTTGACGTTGACGAAGTCGGACGGCTGGCCGCTGCTGAACGTCAGGTAGACCGTGTGCCGCCCGGTCACCGCGCCGACGTTGCCGGGCACCGAGCGCCAGGTCTGCCAGCCGCCGGTGTTGCCTACCGCGAAACTGCCGATCGGCGGCGCGGTCGGGCTGTCCACCCGGACCTCCACCAGCCCGCTCACGCCGGACGCCGCGCCGGAGGCGACCCGGGCCACGAAGTCGCGCGGCGGCGTCGAGCCGAAGTCGACGTTGTCGTAGCGGGCCCAGTCGCCGTTGGCGAGCCAGCCGATGTCCTGGCCACCCTCGGCGCACGTCTCCACCTGCACGCCGTTCTGCGCGTTGAACGACTCGGCCTGGATCGTCGCGTACGCGTCGCGCACCCCGCCCGGCGGCGGCGTGGTCGGCGTGGGCGACGGGTTGCTCCCGCCGCCCCGGGTGTAGACGGCCACGTAGTCGACGAGCATCGACCGGCCGGGCACGGTCGCCGCGGTGGGCGTCGCGGAGCCGGCCACGCCGTCCGGGAAGCCGCCGCCCATCGCCACGTTGAGCAGCAGGAAGTAGCCGGCGTGGTTGGTCATCTGACTCCAGTACGGCTCACCGATCTGGTTCTGCCCGACGGTGTGGAAGAGCTGGCCGTCGACGTACCAGCGCAGTTGCTGCGGGCTGGTCGAGGCGTCCCACTCGAACCGGTAGGCGTGGAACGCCGACTGGCAGGTGCTGCCCGGGCAGGCCCGGGAGGCGCCGATGCCGTTGAACTCCCCGCACGGGCCGCCCGGCGCGACGCCGCAGTGCAGCACGCCCCAGACCGAGTTGATCCCGTTGACGTTCTCCATCACGTCGAACTCACCGATGCCCGGCCAGTTCTGGTAGTTGCCCCGGTACGGCGAGCCGAGCGCCCAGAACGCCGGCCAGTACCCGGACGCCGCCGCGCCCGTCACGTTCGGCATCTGGATCCGGCCCTCCAGGGCCAGCACACCACCCGACGGCGGCTTGAAGTTCGCCCGTACCGTCTCGATCCGGGCCGAGGTCCAGCGGCCGGCCGAGTCCCGCAACGGCGTGATGCGCAGATTGCCCGAGCCGTCGTGGGCCAGGTTCGCGGTGCTGGACGTGTAGGTCTGGATCTCGCCGGTGCCCCAGTTGGCCGGGCCGCCCGGGTAGCCGGTGCCGGTGTCGATGATCCAGTTGGCGGACGAGGGCAGCGTGCCGGCGGAGCCGGTGAAGTCGTCGCTCCACACCAGGCTCCACCCGGGCGGTGTCGGGGGCACCGCGGCCTGGGCGGTCATCGAGACGCCCGCGAGCGCTGTGGTGAGCGCGAGGACACCGGCGGCCAGGGCGAGCCGGCGGCGTGTTCGGGGCACGGTGACGGAGGCGGCCGGGGCCGCCGGGATCGGATTCATTCGGGGTGCCTCTCTGCGGGGACGGGTCCGGGAGAGCGCTCTCTGAGAGCGATTTCTACGCGCCCGCCCCCGCACTTGTCAACGCTTGTCGATGGCCGCCGCCGGCTGCGGCCGGCGCAGCACCACCTGCTCCAGCGCGGTCCACGCCGTGGTGGTGACCAGATAGAGCACCGCCGCCAGCGGCACCACGAGCGCCACCAGCACCGTGCCGTACGGCAGCAGCGGCAGCACCCGCCCGAGCACCGCCGCGCCCGGACCCTCGGCCGGCGTCCCGGCCACCGTGCCGGTGGCGGCCGCCGCCCGGCGCATCCGCCGCGACGACCACCAGGCCAGCGCCAGCAGCGCGGCCAGCAGCACGCCGAACACCAGCGGCACCGGGCCGGCCAGGCCGTCGCCGAGATGCCACCCCAGCGGTACGCCGGCGAGCCGCTCCCCCAGCAGCTCCGGCGCGCCGTCACCGGTGGCGAACAGGCGGTACATGACCAGGAAGAACGGCGCCTGCAACAGCGCCGGCAGGCAGCCCGCCACCGGGCTGGCCCCGGCGTTGCGGTAGAGCGCGAACAGCTCGCTCTGGAGGCGGGCCGGATCGTCGGCGTACCGGCGCTGGAGTTCCCGTACCTCGGGGGCGAGCGCGGTGCGACGCCGCTCCCCGCGGACCTGGGCCACTGTCAGCGGGGAGATCAGCAGCCGGACGGCGACTGTGAACAGGACGATGGCGGCCGCAGTCGCGGCGCCGCCGGTGAGCGGGGCGAGCACGTCGGCGAGCCAGGTGACGACTGTGGCCGCGGCCGAGGCCGCGGAGTGCAACGGTGCGAAGGCGAGCATGGGTGGACCCCTCGATGGCGATTCCGGGTGTCCCGGGCGGCGACGTGCCGCACGGCGGGACGGATGACGACGGAATCGGCCGCGGAAGCCGGGGATGGAGGGATCTACCGGCCCGCCGACGCGGGCCGGAAGAAGGTGGCTACGCGGCCGAGGGGTGCAGGCCGGGAGCGCGGGGGCGCGGACGCCCCGGTGCGTCCGGGTCGACCTGCCGGGGCACCCCGCGACGGCGGGCGCGGGCACGCAGCGCGGCGGCGAACCGGGTGCCGGGCGGCGTGGGCAGCGCGCGGACCCGCAGCGCGAGCAGGGTGGCGAGCAGCAGCGCGGCGACGACCGCCGCACCGGCGATCAGCCCGGCCAGCCGGTCGGCGAACAGGGCGAGGGCGTACGCCCACGCTCCCGTCAGCACCGCCAGCATCCCCGTCACACGGCCACCCTAGCCCGCCGTGTCACGCCCCGCGGGCCCGTGCACGCCCACCGGCGACACGACCCGTTCGGGCGAACCGGCGCCGACACGCCCAGCGGCACGTTTCCCCAAACGGACACGGTGGGTAACAGACCCTCGACCACGCGGCACGGTGCCGCGAGCGGTCCGGAGGAGACGGTGGTGACGATGAGTGGCTCAGTGGCGGAGCGGGAGCGGAGCGCCGCATCGGGCGGAACCGACCTGCTGACAGTCGGCGTCGAGGAGGAGTTCCTGCTCGCCGACCCGCACACCGGGACCGCCGTACCCGCCGTCGACCTGGTCATGGAGCAGGTGCCGGCCGAGCTGCGCGGTCAGGTGGAACGCGAGTTCCAGACCAGCCAGATCGAGATCGGCAGCCCGCCCGGGCTGGACCTGTCCTCGATCCGGCACTCGCTGTCGATGCTGCGCGCCGAACTGGCCGACGCGGCCGAGCGGGCCGGCGTACGGCTGCTCGCGATCGGCACCGGGCCGGTCGACGGGCCGGTGCCGCCGGTGGTGGACAAGCCGCGCTTCGACCGGATGATCGAACGGTTCCGGCTGCTGGTGCCCGGTCCCGGCAACAACGGCATGCACATCCACGTCGGCATCCCCGATCCGGACACCGGTGTGCAGGTGCTCAACCACGTCCGGCCCTGGCTGCCGATCCTGCACGCGGTCACCGCCAACTCCCCGTTCTCCCGGGGCGAGGACACCGGGTACGCGAGCTGGCGCTCGGTGGAGTGGGAACGCTGGCCGTCGGTCGCGCCCACCCCGTACCTGGAGTCGCACGAGCACTACGAGCGGCTGATCCGGCAGCTCATCGCCAGCGGCGTGATGCTGGACGAGGGGATGCTCTACTGGTACGCCCGGCTGTCCGCGAAGTACCCCACGGTGGAGATCCGCATCGGCGACGTCTGCCCGTCGGTGGACGACGCGGTGCTGGTGGCGGCGCTGGTCCGCGCGCTCGTCGCCACCGCGCTCACCGACATCGCCGCCGGCCGCCCGGCCGTCAACACCGACCACCACCTGCTGGTGGCGGCGCACTGGCGGGCCGCCCACGACGGGCTGGAGGGCGAGGGCGTCGACCTCACCGACGGTGAGCTGCGCCCGGCCTGGGAGCTGCTGGACCGGCTCGTCGACCGGCTGCGCCCCGAACTGGAACGGCACGGCGACCTGGACCGGGTGACCGATCTGCTGGGCGGGCTGCGCCGGCACGGCAGCGGCGCGGCACGACAGCGGGCGGTGTTCGCGCGTACCGGCAGCCTCGTCGACGTGGTCGCGGACGTGGCACGGCAGACCCGTGGCTGAGCGGCCACGCGGCCGTGGCCCGGCGTGACAGGATGGGCGACGTGGCCGAGCGCATGATCGTCATCGGCGGCGACGCCGCCGGGATGTCGGCGGCGTCGCAGGCGCGTCGCCGCCGCGACCGGTCCGAGCTGGAGATCGTCGCGTTCGAACGCGGGCACTTCACCTCCTACTCGGCCTGCGGCATCCCCTACTGGGTCAGCGGCCTGGTCGAGGAGCGGGACGAGTTGATCGCCCGCGACCCGAAGACCTTCCGCGACGACTTCGGCATCGAGGTCCGTACCCGGCACGAGGTCACCGCCATCGACCTGGACCGCCGCGAGATCCTCGCGCGTGACCTGGACGGCGGCGGCGAGGTCCGCGCCGGTTTCGACACCCTGGTGTACGCCACCGGCGCGTCCCCGGTGCAGCCGGACTGGGCACGCGACGACGTGTCAGGGGTGTTCGGCGTGCAGACGCTCGACGACGGCGCGGCGCTCATCGGCTGGCTCGAACGCGAGCCCCGGCCCCGGCGCGCGGTGGTCGTCGGTGGCGGCTACGTCGGCGTCGAGATGGCCGAGGCGCTCGTGCAGCGCGGGCTCTCCGTCCAGCTCGTGGAGCAGGCCGACCAGCCGATGTCGACAGTCGACCCGGACATGGGCGAGCTGGTGGCCGACGCGATGCGCGCGACCGGCATCGGCGTCCGCACCGGCCTCCAGGTCACCGGTCTTCAGGAGCGGGACGGCCGGATCTCCGCGGTGGTCACGAACGAGGGGCCGATCCCGGCCGACGTCGTGGTGCTGGGTCTCGGCGTACGCCCCAACACCGCGCTCGCCGAGGCCGCCGGCCTGCCGATCGGTCCCTCCGGGGCGGTCCGCACCGACCGCCGGATGCGGGTGCCGGGCGTACCCGGCGTGTGGGCGGCGGGCGACTGCGTCGAGTCGCTGCACCGGGTCAGCGGCATGCCGGTGCACATTCCGCTCGGCACGCACGCCAACAAGCAGGGCCGGATCGCGGGCATCAACATCGGTGGCGGGTACGCCACCTTCCCCGGTGTCATCGGCACCGCCGTCACCAAGGTCTGCGAGCTGGAGGTGGGCCGCACCGGGCTGCGCGAGCGGGACGCGCGGGACGCCGGCTTCGAGTTCGTCACAGTGCTGGCCCAGTCGACGAACCGGGCTGGCTACTACCCGGGGTCGCGGCCGATGACGGTCAAGCTGATCGCCGAGCGGCCCAGCGGGCGGTTGCTCGGGGCGCAGATCGTCGGCTGGTCCGAGGCGGCCAAACGGATCGACGCGCTCGCGGTGGCACTGTGGAACGGCATGACAGTGGACGAGATGACGGCGCTCGACCTGGGGTACGCGCCGCCGTACGCCCCGGTGTGGGATCCGGTGCTGATCGCCGCCCGCAAGGCCGTCGACGCCCTCGCCGCCGTGTAAGGAAGGGCCCCCTATTAACGCCTCCGGTAGAGGAAGGGCCCCTTCTTAACACCGACACCCGGGTTTGTCGGTGCCCGGCGTTAGCGTGTGCGCGTTGCCGGTCCGGCACTTCCCCTCGGAGGTATACCCCCATGTCCCAGGAGACGACCTACCTCGAACTGTCCGAAGTGGATGGTGGAGCGCACAAGTTCTACGAGGTGGTGGTCGACGACACCGCGATGACAGTGCGCTACGGGCGGATCGGCGACCAGGGCCAGGTGAAGACGAGCACATACCCGGACAACACCCGCGCCCGCGCCGCCGCCGCGAAGAAGATCGGCGAGAAGGTCCGCAAGGGGTACGCCCCGGCGGTGCCCGGCGTACGCCAGAAGCGGACGGTGTCGCGCCGGCAGATCGTCAGCACCCGCTCGACCGCCCGCACCGCCCCGGTCCTCTGGCGGTACGCCTCGGGCGCGCCCGCCTTCGGCATCTTCGTCGACGACAGGCACTGCATGGTCGGCAACGAACACGGCGTGATCACCACGCTCGACCACGACGCCCGGCTGGTCAACCAGGTCCGGCTGCCCGACGGGGTGAAGTGCATCGTCGCCGACGACGCCTGGGTCTACGCCGGCTGCGACGACGGCAACGTCTACGACCTGTCCGGCAAGGTGCCCCGTGCGGCGTACGCGATCGCGCCCGAGATCGACATCTACTGGCTGGACATCCACGACGGCGTGCTGGGCGTGTCCGACCGCGACGGCGGCATCTCCGCGATCGACCACGAGGACGAGTTCCTCTGGCGCCGGCCGGGGCGGGGCCGGTCGGCGTGGATGGTGCGCTGCGACGCCGACGCGCTCTACCACGGCCACTCGCAGGGGGTCACCGGTTACGACTGGCGCACCGGGCGCGAGCTGTGGCACACCGGCACCGGGGCCGTCCTGTTCGGCTGGCAGGAGCGGGACGCCGTCTTCGCCGGCACCGGCACCCGCGAGGTGGTGCGCCTGCGCAAGGACGGCCGGGCCGAGCAGGTCTACCGCTGCGACGCCGCGGTCTTCTCCTGCGCCACCGCCGAGGGCGGCCGGTACGTGTTCGCCGGTGACAGCGCCTCCTCGATCTACTGCTTCGACCAGGCCGGCAACCGGCTGTGGAAGCTCGGCACCGGCTGCGGCTCGGCGTACTCGATGCAGTACCACGACAACCGGCTCTACGTGGTCACCACGAGCGGCTACCTGGCCTGCATCGACGCGAGCGAGGCGGCGATCCGGGCGGCCGAGGCGGGCAGCGTCCCCGACGTGGTCGACGTCAAGGCGCCGGCCCGGATGCCCGAGACGGCCGCCTGGACGTCGGTCGAGGTGACCACCGACGACCGCGACGGCGTGCTGGTGCAGTGCGTCGAGCAGGGCGGCCGGCTGCGGGTGCACGTCCTCGCCGACGGCTACCGGCGGGACTGGTCGGTGCAGTTCCCCAAGGGCATCCGCGAGCCGGGCGCGCGCTACCTGGTCACCGAGGTCCGCGAGTCCGGCCGGGGCGGCTTCTACCGGGCGTACGGGGACATCCGCCGACTGCGGTGACAGGCCCGGCGGGCCCGGGCCGCATCCGGCGAGGCAGGGGCGGCCCGCAGGACGGGGCCGGCCCGCGGCGAGGGCGAGCCGGGCGAGGGTGGCCCGGCACGGGACGAGGGCCCGCAGGGCGAGGGCCCGCACCAGCCGCACGAGAGCGGCCGGCGAGGCCGGAGGGCCGCGTCGGGACAGCGGATCGTCGCCGCACCGGTCAGGATGTCTGGATGCGGTGCGACATTCCTGACGGGCTGCGCTGGGTCGAGCAGACCGAGGCCGGCCGGGCGTGGCTCGCGGAGCTGCCCGGCCGGCTGGCCCACTGCGTCGCGCGGTGGGAGCTGACGGTCGGCCCGCCGTTCGCGTACGCGTTCGCCTCGCTGGCGCTGCCCGCGACACTCCCCGACGGCACCCGGGCGGTGCTGAAGCTCCAGTACCCGGACGACGACAGCGTCCACGAGGCAACGGCGCTGGCGCACTGGGACGGGTGCGGCGCGATCCGGCTGCTCGCCCACGACGCCGATCGGCGCGCACTACTGGTCGAGCGGTGCGACCCCGGCACGCCGCTGCACTCGCTGGCCGCCGACGCGGCGCTCGACGTCGCGGTCGGCCTGCTACCGGGGCTCGCGGTGCCGGCCGGTGAACCGTTCACGCCGCTGGCCGAGGAGGCGGCCGGCTGGGCGGAGCGGATGCCTGGTAACTGGCGACGGGCCGGCTGCCCGTACGAGCGGCGCCTGCTCGACACCGCGCTCGGGCTGCTCGCCGAGCTGGCGCCGAGCCAGGGTGAGCAGGTGCTCGTCAACCAGGACCTGCATGCCGGCAACATCCTGGCCGCCGGGCGCGAACCGTGGCTGGTGATCGACCCGAAGCCGCTGGTCGGCGAGCGGGAGTTCACGGTGGTGCCACTCGTGCGCGGCGCCGAGCTGGGTCACTCCCCGGCGGCGGTGCGGCACCGGCTCGACCGGCTCAGCGCCGAGCTGGGCCTCGACCGGGAGCGGGTACGCGGCTGGGCGATCGGCCAGACGGTGGCCTGGAGCATCGGCGGCGACCAGGTCTTCCCCGGCAACGTCGAGGCGGCCCGCTGGCTGCTCGACGAGATGTGACTCAGCCCGCCTGGCAGGTGGGGCACCAGTAGAGGTTGCGTCCGGCGAGAGCGCCCCGGCTGACCGCAGTGCCGCAGACGTGGCAGGGCGCGCCGGGGCGGCGGTAGACGTACACCTCGCCGCCGTGCCTGTCGACGCGCGGCGCACGGCCGGTCACCTCCGGCAGGTCGGCGTCGCGCACAGTGTCGATGCGGCCCCGCTCGACCGCGCGGGTCATCAGCATCACCAGGTCCGCCCAGAGCTCGGCCCAGCCGGCCGGCGTCAGCTCCCGGCCGGGCAGCCGCGGCGGCAGGCCGGCCCGGAACAGCGCCTCGGTCACGAAGATCAGGCCGGTGCCGGCCACCACCGACTGGTCGAGCAGCAGCGCGGCCAGCGGGGTGGGGCTGCGGCGGATCCGGGCGTACGCCCGGTCCGGGTCGGCGTCGGCGCGCAGCGGGTCCGGCCCGAGCCGGTCGCGCAGCGCCGCCACCTCGGGCGGGGTCAGCAGCTCGCAGGCGGTCGGACCGCGCAGCTCCAGCCAGTGCCGGTCGCTGTGCAGGCGCAGCCGCAGCTGCCCGACCGGAGCCGGCGGCTCCCCCGGCCCGTCGGCGAACTTGCCGTACAGACCCAGGTGTACGTGCAGCGTCAACTCGCCCGCGTAGTGGTGCAGCAGGTGCTTGCCGTACGCCTCGGTGCCGTCCAGGACGGTGCCGCTCAGGCGGGCCGCGCCCTCGGCGAAGCGCCCCTGCGGGCTGTCGGCGTGCACCTTGTCGCCCGCGAACAGCTCGGCGTGCCGGGCGGCGAGGCGGTGGATGGTGTGTCCCTCTGGCACAACGACCAAGCGTAGCCAGCGGATCGGACCGCCGGCGACGTCGGGTCCTGGGACGACATTGAATCGATGTTCGTCGACTGAAAGACTGGCGGCGGCAGCGCTCGGGAGCCAGTGCGAGCCGCTCGATCTCGCCGGAGGGACAAGCGCGGGGTGATGCGCCACCCCGGTGCCGGGCAGTCGTCTCCGGCGCTCCGCCGTGCCGTCACGGCGGCGACATCGCGGTCCACCACCACTCCGGCGCCGACCGCCCCCGGCGCCCCCAGCTCGGGAGAGACAGATGCTCCGTACGCTCGGCGCGGCACTGGCCGCCGCCCTCGCCCTCACCGGCCTGGCCGCCTCGGCCGGCGCCGACCGGTCGCCCGCCACCACGACGACGACGCTCACCACGGCGGCGACGCCGACCCCGACGCCCACGTTCGCGTGCCCGCCGGCGTTGCCGGTCAGCGGCCAGGTGACCGGGGCCACCACGACCAGCATCACCATCACCTACTGGATGGTGCTCAGCCCGCCCTGCGGATACGACCCGCCGCTGGTCGTCAGCCTCTTCGCCAGCCGCGAGGACGCCACCGGGTGGCGCGACCCGGTGGCCGAGGCGGTCACCGGGCCGGAACGGTCGGGCACTGTCACAGTCGGCGGCCTGACCCCGGGCACCGCGTACTGGTTCCGGTTCGGCGACACCAAGGGCGTACGGGATCCGTACGTGATCGGCGGACCGGCGCGCACGCTGTCGCTCTGCTCCGCGACGGCCACGATCGACAGCAGGTGGGGCGGTGGCTTCGTCGCCACTGTGACGGTGCGCAACGACGGCACGGAGCCGGTCCCGGGCTGGCTGGTCTCGTGGCGGTGGTCCGGTGACGAGCGCATCCAGTCGGTCTGGGGCGGGGTGGCAGAGGGCTCCGGTCAGGACGCCGAGGTCCGCAACGCCTCCTGGAACGGGACGCTGGCGCCGGGTGCTTCGACGACGTTCGGCCTGCTCGTGGCGACGAGCGCGACGCCCGCCGCCATCACGCCGGTCTGCGGGCGGTGACCGGCATGCGGTGGACGGCACGGCACGGCGGCACCGGCCGCCTCCTCGCGGCGGGGCTGGCGCTCGCAGTGGCCGTCGCGGCGACGGTGGTGGGACCGGCAGCGGGTGCGCTGGCGGCGCCGGTGACAGTCACCAACGGCACCCAGTTCACCGACACGAGCGGCGCCGTGGTGCACGCCCACGGCGGCGGTGTCCTCAAGGTCGGCGACCACTACTACTGGTTCGGCGAGAACCGTAACCCGGACAACACGTTCCGGGCGGTCTCCGTCTACCGCTCCACGGACCTGCGCACCTGGGAGTTCCGCAACAACGTGCTCACCCAGTCGTCGGCCGCGGAGCTGCGGGTCGCCAACATCGAGCGGCCGAAGGTCGTCTACAACGCGGGCACCGGCCGGTTCGTGATGTGGATGCACAAGGAGAACGGGTCCGACTACAACGAGGCGCGGGCCGCTGTCGCCTCGTCGGCCACCGTGGACGGGAACTACACGTACCACGGCAGCTTCCGGCCGCTCGGGCAGCACATGTCCCGCGACATCACGCTCTACAACGACAACGGCACCGCGTACATGATCTCGGCGGCCGACGACAACTACGACCTGAACATCTACCGGCTCACCTCGGACTACCTCAACGTCGCCGCCCTGGTGGGCAACTTCTGGGACGGCGCGCACCGTGAGGCACCGGCGATGTTCAAGCGGGGCTCCACGTACTTCCTGCTGACCTCGGGGGCGACGGGATGGAGCCCGAACCAGGCCCGGTACGCCACCGCGCCGAGCATCTCGGGACCGTGGAGCGGCTGGACCGACGTGGGCAACGGCACCACCTTCAACTCCCAGCCGGCCTTCGTGCTGCCGATCCAGGGCACGTCCGGCACCAGCTACCTCTATCTGGGTGACCGCTGGGCGGGCGCCTGGGGCGGGCCGGCCAACGACTCCCAGTACGTGTGGCTGCCGATCGCCTTCCCGACCGCCACCAGTATGAGCCTGACCTGGTATCCGTCAGTCACCGTCGACACGGCGGCGGGCACGGTCACCGGCAACTCGCCCACGTACTACCGCGTCACCGCCCGGCACAGCGGCCGGGTGCTCGACGTGATCAACGGCTCCACGGCGAACAACGCCGAGGTCAAGCAGTGGGGCTGGAACGGCGGCGGCAACCAGAGGTGGGAATTCCAGGACGCCGGTGGCGGCTGGTTCCGCCTCGTCAACGCGGCGAGCGGCAAGTGTCTCGACGTCGCTAACGCGTCCACCGCCGACGGCGCCAACATCATCCAGTACACCTGCGGCAGCGGCGCCAACCAGCAGTGGCAGTGGGCCGCGCTCGGCGGCTGGTTCCAGTTGCGGGCCCGGCACAGCGGCAAGTGCCTGGACGTGGTGAACGCCGGCACCGGCGACGGCGCGGACGTCCAGCAGTACGCCTGCGGTGCGGGCACCAACCAGCAGTGGTCACGCACGGTGTCGTGACCGGACGGCACGCCTGAGCGTGCGGAGCGAACCCAGGGGTGTCGATTTCGGCACACCTGGGTACTTCCTGCTTGTCATGCGCGGCCTCCGCGCCTGGATCAGGAGGTGCCATCGTGAAGATCTTGTCCCGCCGGAACTCTCCGGCGACCAGTACCGATACCAACGGCGACGGCGTGGTCGACGAGCGCGACCGGACCGCCGAGCAGCCGGCCGGCCAGCCCGTGGTCACCGACCGCGACGAGGAGCGGACCACGTACCGCAGCGCCGCCACCGCGACCGACGACGAGCGCGCCCGGGACGCGGCGACCGACCGGGACGCGCGCGACCTCGGCGCGACGACGACCGACGGCCGGACGGCGGCCACGACGACCGACGCCCGGACCGCGGCCGACGACGAGCGGGACGCGGAGGCCCGGCGACGGGCTGCGGACCGGGGCGCGGCGGCGCGCGCGGTCACCGGCCGGCGGGTCGACGCCGACACGCGGACCGCTCCGGTGACCGACGCCCGGACCGTCGGCGCGGCGCCCGCCGCCGAGCGCACCGTGGACCTGGACCGCGACGGCCGTCCGGACCGCACCGACCTCGACCGGGACGGCCGCCCCGACGGTACGGACACCGACGGCGACGGCCGGGTGGACCGGCCGGAGCCGTACACCACGAAGCGTCCCCGGGCCAGCCTGCTCGCCACGCTCGGCCTGATCGTCTCGGTCGTCGGGGCGCTGTTCGTGCTCTCCGGCACGCTCGCCGGGTACGGCATCGGCGTCGGCGCGGTCGGCGCCGTGCTGGCGGTGCTGGGCCTGATCGCCACCCGTCGCCGGCACGTGGCGGGCAAGACCGACGCGCTGATCGGCATCGCTGTCGGCCTGGCCGCCGTGGTGCTCGGCATCGTGGCGATGACCGGCCAGTTCGACTGGCCGACCACCGACGGCGACTGGGTGGGCCGCTTCCGCGAGTGGCTCGACTCACAGTTTGGCAACTGGTTCTGACGGGCACTGTCCCGATCGCCGGCAGGTCCGGCCAGCCCGAACAGTTCCGGTGGTTCACCGGCCGGGCAACACCTCTTTCGGGGGCGGCGGTTCGCCGCCCCCGAAGTGTGTCCGGGGTCGGCGCAACGATCATCCGCTGCTGACCGATTCAACGCAACGATTCGCTGCTCAACGCAACTTCCCGCAGTGGATGTCGTCTACCCGGGCCGCATAACGTTGGACCACGGCGCCAGCCCGTGGGCCGACGGTGGCCGGGCGCGCCCGACTCTGGGAGCACGACATGACGATGGACGCCATCCGCCAGCGCTTTCTGATGTGCCGGCCGACGTACTTCGCCGTCGACTACGCGATCAACCCGTGGATGGACCCCACCGCCCCGGTCGACGCCGACCTGGCGATCCGGCAGTGGGAGCAGCTTCGGCGCACGTACCTGGACCTGGGCCACGAGGTCGACCTGATCGAGCCGGTCGCCGGCCTGCCGGACATGGTCTTCGCCGCGAACGGCGGCACCGTGATCGACGGCAAGGCCATGGCGGTGCAGTTCCGCGACCCGCAGCGCGCCGACGAGGCGCCCGCGTACCGGGCCTGGTTCGAGGGCGCCGGCTTCGAGATGTACGACCCGAAGCACGTCAACGAGGGCGAGGGCGACGTCCTGCTGGCCGGTGACCACCTGCTCGCCGGCACCGGGTTCCGCACCGCGCACGCCTCGCACGCGCAGCTCCAGGAGGTCTTCGGCTACCCGGTGATCACCATGCAGCTGGTGGACCCCCGGTTCTACCACCTGGACACCGCGCTGACAGTGCTCGACGAGCGCACCGTGGCGTACCTGCCGGAGGCGTTCTCCCCCGGCAGCCGGGCGGTGCTGCGCCGGTTGTTCCCGGACGCGATCCACGCCACCATGGCCGACGCCGAGGTGCTGGGCCTGAACGCGGTCAGCGACGGCCGGCACGTGGTGCTGCCCGCGCAGGCCACCGACCTGGCCGCGAAGCTGCGCGACCGGGGCTACGAGACCATCGGGATCGACCTGTCCGAGCTGCGCAAGGCCGGCGGCGGACCGAAGTGCTGCACGTTGCGACTCCGTCAGGGAAAGGCGAGCAAGTGATCATCGACGACATGCTGCGGACTCCGTCCGCGGTCCGGGACGCGGAGCGTCACACGGCGCACAACTACCACCCGCTGCCCGTGGTGATCTCGTCGGCCGAGGGCGCCTGGCTGACCGACGTGGACGGCCGCCGCTACCTGGACTGCCTGGCGGGATACTCGGCGCTGAACTTCGGCCACCGGCACCCGAAGCTGATCGAGGCCGCGCACGCGCAGCTCGACCGGCTCACGCTGACCAGCCGCGCGTTCATCCACGACCAGTTCGCCGACTTCTGCCGCGAGCTGGCCGCGCTGTGCGGCAAGGACCTCGTGCTGCCGATGAACACCGGCGCCGAGGCGGTGGAGACCGGCATCAAGGTGGCCCGCAAGTGGGGCTACCAGGTCAAGGGCGTCACGCCGGGCCAGGCCAACATCGTGGTGGCGGAGGGCAACTTCCACGGCCGTACGACCACCATCGTCAGCTTCTCCACCGACGAGGACGCGCGCGCCGACTTCGGGCCGTACACCCCGGGTTTCACAGTGGTGCCCTACGGCGACCTGGACGCGCTGACCGCGGCGATCGACGAGAACACGGTGGCCGTGCTGCTGGAGCCGATCCAGGGTGAGCAGGGCGTCGTGGTGCCGCCGGAGGGCTACCTGCCGGGTGTGCGCCGGGTCTGCACCGAGCGCAACGTGCTGTTCGTCGCCGACGAGATCCAGTCGGGTCTGGGACGTACCGGCGCGACGTTCGCCTGCGAGCACGAGGGCGTCGAGCCGGACATGTATCTGCTGGGCAAGGCGCTCGGCGGCGGCATCGTGCCGGTGTCGGCGGTGGCGGCGAACCGCGACGTGCTGGGTGTGCTCCAGCCGGGCCAGCACGGCTCGACGTTCGGCGGCAACCCGCTGGCCTGCGCGGTCGCGACCGAGGTGGTCCGGCTGCTCGCCACCGGCGAGTTCCAGCGCCGCTCGGCCGAGCTGGGCGAGCGGCTGCACGCCGGGCTGCGCGGCCTGATCGGCAAGGGCCTGGTGGCGGTACGCGGGCGCGGGCTGTGGGCCGGGCTGGACATCGACCCGGAGCTGATGACCGGCCGGCAGGCGTGCGAGCGGCTGATGGAGCGGGGCGTGCTGGCCAAGGACACGCACGGCTCGACCATCCGGCTCGCCCCGCCGCTGGTGATCACCGCCGACGAGATCGACCACGCGGTGGCGCAGCTCGCCGCAGTCCTGGCCGGCTGAGGCCGTACGCGACCGACTCCGTACGCGAGAAGGCGCCGGGACCGCGACGGTCCCGGCGCCTTCGCACGTGCCCGTCAGGGACGCGGCAGCCGCATCGCCATGGTCGGCGCCTCGGCCATCACCGAGTTCGGGGTGTACTTCGCGTCGCTGCTCATGTCGTCGGCGCGGCCCACCTGCACGCCCGGGTACAGCTCGATCAGGTCGCTCTCGGCGAGCACCCGGGACTGCTGCGGCGCCAGCGCGATCCGCTCGTGCTCGGCCATCGAACCACCGGGGCGTACGCCGGAGCCGTTGGTGCTGGTGTCGGTGACAACCACCTCGCCCACCCGCAGCTCCAGCCGGATGTGGCTGCGGCTGATCCAGCGCCGGGCCTCGTCGTTGAGCCACTGGCCGAGCGTCACCCCACCCGGGCCGTCCGGTGCCCGGCCGATCGCCACCGGTTCGGTCTCGGTGAGCACGAACCGCTTGCGGACCAGACCGCCGATGCGCACGGCGAGCACAGCGGTACGTGGGCGCGGGCCGGCGTCGGAGAGCCGTGCGCCGTGCCGGGGGCAGGTCGGCGCGCCGGTACGCAGCGTGGGCGGCGGCTGCTCGGCCGGCACCCGGTCCACGGCGGCCAGGTCGGCGAAGGCGCCACCGCCCCCACCGCCGCCGAACAGCGCGCAGCCCGGCTCGGGGCAGCGCCACTTCCGGGAGAGCACCTTGACGCCCGCGGGTGAGCGACTGCCGGCGGCCGGGTCCTGGCCGCCGCCGACGTGCGCGATGAACACCGGCCCGCCGGCGCCGGGCACCGGGGCGAGCACCCGGCCCGCCTGCGCGACCCACGGGTACCGCCCGACGAGCCCGTCCAGCCGCGCCCGGGTGAGCACCGGCAGGCCGAGCAGGTCGGCCACCTCCAGCATCCGGTCACCGGGCTGGTCGAGCACCTCCACCAGACCGTCGTCGGCCCACCGGCGCACCACCATCCGCTCGTTGGAGGTCAGGTCGGCGTCGGACAGCAGCGCCCGGTGCACGATCGCGTAGACCGGGACGCTGTCCTCGCCGATCTGCCGGGACAGCGCGTCGATCACCATGCCGAGTCGCAGCAGGCTGGCCGGACGGCCGCCGTCCAGGTTCTGCCAGCGGATCACCTCGGCCAGGTCGACCACGGCCCGGGCCAGCGACGGATCGGTGCAGACCCGACCCTCGATGGCGTCGAGCACCTTGCTGATCTCGAATCTCATGCCGCAGCTCCGCACGATGTCGTCCCGTGACGCGGCCGGGGCCGGTCGGCCCGCCGCGCCGCGCGCCACCACCGCGGCGCGTCCTCCACCATGCGACGACCCTACCGGCCACCCCCGGCGGCAGCGTGGCGGCGCACTCCCGAAAGGGGCGCACGCCACCAGGCGGGCGCCGCTCGCCCCCGCCCGGCCCGCCGCGCTCAGGCCGCGCGCAGCGGCCGGCCCACGTCGTGCAGGTGCACCAGCGCCTGCCGGTACGACTCGAACAGCCCGGTCTCCGCGTACGGGACGCCCTGCTCGGCGCAGTACGCCATCACGAGCGGCCGGGCCCGGCGCAGGTTGGCGCGCGGCATGTTCGGGAACAGGTGATGCTCGATCTGGTAGTTGAGCCCGCCCAGCGCCAGGTCGACGAACCGGCCGCCGCGTACGTTGCGTGAGGTCAGCACCTGCTTGCGCAGGTAGTCCAGCTCGTCGTCGGCGGTGGGCATCGGCATGCCCTTGTGGTTCGGCGCGAACGAGCAGCCCATGTAGAGGCCCCACAGCCCCTGGTGCACGGCGACGAACAGCAGCGCCTTCGCCGGTGACATGACCGCGAACAGCAGCCCGAGGTAGCCGGCGGCGTGCGCGGCGAGCAGCAGCGCCTCCACGGCCCGGTGCCGCATCGGCACCCGCCACCGCCCGTCCGGTTCCCGGCCGACGAGCGCCTGCACGCTCGCCACGTGCAGCGCCAGCCCTTCCAGCAGCAGCAGCGGGAAGAACAGCCACGCCTGGCGGCGGGCCATCCACCGGCTCAGGCCGCGCGTCGCCGTCGCCTGCTCGTACGTCCAGACCAGCGCGCCCGCGCCGACGTCCGGGTCCTCGTCGGTGTGGTTCGGGTTGGCGTGGTGCCGGTTGTGCTTGTCCACCCACCAGCCGTAGCTGAGCCCGACCGCGAGGTTGCCGGCGACCAGTCCGGCCGCCTCGCTCGGCCCGCGCCGACGGAACATCTGCCGGTGCCCGGCGTCGTGGCCGAGGAACGCCACCTGCGTGGTGGCCACCGCCATCACCACCGCCAGCGGCACCTGCCACCACGAGTCACCGACGAGCGCCACCACGATCCAGCCGGCCAGGAACGCGCCGAGCGTGAGCGCGATCCGCAGCGCGTACCGGCCGGGCCGCCGCTCGAGCAGTCCCGCCTCGGCGATCCGGCGGGACAGCCGCGCGTAGTCGCTGCCCCGCCGTGCCGCGGGTTCCGTCGACGTGGAAGTGGTCATGTCGCCCCCGATGCCGCGAGCCACGCTCCGTACGCGACTCTCCGTCACCGATTCTGGCGATGACCGTCGCCGTGGGTAATCCCGCAGACCCCCGGCTCGGAGGTGGTGCTGGCCCTACCTCTCCGGGCCGGCGCGGCGCAAACGATCTTCGTCACACCGCAGCGAGCCCTCACGACGGTGGGCGCACCCGCTCTGACCAGCTAATCTGTACGTAAAGATGAGTACCACTCAGCCGAACGGCCGATAGGCGGGCTGCACGGTCGTCGACAGACGGGAGACAGCGCGGTGCGTGGATTGACGGACAAGGTGGTGTTGGTGACGGGCGGCGGCTTCAGCCCCGACCAGGTGGGCTCCGGACTCGGCATGTCCATGTGCGTCGAGCTGGCCGCCGAGGGCGCGAAGGTGGTCGTCTCCGACCTCTCCCTGGAACGCGCCGAGGCGACAGTCATGCGCGTCAAGGAAGCCGGCGGCGACGCGGTGGCGGTGGCGGCCGACGTCACCGACGAGGACTCGGTGCGCGCCATGGTGAGCGCCGCCCTCGACGCGTACGGGCGCATCGACGTGCTGGTGAACAACGCCGGCGTGTTCGGCGCGTACGTGCCGCTGCTGGAGATCGAGAACAGCCAGTGGGACCGCGTCATGGAGGTCGACCTGAAGGGCGTCTTCCTCGCCACCAAGGCCACGCTGCCGCACATGCTGGAGCGTGGCAAGGGCGTCGTGATCAATGTGTCGTCGGCGTCCGGCGTGGTCGCCAGCGAGGTCGGCGCGGAGTACACCACCGCCAAACACGGCGTCATCGGGCTGACCAAGCAGATCGCCTACGACTACGGCCACCAGGGCATCCGCGCGGTCGGCATCGGCCCCGGCGTGATCAAGACCGCCGCCTTCGAGGGCGCGGAGATCACCAGCGACTTCCCGTTCTACGACCTGACCATGCAGGCGCCCGCCGGCCGGTACGGCGAGCCGCACGAGATCGCCCGCGCGGTCTGCTTCCTCGCCAGCGACGACGCGTCCTTCATCCACGGCCACACCATCCCGGTCGACGGTGGTTCGCCGATCAGGTGAGGCGAACGGATCGGCCCGGGCGGGATCGTCTCCCGCCCGGGCCGCATCCCCGCCGGGTCAGCCGAGCCGGGCGACGGCGTCGCGCAGCCGGACCAGGTCGCGCCGGCGCCGCTCGTAGGTGGCGGCCAGCCCGATCAGCAGCAGCCCGCCGAGGCCCAGGAAGATCCAGCGGGGCAGCAGGTCCCAGCCCCGGGCCAGCTCGTGCAGCGCCAGCGGCACCAGCGTGGCCGCGCCCAGCACCACTGGCGCCTGCCAGCGCCGGGCCGCCCCGCCGAGCACGACGGCGAGCGCCGCCGCGCCGAGCGCCAGCCGCCGCCACGGCTGCGGCTCACCTGACACCAGCACCGACACGAGGCTCGGCAGGAACGCCGCACCGAGTCCCGGACCGAGCGCCAGCCAGCTGGTCAGCCCGGGCCGGCGCCGCAGCGCCAGCAGCCCGGCACCCAGGGCGAGCGCCGCCGCCGGCAGCGTGTACGCCTCCAGCACGACCACCCCGCCCGCGGCGAGCAGCAGCCACCCGCCGACCAGCTCGCTGCCCGCGGCCACCGCCGCCAGCACGCGACGCCCGGCCGGCGACTCGCCCCGGCGCGGCACCCGGACCGCGACGGCCACACCCCACAGCACGCAGACCGCCGCCGCGTACCGCAGCGAGCCACCGGTGAGCAGCAGCGCGAGCAGCGCCACGGCCTGCGCCGCCGCCTCCAGCGCCCACGCACCGGCCAGCCCCGCGCCGACGCCGCCCGGCCCTCGGACCACGCGCAGCAGCGGCGCCGCGTGCAGCGTCACCGCCGCGACGGCCAGGGCGGCGAACGCCGCGGTACGCAGCGGCAGCCCCGCCGCCAGCGACGCGGTGACCGCGAACCCGGTGGCAGTCCCGACCGCGCCCAGCCACCCCGCGATCCGGACCACAGTCGGCCGCCCGGCCGCCCCGGTCACGGCACCGGCCACCACCAGCGCCCCGAGTGCGGCGAGCGTCCCCGCCCGGGTGGCGAGCAGGCCACCGAACCCGGGTACGGCCAGCACCGCCCCGAGCGGCACGAGCACCACCGGGCGCGCGCCGGTGAGCGCGACGACCAGCAGCGCGGCCAACCCGACGCCGAACGCGACCGCCGGCACCACCGGCCAGGGCGCACCGGCCGCCTCCGCCAGCACCGGCAGCGCGACAGCGCCGAACGGCAGCGCGGCGAGCCACCAGGCGACGCGGCGGTCCGTGGCGGCGTACGCCCCGGCGGCGACGCCCAGGAGCAGCAGCACCAGCCCGGCGCGGGCGGTCCCGGCGGAGGCAGCCGCGGCGGCGGGCACCCCGGACCAGGGTTGCACCGGCAGGTCCACGAGCAACGTCAGCACCACCGGGGACACGGCCAGCAACGCCATGGCGGCCAGCACGGCGCCGACCGCGCGCAGCGCGACCGCCGGCCGGGAGCCGGCCCCGGCGGCGAGCGCCAGCAGCACCCCCACCGCTGCGTACGGCGCCACCGGTTCCCCGCCCGGCGCGACGAGCGGCCCGAGGCCGACCCCGGCGAGCGCGACGGCGAGCCCCGTCGAGGCGTACCCGCTCAGGTCGGTCCACAGGCGACGGACGGCGAGGACGACGACGACCGGCACCACGACGGCGGCGGTCGCGCCGCGCAGCTGCCACCAGGCCGGCGCGCCGAGGCCGAGCAGCGCAACCGCCACGCCCGCCGGTACGGCGAGCAGCGAAACGGCCAGCGCGACGCCGCCGACGACCGGCTGCGCGCCCTGTCCACGCCGGCCCAGCGCGGCGAGCGCCGCGCCGAGCACCGCCGTGACGGCGAGCACGGCCACGGCCCCGCCCGGGGCGGCGCAGCCGACGAGCAGCGCGTGCCCGAGCAGTACCGCCCCGGCCGACGCGGTGACCGGCACGACGACCCGCCCTCCACGCGGCCGGGCCACCGCCGCCAGCAGCAGCGCGGCGGCCGTCGCGAGGTCCACGACCAGCACCAGCGGCCACGGCGTCGCCGTCACGGCCGGCGCGGCGAGGGCGACCAGACCGGCGGCGGCCACGCCGGCGAGCGGCCGGACGGCCCGGGGCGTCAGCAGCGCGACCGCCCCGGCGGTCAGCAGCAGGGCCACCGGAAGCTGCCAGCCCCAGGACGGGACCGGCACGTCCCGGCCGCCCTGCCAGGCCGGGAAGCCGACGCTCGCGGTGGACGCGCCGACCAGGCCGGTGAGCACGACCGCCACCTGGCCCAGCGCGGCGGCCACGGCGAGCGCGCCCACGAGCGGACCGGTCCGGACCGGCGCCGGCAACGCCCGGACCGCACCGGCGAGCGCCGCCACCACGAGGCCGGCGGCGAGCAGCAGCAGCCCGGACCGCCACTCGGCGACCGGCCGGATCAGTGCGACCGCGAGCACCGGCACCAGCAGCCCGGTGGCCGTCGCGCGCCAGAGGCGGCCACCCGCGGCGAGCCCGCCGGCGACCAGCGCCAGCGCCACCACCAGCAGCGGACCGCCGGCCAGCAGCGGCGTGCCCGCCGCGTGGCCGACCGCCAGCGGCACCAGCGCGCAGCCGGCCGCCAGGACCAGCGCCGTGCCGTGCCCGGTCCAGCCCAGCACCCGCCCGGCCACCAGCGCCGTGCGATTGCCGGAGGTACGGCGGCGCAGCACGACCACGACCGCGAGGTCACCGAGCGCCACGGCGGTCAGCACCAGCGCCCAGCCGGCAGCGGTGGGCCGGAACGCGGCAGCGGCCAGCGGCAGCACCGGCTGCGCGAGCAGCCACGCCGCGAACCAGGGTGCGGTGAGGCGGCTGACCAGCGCGTAACCGGCGGCCACCGCGGCGCTGCCCGCCGCCACCAGCGCCGCGTACCGGCTGCCGGGCAGGCCGGTCACCCCGAACAGGTCCACCGACCAGGCGGCGGATCCGTCCAGGACCACCAGGAGCAGCGCCACCGAGGCGAGCGTCTCGGCGGTGCCGCGCAGCCCGCGGGCCCGGGCGACGAGCGGCGCGACCAGGGCCAGCGCGGTGACGGCGAGCAGGATCAGCGCCCGGCCGGCCACCCCGAACGTGCTCCAGGCGACGGCGGTGAACACCACGGCGGCGGTGCCGAGCAGCAGGCCACCGAGGACGAACAGCAGGCCCTGGACCGCGCGGGTGGAGGTCTCCGCGCCGCCGGGGCGTACCGCGACGGGGGTGGGCGGAAGCTGACGCGGCGGCGCCGGCGCCGGGAGCGGCGCGGGACCGGCGGCGCGCGGCGCGGGGATCTCCTGCCGGATCCGGGCCGCCAGCACCGCCCGCCGCTGCCGGGCCGTGACCAGCCGGCCGGACAGATCCTGGTACGTCAGCCGGGCCGCCTCGACGCGCGGCACCAGCTCGGTGATCTCTCGGTCCAGCCGGACAACCTCGGCGGCGGGCGGGTAGGGCGGACGGCCGCAGGCGCGGCATCCGGCGACGAGGTCGGCCGGGGCGCCGCAACCGGGGCAGGGGTAGCCGGTGTTCTCCACCCCGCCAGCTTCGTCAGCGGCGGAGCGGACCGACAGAGTAGGAGTACCTAGGGCCGGGTCTGCTCGTGTACCCAGGCGGTGTAGCCGGGGTTGCCGCTGTCCTCCCGGCTGACCAGGATCTCCGGCACCTCGTACGGGTGGTTGGCGCGGAGCTGGTCGACCAGGGCGTCCACCCGGTCCGGCGCGGTCTTGAACCGCACCTGCCACTCGGCGGTGGTCTGGATCGCCGACTGCCACCAGTAGGTGCTGTCCACCGGGCCACCGACCTGGGCGCAGGCCGCCAGCCGGCCGGCGACGGCCGCTGCCGCCAGCACGTCCGCGACCCCGCGGGCGTCCACCACAGTCGTCACCACGCAGATCTGATCCACCAGCGCACCCTACGTGGCGTACCGCCGCCACGCCGAGCAGGCGCGGGGGAATCGGTCAGGTGTCGGCCGCGCCGTTGCGGTTGGCGGCGATCCACGTGTCGATGCGGGCCCACCAGTCGAACAGCCAGTCGATGCGTTCCTGCTTGCCGGCCGGGATCTCCTCCGGCGGCACCGACCAGAACCGCATCACGATCCGCTTGTCCATCGGCAGCTCGCGCCACACGTCGGCGACGGTGAGCATCTGGTCCAGGCCGGTGTGCGCCACGAAGATCACGCCGGCGTCCGGCGCGGCGTCGAGCGCGGCGAGCAGCCCGCCCGGCTGCGGGGCGAGCACGTGCCGCAGCCGCTCGGCGCGCCGCGCCATCCGTTCCAGGCCGAGCGACCGCAGCCGGTCGATCGCGCGCAGCCGCCGCGACGGCGTGAAGTTGCCGCCCTCCGGGAAGATCACGAAGGCGTCGTCGTCGTCCAGGCCGGTGGCCAGGTGCCCGATCTGCCGCACCACCGACTCCCGCCCGTCCGGCCCGGCCGCGATGAACCGGTTGGGCAACCGGTTGAGCAGCACGTCGATGGCCGGATCCCACTGGAGGGTCTCCTTGAGCACGATCCGGGGTTCCCGCCTGAACCAGTTCACCAGCGCGTGGATCAGGATGAACGAGTCGCCCGGCCCGGCGTGCCGGCAGACCACGAGTTCGGGACGGCCCGGCAGGGCGGTGTCCGGGTCGGTGCCGACCACGTCGATGCTCAGCCGCAGCGTCCACCGGGCCTGCCAGAACATGATCCGCAGGAACCACCCGGCCAGGAGGTAGTGGGCCCGCTGGAAGGCCGGCGCGCGTTTGTACGCGCCGAAGCCCGAGGCGAGCCAGAGCAGGAACAGGGCGAGCAGCGCGGCGGCGTCCCAGACCAGGTAGACGGTGCCGATCCAGAGCAGCCGCAGCGGGCGCAGCCGTCCCGGCACCAGCGGGGACGCGGCGAGCGCCAGCAGCGCCCAGGCCGGCAGCGTGGTCACCACGAAGAAGGCCAGCAGCACCACACCAGGGGCGAGCACCAGCCGGCGTAGCCAGCGGGGTGGCAGCGGCATTCAGCGCTCCAGCGCGGTGTCCAGGTATCGGCGGGAGGCAGTGTACGCGCGACTGATCCGCCGTCCCACCGCCGCCGTGTCCCGGTACGCCCACGGGCTGTCGTCGCGCGGCTCCAGCCCGCCGGTGGGCAGCACGTGCACCTCGACGTCCTCGGGCAGCGCCGCCATCTCCCGCGCGAACCGGTGCCGGCGGGCGATCTCGAACGCCACCTGGGCGATCTCCCAGGGGCGGCGCGGCGGCGTCAGTTCGCGTTCGATCCGGCCCACCTGGAGCACGAAGATCTGCTTCGCGCCGAGCAGCACCGCCTCGCCGACCGGGATCGAGTTGACCACCCCGCCGTCGATGTAGTGCTGGCCGTCGAGCTGGGCCGGGGGCAGCAGCCCGGGCACCGAGGCGGAGGCGAGCACCGCCGGCACCAGCGGTCCGGTGTGGAACCAGTGCTCGGCCGCGCGCTCGATGTTCGCGGCGCAGCAGCGGAACGGCACGGCCAGGTCGGCGAACGTGGTGTCCTCCCCCAGCGCGCTCTCCAGCAGGCGGTACAGCGGGCGGGGCGAGTGCAGGTGGGTACGTGCCGCGAACCGGCGCAGCTGCCGGGCGACCGAGTCGCCGTACACCTCGCTGGCCTCGGGCGACGCCCAGAGCCGGACCAGCCGGTCGGTGACCGCCTCGGTCGGGTCGGCGGCGACCAGGGCGCCGTTGACCGCGCCGATCGACGTACCCAGCACGAGGTCGGGTCTGATCCGGGCGCGGAACAGGGCACGCAGCATGCCCACCTCGACCGCGCCGAGCACTCCCCCGCCGCCGAGCACGAACGCCACCGGACCTGCTGCCATGCCGTTCATCCTGGCACGCGGCCCACACCCGGCCGGGTGGCCGCCCCGACCGAGGTGGGAGCGTCACGCGACGCCGCCCGGGCTATGACACAGCGCGATCGTCAACGGGACGACTGTTGACAGGTCAGACACATTCCCGCAACCTGATAGCGCTCCCGAGCCCAGGCAGGTGCGAGCTGATGGCGACACTCCAGGCCGGCCGTCTGCTGGCCCGGCGGTACCGGCTCATCGACCGGATCGGTGCCGGTGGCATGTCGGTGATCTGGCGTGCCCGCGACGAGGTGCTCGACCGGGTGGTGGCGGTGAAGGTGCTCGCCCCCTCGCTCGCCGCCGACGCGCGGTTCCGCGACATGGTGCGCGAGGAGGCCCGCTCGGCCGCCCAGCTCGACCATCCGCACGTCACCGCCGTGCACGACTACGGCGAGACGGTGGCCCCGGACGGCTCCATCACCTCGTTCGTGGTGATGGAACTGCTCAGCGGCGAGGAGCTGGAACACCTGCTGACCCAGGGGCCGCTGCCCTGGCCGGCGGCGGTGGAGACGGGCGCGCAGGTGGCCGAGGCGCTGGCCGCGGCGCACCGGCTCGGCATCGTGCACCGCGACGTGACCCCGGCCAACGTGATGATGACCGGCACCGGCGCGAAGGTGCTCGACTTCGGCATCGCCACCCGGATCGGCACGCCGGACGACGACGAGGACGGCGGCACGTTCGGCACCCCGGCGTACGTGGCCCCGGAGCGGCTCGACGGCGCGCCCGCCCAGCCGGCCACCGACGTGTACTCGCTCGGCGTGCTGCTGTTCGAGACGCTGACCGGGCACCCCCCGTACCCGGCGGAGACCTGGGAACAACTGAGCGCGGCGCTCGCGGACTGTCCGGAGCCCACACTGGACGACGTACCGGGCCTGCCCGGGCCGGTCGCTGACATCTGCCTGCGCTGCCTGGCCCGCGACCCGCGTCGCCGGCCCACCGCGCACCGGGTGGCCGCCGTGCTGCGCGACCAGATGCTGCCCGCCGACCCGCAGGCGGCCACCATGCTGGCGCCGACCATGACGCTGCCCGCGCTGACCTCCCCGCCGCCGGCCGGCCCGGAACCGGCGGGGCCGCCGACCCCGGGCCAGGCCCCCGCGGCGCAGCCGATCCCGGAGCCGGGGCAGGATCCCGCCGCACAGCCGGTTCCGGGCCGGCGGCGGACCCTCACGCTGGCCGCAGTCGGCGTGACTGTGGTCGCCGCGGCGGCGCTGCTGGCGTCCGCGCTGACGCCGGACCGGCCCGCCGGCCCCCGGGTGCTGCCGACCGCCGGGCCGGTGCAGCCGTCGCCCGCCGAACCGACGGTGACCGAGGAGCCGGCCACCACGCCGCCGGCCGGGCCGACCACTCTGCCGCCGACCGGCGGCGTGCGCCCGCCGGCCGCCGGTCAGGCCGACGCCGCCGAACGGGTGGACGGGCTGATCGAGGCCGGGCTGACCGAGGGCCAGATCCGCGAGGACGTCGGGGTGGACCTGCGCAACCTGCTGCGCAACGCGGTCGCCGCGAACGGCGAGGGCGAGGTGACAGCCGCCGTGGACCGGCTCCGTGGCAAGATCGACGAGCGTCGCCGCGAGGGCAGCATCAGCCCCGGGTACGCGCGGCGACTCGACGCCGCCGCGGCGGAACTCGTAGCCGGGCAGACCTGACGGGTCAGCCGGCCACGACCGGCGCGACCGCCCGCTGTGCCCGTGCGGGCGCCCGCGCGGCCAGGAAGCCCCGGTAGACCGCCTCGTAGTCGGCGGCCATCCGCTCCACCGAGAAGTTCTCCGCCACGTGCGCCACGCAGTCCGCCGGGTCCAGGTCCGCCGCCGCCCGCAACGCCGCCGGCAGCTCGCCCGGGTGGTCGCAGACGAAACCGGTCACCCCGTCGCGGACCAGTTCCGGCACCGCGCCCCGGCCCAGCGCCACCACCGGCGTACCCGTCGCCATCGCCTCCACCATCACCATGCCGAACGGCTCCGCCCACTGGATCGGCATGATCAGGCAGCGGGCGTCCAGCAACAGCCGCAGCGCGGTCACCCGATCCGCGTTCACCACGGGCGTCACGTCGTCGCCGAGCAGCGGCCGGACCACCTGCTCCAGGTAGCGGCGCTCAGCGGGCTCGTTGCACTTGCCCGCGAGCGTGAGCGGCAGCCCGGCCGCCCGGCAGGCCGCGATCGCCACGTCCGGGCCCTTGTCCGGGCTGAACCGGGCCAGCCAGAGCACCGGGCCCGCGCCCGGGCTGCGCTTGCGGGGGATGTCCCGCAGCGGCATCGCGTTGTGCACGGTGCCCGCCCAGGGCAGCCCCGGATTGGCCCGGCGCTGGGCGTGCGAGATCGCGATCAGGCCCACACCCCGGTCGGTGTTGCCGAGCACAGTGCCGTACTCGCCGACCGGGTTGCCGTGCACGGTGGCCACAGTGGGCACGCGGCGGCGGCCGGCCACCATCGGGCCGATCGTGGTGTGGTCGTGGATCAGGTCGAAGTCGGCCGGGTCGACCAGGCGGTCCACGTGGGCCAGGTGCGCCAGTTCGGGCAGCGACTCGCCCATCCGCTCGTACTGGAGGTCGTCGCAGGTGGAGACGAAGTCGGCGGCGGTGCCGTGCTCGGTCCCGGCGCCGAACAGCGTGACGCGGTGCCCCCTGTCGACGAGCGCGTCGACGAGCCCCGCCACCACTGTCTCCAGCCCGCCGTAGCCGGGCGGCGGCACCGACAGCCACGGCGGCACCACCATGGCGATCCGCAACGGCCCGGCCCACGCGCGCTCCGAGGACTGCTGGTTCACGGCCACGAGTCCTCCCCGTCGGTCCCCGGCGTACCCCGCTGCGCGCGGGTTCCCGGCCCGGCCCGCGGTAAACGACGGGCGGTCAGCCGGACACCACGATCCCGACGTGCACCTCCCGTACGCCGGGCAGCGCCCAGGCGGCCCGTTCCGCGTCCTCCCGCTGCCACCAGGCGCTCACCACACCGTCGAGCACCACCGTGTCGCCGTCGACCCGGGCGTCGATCCGCTCGGTCCCGGTACGCCGCAGCAGCAGGCGGCGCAGGTCGATCCGCTTCTGCTCGTCACTCGGCGGGGTCGGCGGCCGCACCTCGACCAGGTTCGTCACCCCGCGTACGCCGCGCAGCCGGCGCAGTTCCCGTTCGGCGGTACGGCGCTGGAAGCCGAACTCGACCTCGCCGCGCAGCATGATCCAGCCGTCGGCGACGGTCACGTCCAGCCGCTCGGCGGGCACGAAGCTGTCCCACTCCAGCGCCCGGCTCGCAGCGATCGCGATGTCGGCGTCGGTACGCCGGTCCGTGGCGGGCAGGTCGACCGCCAGGTCACTGGCGACCGCCCGGACGCCGCGTACCCGGTGGGCGCAGCGCTCGACGGCCCACCGCCGGGCGTAGCTGTCCACCTGGCCGGTGAGCGTCACGACGCCCCGCGCGACTGTCACGCCGACCTCGGTGGCCCGGGTCTGCGCGTCCCAGTCCAGTTCGGCGAGGACGTCGCGCTGGATCTGCTGGTCGGTGCGCACGGCGGACGTGGTGGTCATGCCCCGACCCTCCCGCCGGTACGGGTGAGGCGCGCTCACCCGTACCGGGTGAGAAACGAGGAGGGGCGGCGGGTGACGGAGCCAACCCCCTTGGCTCCGTCACCCGCCGCCCGGGAGGGAGGCAGGTCCTCGGGACTATGACGTCTCGGCGAGCGTCACGGTTGCGTTCTCGGTGGATCCGTTTCGCTTGTACTGCACCTCGACCCGGTCACCGACCTTGCCGGCCTGCACGGCGCCGACCAGGTCGTTCGAGTCGTTGATCACCTTGTCGCCGAACTTGGTGATCACGTCGCCGCGCTGGATCCCGGCCTTCTCGGCGGGGCTGCCGGGCGTGACCGCGGCGACCAGCGCGCCGCCGTCCTCGGCGCCGTTCACGCTCACCCCGAGCGAGGGGTGGCTGATCTTCTCGCCGCGCTGGAGCTTCTCGGCCACGTTCTTGGCCTTGTTGCTCGGGATGGCGAAGCCCACGCCGATGTTTCCGGTGCTGCCCTGCCCGGCGGTGGCGATGGCGGTGTTGATGCCGATCACCTCGCCCCGGGTGTTGACGAGCGCGCCGCCGGAGTTGCCCGGGTTGATCGGGGCGTCGGTCTGGAGCAGGCCGGAGATCGAGCTGGCGCCCTGCTGCGGGTTCTGCTGGCCGCCCTCCCCCGCCTGGATGGTGCGGTCGCGGGCGCTGAGGATGCCGGCGGTGACCGAGCCCTGGAGGCCGAGCGGGCTGCCCAGGGCGAGCACCTGGTCACCGACCTGCATGGCGTCGCTGTCGCCGAACTTGGCCGCCTTCAGGTTGCTGACGCCACTGGCCTGGACCACAGCGAGGTCGGTCTTCGGGTCGGTGCCGACGATCTTCGCGGAGGCGCTCTTGCCGTCGGCGAAGACCACCCGCACGGTGTCGCCGCCGGCGCCGGCGACGACGTGGTTGTTGGTGAGCACGAACCCGTCGGCGCTGAGGATCACCCCGGAGCCCTCACCGCTGTTCGTCATGATCGTGACGATGCTGTCCTGGACGGAGGCCGCGATCTTGGGCAGGTCGGCGCTGTTGATCACCGGCGCGGCGGAGTAGGTGCGGGTGGGACCGTCCCCGTCGAGCGCGAGGGCGAGCGCGCCACCGGCCGCGCCGGAGCCGAGCATCAGGACCAGCGCCAGCGCGCCCGCGCCGACGAACTTCCCGGCCCGGCTGGGGCGTGCCGGCTGCTGCGGGCCCCACTGCGGCATCGGCTGCCCGGGCTGGTACGACTGGTATCCCTGCTGCGTCTGGTACGGCTGTGCCTGGTACGACGGCACCGGCCCACCGTGCTGCGTGGACGGGTAGCCCGCGGCGGTCTGCTGGTTCCAGCCGCCCTGCTGGTGCTGCTGCCCGTACCAGGGGTGCGGCTGCCCCGAGGCCGGGTACGGCGGCGCGGACGGCGTCGCCGGCTGCGGCGGGTACGGCCCGGCGGGCGCGGTGTTTCCGGCGTTCTCCGCCGGGTTCGTGTGCCCGGCGGGCGTGCTGGTTCCGGCGGCCGGGGAGTCGGCCGGAACCGACGCCGCGGCCGGGGTGCTGGAGGAGTCCGACGTCCCGCTCTCGACGCGGGGCAGCTCGGCGGTGTGGTGCGACGGCTCGGCGTCGGCGGGGGCCGGCGACCGCTGCGGATCGGTCTCGTGGTCGGTCATGCCATCAGCTTTCCCCGTAGCACTGTCACCAGCCTGTAATCCGCCTGGAAGTTTTCTGAATGTCACTCGCCGGGCTCGGGCTCCTCGGGCAGCAGCGGCAGCTTCACCCGGAAGGTCGCCCCTCCGCCCGGTGTCTCCGCCACCTCGACGGTGCCGTGGTGCGCGGCGACGAGCGCGGCCACGATGGCCAGGCCGAGGCCGGTGCTGATCGGCCCGCCGGCCCGGCGGGTACGGGCGGCGTCCACACGGTAGAACCGCTCGAAGACCCGCTCGGCCTGCTCCGGGGTGAGGCCGGGACCGGTGTCCGCCACCTCCACCACGGCGAGGTTGCCCGCCTCGGCCCGCAGCCGCAGCGTCACCGAGGTGTCCGGCGGCGTGTGGGTGAGCGCGTTCGTCATCAGGTTGCCGATCACCTGGCGCAGGCGCGCGTCGTCGCCGAGCACCACCAGCGGCCCGGCGCCCGGTTCCCGCTCCAGCTCGATCCGCCGGTCCGGGGCGACCACCCGGGCCGCCTCGACCGCGTCGGACGCCAGCACCGGCAGCTCGACCGGGGCCAGCGCGATCGGCCGTTCCCGGTCCATCCGCGCCAGCAGCAGCAGGTCCTCCACCAGCAGACCCATCCGGGACGCCTCGTCCTCGATGCGGCGCAGCAGGTCGGCGGTCTGCTCCGGCGCCCGCGCCGCGCCCTGGCGGTACAGCTCGGCGAAGCCCCGGATGGTGGTCAGCGGCGTGCGCAGCTCGTGCGAGGCATCGGCGATGAACTGCCGCATCCGCTCCTCGGACCGGCGGGCCCGCGCCTCCGACGCCTGCGCGTACGCGGCGGCGTCCCGTGCGCCCATCTCGGCGCTGCGTGCCGCCGCCTCGGAGGCGGCCCGCGCGGTGAACGCGGCCTCGATCTGCGCGAGCATCGCGTTCAGTGCCCGGGACAGGCGGCCCAGCTCCGAGGTGGGGCACGGCCGCCCCATCTCCGGGTCGGGCACCCGCCGGGTCAGGTCGCCGCCGGCGATGGCGGCCGCCGTACGCTCTATCTCCACCAGCGGCTTCAGGCTGGTACGGACGATCCCGGCACCCACCGACGCCAGCGAGATCAGCACCGCGCCGCCGACCAGGAGGTCTATCCAGACCAGCCGGCCGACCGCGGAGTCCACGCCGGTGAGGTGCTGCCCGAGCGCGATGATCCGCCCGTCGGGCAGGGCGGTGTAGAGCATCCGCCACCGGCTGCGGCCGTCCTCGGAGCGCACGGTGAACGGGTCGCCCACCCGCTCCTGGTAGCCCGCGTAGTCGGCGGGGAACCGGGGCAGTTCCTCTTCGCGCAGGCCCTCGTAGCGCGTCGGCTCCTCCGGCAGCTCACCGGGCGCCATCACGGACGCCACGTAGTCCGACGGAATGGTGATCTTGATCCCGCCGCCGCCGGCCTTGTCGAGCGTGTTGGCCACCGTGTACGCGCCGCCGCGGAGCTGGTCGTCCGCCTGCCCGATCAGATAGTTCCGCAGCAGGAACGCCGTCAGGCCGCTGATCACCACCAGCGCCACAGCCACGAGCGCGAGGACCGCGGCGACGAGTTTCAGCCGGAGCGGGACGCTGCGCAGCCTGCCCTTCGCGTCGTGGACGACGTTCACGCCGCCGGCTTGCGGAGCACGTATCCCACTCCCCTGAGCGTGTGGATCAGCCGGGGCTGGGTGTTGTCGACCTTGCGCCGCAGGTACGAGATGTAGGACTCGACGATGTTGTCGTCACCGCGGAAGTCGTAGTTCCAGACGTGGTCGAGGATCTGCGCCTTGCTGAGCACCCGGTTGGCGTTGAGCATCAGGTAGCGCAGCAGCTTGAACTCGGTCGGCGACAGCTGCACCCGCTGGCCGGCCCGGTGCACCTCGTGGGTCTCCTCGTCCAGCTCCAGGTCGGCGAAGGTGAGGCGGGACGGGGCCTGCTCACCGGTCGCGGTACGCCGCAGCACGGCCCGGATACGGGCGGTCAGCTCCTCCAGGCTGAACGGCTTGGTGACGTAGTCGTCGCCGCCCAGGGTGAGCCCGCGGATCTTGTCGTCGGTGGCGTCACGCGCGGTCAGGAACACCACAGGGGTACGCGTACCGCCCTCGCGCAGCATCCGGATGACCTCGAAGCCGTCCAGGTCGGGCAGCATCACGTCGAGCACCACCAGGTCGGGCCGGTGGTCCTTGGCGGCGTTGAGTGCGGCGCTGCCGCTGGTCGCGGTGGCCACGTCGAAGCCCGCGAAGCGCAGGCTCGCGGAGAGCAGTTCGAGGATGTTGGGATCGTCCTCGACGACGAGAAGCCGGGCCTCGGTCTGGGTAGCCGCCATGGCACCCATCATCCGTGCTCCGGCTGCGGCCGCGCTGGGTGCTCCCTGGAAACAACCTGTGAGATCAGCGGAGCAGCCGCCGCAGCCCTTCCAGCGCACCGTCGAGCAGCCGGATCGCGGTACGGAGCTGGTTGTCGCTGAGCCGCCGGGCCCGGACCAGCGCCCCGACCTCGACGGTGAACGCGGCGAGCCGCTGGTCGAAGTCGGCGAGCAGCGGCGACTCCTCCGGGCGGGCCGATCCCCCGTCGCCCGCCGGCCGGGTGGTCGCGGACGCCGTCCAGCCGCCCTGCCGGGTCTGCCGGGCCGCCTCGCGCAGCTCCCGCTTCAGGTCGCGCACCGATCCGCGTACCTCGGTGCGGATCTCACCGGCCAGCGCGGAGAGGTCCTCGACGGCGGCGCCGATGTCGCTCTCCAGCGTCGACAGCTCGTCGGCGCGCTGCCGCAGTTCGGCGCGGCCCGCCTCGGTGATCTCGTAGACCTTGCGCCCGCCCGCGGCGGTGTGCGTGACCAGCCCTTCCGCCTCCAGCCGTTGCAGGCGCGGGTAGATGGTGCCGGCGCTGGGCGCGTACAGGCCGAGGAAGCGCTCCTCCAGCAGACGGATCAGCTCGTAGCCGTGCTTCGGGCCGTCGTCGAGCAGCTTCAGCAGGTAGAGCCGGAGCCGGCCGTGGCTGAACACGGCGGTCACGGCACGTCCTCCACATGGTCGGCGGGCGCGACCGGGCGGGCGAGCAGCGCGATGCTGCCGGAGGTCGCGGAGGCCCAGAGCCTACCCGCACCCCCACCGAGCACACCGTGGCTGTCCTTGATCGAGCCCAGCCCGCGCCCACCGCCGTCCACCTGGGGGAAGCCGCTGGTGATCTTGCCGGAGGTGGTGTGCAGGTGCACTGTGAGGTCGCTGTCCTCGCGGACCCGCACGGTGATGCTGCCGGAGATGGCGCTGAGCCGGATCTCGCTGCCGCGCGGGTTGTCCAGGTCGCAGGTGATCGAGCCGGAGACGGCGTGCGCGCGGACCCGCTCGGGCGCGCTGTCGGCGAGGATCAGCTCACCGGAGACCGTCTCCAGGTCCAGGTCGCCGCCGATGCCGAGCGCCTCGACCGGCCCGGAGATGACCTTCGCGCTGGTGCGTCCCCGCAGACCGCGCAGCGTGACCTGCCCGGAGGTGACGTCGACCCGGGTCTCCCGGCGCAGCCCGGAGGCGACGAGCGCGCCGCTGACCACCGACAGGGTGGCGAGCACGTCCGGCGGAACGGCGACCGACACCTCGGCCCGGATCCGGTTGCCGAACCAGGAGAAGATGCCGAGCAGGCCGGGCTTGCGCTTGTGCCGGATCGTCAGCCGCCCGTCGCGTACCTCGACGAGAAGCGGCCGGCTGCTGATCCGGGTCACGTCGACCCGGGCCGGACCGTCGGCGCCGACCACGTTCAGCCGGCCGCTGATCAGCTCGGCGTCGAGCCGGGTGATCGGCTCGTCCAGCGTGATGCGCTGCGGGTTGTCGACCGTCCAACTGGCCATGACACGCTCCCCTCGTCGGCGTACCGGCCCACGGCACGCCAGGTGTTGCGAGGAGCATAACGCGATACATCGCGACTGAACAAGACACTATCGCGACTATGTCGCGTCTCCGACGGCTGAGCGGTCAGGCCGCCAGGTCGAGCTGGGTCGCGAGCACGGGACGCGGGGCCGGGCGGACCGCGGCCTCGGCGATCCGGGCCAGCGCCCGGCGGTCCGCGCCCTCGGCCGGGTGCAGCGCGGCGCTCACCGTCACCGACACGGTCAGGTCCCGGGCGGCGAGCACCCGGCGCATCGACGCCCAGAGCGTCTCCTCGCCGAGGAAGGCGGGCAGCGTGCTCGGGTCGCCCGCGTACCGGTAGCCGAGGCTCAACGGCACCACCGGCGCACCCGCCGCCACGGCGGCCTCGAACATCGCCGGACGGAAGCCGCGGCTCGGGCGGCAGTCCGTCGCGGCGCCGCACCAGGTCGTACCCTCCGGGAACACCGCCACCGACCGCCCGGACCGCAGCGCGCCGGCCACCCGCGCGACGGTGGTCGGCAGGTCACGCGGCCGGGACCGGTCCACGAAGACGGTGCCCGCCGCGGCGGCCAGGGCACCCACCAGCGGCCAGCTCCGGACCTCGCGCTTCGCCAGCATCCGGGCCGGCGACACGGCGAGCACCGCCAGGACGTCCAGCCAGGACACGTGGTTGGCGACCAGCAGCGCGCGCCCCCGCGGCACCCGGCCGCGGACCAGCAGACGCACCCCGAGGGTACGCAGCGTCCACCGCGCCCAGCCCCGCGACGCGGCCCGGCCCCGGGCGGCGGGCAGCACCGGCAGCAGCGCGACCAGACCCGTCCCGGCCAGGAGCATTCCGAGTACGCCGAGCAGCCGCCCGGCCCGGCGCAGCCACGACACGTCCGGGGCGGCGTGCGGCGGCAGACAGTCCGGCCCGCAGCCCGAGGCGGGCCGCCACAGGCCCTCCCCGGCAACCGGACCGGCCGCCCACGGCTCGGCGGCGGCGGTCACGACCCGGCCTCGCCGAGGAAGTGCCGCAGGTAGCGCGGGTTCATCCGGTCCAGCGAGAACAGCACGTAGAAGTCGGCGCAGCCGAAGTCCCTGTCGTACGCGGGCTCGCCGGCCACCCAGGCGCCCAGCCGCAGGTAGCCGCGCAGCAGCGGCGGCACGAGCGCCCGGCGTCGCGCCGGGGTGAGCGCGGCGAGGTCGGCGGCGGGCGCCTCGGCGAACCAGGGCCGGCGCGGGGTGACCCGCAGCAGCGGCGGGGCGAGGTGCCGGGCGGTGACCTCGGCCCACACCTGCGCGGCGGCGGTCCCGCCGTCGTCGACCGGCACCGAGGCGCAGCCACCGAGCCAGCGGGCGCCGCGCAGGTGCAGGTAGCGGCAGATCCCGGCCCACATGAGGTTGATCACGGCGCCGGTGCGGTGGTCCGGGTGGACGCAGGAGCGGCCCGCCTCGACCAGGTCGTCGCGGAGCGGGGCGAGCGGGCCCAGGTCGAACTCGGCGTCGGCGTACCGGCGGTCGGTGCGGCCGGGCGGCAGCAGCCGGTACGTGCCGACGACCTCCCCGGTCCCCTCGTGCAGCACCACCAGGTGGTCGCAGTACGCGTCGAACCCGTCGGTGTCGAGCCCGGTGGCGGCGGTCGGCAGGGTGGCGCCGAGTTCGCCGGCGAACACCTCGTGGCGCAGGCGTTGCGCGGCCGCGACCAGTGTCGGGTCGTCGGCGATCAGCAGGGTGTAACCGCTGGTCGTGAGCGGTGCGCCAGCGGCGTGCAGAACGGCCATGACTCCTGTGTAGGTGCCCCGGGTTGCCACCGGGCGGGATGAGGGGTGTCGATCCGGTGAACGCCGGTCGGCGGCGGCGTGCGAACCGGGACGGCCGGGACGGGACCGGCGTGTGCGAGGCTGCCGGGCGGACCGCCCGCGACGGCGCCGGCGGAGGGGAACCGGAGGTGCACATGCTGGTCGAGGCCCGCTTCCAGGGGCCGGACGGCTCCGGCAACGGCGGCTGGAGCGCCGGGATCTTCGCCGCGCTGATCGACGACCGGGGCCCGGTGGAGGTCACGTTGCGCCGGCCGCCGCCGCTGGACACGCCGCTGACCGCCGCCGACGGCGAGGTACGCGATCCGGACGGACACCTGATCGCCCAGGTACGCCGGGTCGAACCGGTCGACGCGGTGGTGCCGCCGGTGGACCGGGCGACGGCGGCCGACGCCGCGCGGGCGTACCCCGGTCTGGTCGACCACCCCTTCCCCCGCTGCTACGTCTGCGGCCCGGCGAACCCGGACGGGCTGCGGATCTTCCCCGGGCGGCTGCCGGACGGGCGGACCGCCGCGCCGTTCCGCGCGCCGGCCGACGTGGTGCCCTCGACTGTGTGGGCGGCGCTGGACTGCCCGGGTGGCTGGGCGGTGCTCGCGCCCGGCCGGCCGTACGTGCTGGGGCGGATCGCCGCGCAGGTCACGGCGCTGCCACGGCCCGGCGACGAGTGCGTGGTGACGGGCCTCGCGGTCGGCGGTGAGGGACGCAAGGCCGAGGTGCACACCAGCCTGTACGGTTCGGACGGCGCGCTGCTCGGCCGCGCCCGGGCCATCTGGGTGGCGCTGCCGACCCGGTGATCTCCTCCCTGAGGAGGACGGCGCGTACGCGTCCCGCCTGATTGACCCCCTTGCGCCGGGTTGGAAGGCTGTTGCCGGGTGCCCCCGCAACGGCGCCCCCACCGGCGCGCGACGAGCCCGCCGGGGCAGGAGAGGAGAATGATGTCCGACGGGCAGCCACGCCCCAGTGCCGGGACCGGCCAGATCATCGTGTCCGGCCTGACCAAGCAATACAAGACCGTCCGCGCGGTGGACAACCTGTCGTTCACGGTCGAGCCGGGCCGGGTCACCGGCTTCCTCGGCCCCAACGGCGCCGGTAAGACGACCACGCTGCGCATGCTGCTCAACCTGGTGACGCCGAGCGCCGGCACGGCCACCATCGGCGGCAGCAGGTACGCCGACCTGCCCGATCCGCTGCGTACGGTCGGCGCGGTGCTGGAGGCGTCCAGCGCGCACAAGGGCCGCACCGGCATCAACCACCTGCGGGTGATCTGCGCTGCGGCGGGCCTGCCGAAGGAGCGCGCCGACGAGGCGCTCGCCCTGGTCGGGCTCTCGCCCGCCGCCAAGCGCAAGTTCAAGGGCTACTCGCTCGGCATGAAGCAGCGGCTCGGCATCGCCGCCGCGATGCTCGGCAACCCGCAGGTGCTGATCCTGGACGAGCCGGCCAACGGCCTGGACCCGGAGGGCATCCGCTGGATGCGCGGCTTCCTCAAGGGGCTGGCCGCCGAGGGACGGACGGTGCTGGTCTCCAGCCACCTGCTCTCCGAGATGCAGCTGCTCGCCGACGACGTGGTGATCATCGCGGCCGGCAAGCTGGTCCGGCAGGGCCCGGTCGACCAGGTGATGGCGTCGATGACGCACGACGTGCGGGTGCGGGTGCGCACCCCGCAGGCCGACGAACTGACCGCGGCGCTGCGCGAGCAGTCGGCCGTCGTCGACACCGACCCGCACGGCGCGCTGCTGGTGACCGGCGTGGACGCGCCGGCTGTGGGCCGGGTCGCGCTGGCCGCCAAGGTCGAGCTGCACGAGCTGACCACCGAGCGCCCCGACCTCGAAGGGGTCTTCCTGGAGCTGACGGCCGGAAAGGCGGAGATCCGATGACGCTGGTCCGATCCGAACTGCTCAAGATCCGTACCACCAGCACCTGGTGGATCTTCGGGCTGATCAGCCTGGCGCTGTGGGCGCTCACGCTGTTCTTCAACTGGTTGCAGACCGAGGCGCTGGCCGGCGGGGACTTCGGCGAGGTGCCGGCCGACCAGTCCGACCAGTTGCAGGCCATCTCGGCCGCCGACAACCTGGCGGCCAACCTCTACACGAACGGCCAGTTCTTCGGGCTGCTCATCGTGCTGCTGCTGGGCATCGTGGTGGTGACCAGCGAGTTCTTCCACCAGACGGTGACCACCACGTTCCTCACCGCGCCGCACCGCACCGCTGTGATGCTGGCCAAGCTGGCCGCGGCCGGCGTGCTGGCGCTGCTGTTCTGGCTCGTCACCACGGTGCTGAACCTGGTCACCGCGCCGCTGATCCTCAGCTCGGTGGACGTCGGCTCGCAGCTCGGCAGCGGCGCCGTGTGGCGGGCGATCGCGCTCAACGGCCTGGCGTACCTGCTGTGGTCGGTGCTCGGCGTCGGGCTCGGCGTGCTGATCCGCAGCCAGATCGGCGCCACCGTGACCGGCATCCTGTTCTACCTGGGCGGCGCGATCGGCGCGGTCATCGTCCTCAGCCTCCTCGCGGCGCGGTACGGCGACTGGATCAACAAGCTCCAGCTGCTGGTCCCGTCGCTGGCCTCCGGGCTCATGGTCGGCGGTGACACGGACATCCCGGGTAACCCGCCGCAGTGGGCCGGCGCCCTGGTGCTGATCGGGTACGCGGTGGTGGCCGGCGCGATCGGCGTGGCCACGATCCGCAAGCGCGACATCTCCTGACCTCGCGTCGGGGACGGACCCCGGTCGGTGACGGACGTCATCGGCCGGGGTCTCGCTCGTCTAGCAGGAGTCGGCGGATCACGCAGCGTTTGCCGAACTTCTGGCATCTTCTGTGAAACGGACCACCAGCCGGAGGCGAGAATGCCTGCGCGCAGCGCACGGCGTAGCCTTGGCATCGGTTTACCCAGCGTCGGCAACCGGGGGTCACCGGGGGCCACCGTGACATTCACAACCGCGTGAAAGAGGCGATTAGCGGCCGTGTCGACCCAGCAGACTTCGCAGGAGAACCCACTGGCGGGTTTCGGCCCGAACGAGTGGATCGTCGAGGAGATGTACCAGCGTTACCTCGCCGACCCCTCGAGCGTCGATTCGGCCTGGCACGACTTCTTCGCCGACTACCGGCCGGCCCCGGGCGCCGCCACACCGCGCCCGGACGGGCAGGCCAAGCCGGCCGCGAAGCCGGAGCCGGCCGAGCAGCAGGAAGCGGTGGCGACCGTCACCGCGCAGTCCGCCAAGGCCGAGCCGAAGGCCGCCCCCAAGGCCGCGCCCGCTCCGGCCAAGCCCGCCGCCAAGCCGGCGGCGAAGGCGCCCGAGCCGGCCAAGAAGTCCGCCCCGGCCAAGCCGGCCGCCAAGGCGCCGACCGCGAGCGCCGCGGGCACCACGCCGCTGCGCGGCGTCGCCGCCAAGATCGTGCAGAACATGGACGCGTCGCTCGCCGTCCCGACCGCCACGAGCGTGCGCGCCGTCCCGGCCAAGCTGCTCGTCGACAACCGCATCGTGATCAACAACCACCTGACCCGCGGTCGCGGTGGCAAGGTCAGCTTCACCCACCTGATCGGGTACGCGCTCGTCCGCGCGGTCGTCGAGCACCCGGAGATGAACAACTCCTTCGCCGAGGTCGACGGCAAGCCGGCGATGGTCCGCCCGGAGCACGTCAACCTGGGCATCGCGATCGACCTGGTCAAGCCGGACGGCTCGCGCAACCTGGTGGTGCCGTCCATCAAGGGCTGCGAGCAGATGGACTTCCGGCAGTTCTGGCAGGCGTACGAGGACGTGGTCCGGCGCGCCCGCCGCAACGAGCTGACCATGGAGGACTACTCCGGCACCACGATCTCGCTCACCAACCCGGGCGGCATCGGCACGGTGCACTCGATCCCGCGCCTGATGCAGGGGCAGAGCGCCATCATCGGCGTCGGCGCGATGGAATACCCGGCCCCCTACCAGGGCATGAGCGAGGCCACCCTGGCCGAGAACGCGGTCAGCAAGGTCATCACGCTGACCAGCACGTACGACCACCGGATCATCCAGGGCGCACAGTCCGGCGAGTTCCTGAAGGTCATGCACGAGCTGCTGCTCGGCGAGCGCGGCTTCTACGACGACATCTTCACCTCGCTGCGGATCCCGTACGAGCCGGTGCGCTGGATGCGCGACGTGGCCGTCGACAGCGAAGGCCAGATCAACAAGACCGCTCGGGTGCACGAGCTGATCCACGCGTACCGGGTGCGCGGCCACCTGATGGCCGACACCGACCCGCTGGAGTTCAAGATCCGTAAGCACCCGGACCTGGACGTGCTCCAGCACGGGCTCACGCTCTGGGACCTCGACCGCGTCTTCCCGGTCAACGGCTTCGCCGGCCAGCAGCGGATGAAGCTGCGGTCGATCCTCGGCGTGCTGCGCGACTCGTACTGCCGCCGGGTCGGCATCGAGTACATGCACATCCAGGACCCGGAGGAGCGGCGCTGGATCCAGGAGCGGGTCGAGCGCAAGTACGAGAAGCCCAGCTCCGACGAGCAGAAGCACGTGCTGAACCGGCTCAACGCCGCCGAGGCGTTCGAGACGTTCCTCCAGACCAAGTACGTCGGCCAGAAGCGCTTCTCGCTGGAGGGCGGCGAGTCGCTGATCCCGCTGCTCGGCGAGGTGCTGGAGTGCTCCGCCGAGGCCGGGCTGGACGAGGTCGTCATCGGCATGGCCCACCGCGGCCGGCTCAACGTGCTGGCGAACATCGTCGGCAAGCCGTACGAGAAGATCTTCTCCGAGTTCGAGGGGCACCTCGACCCGCGGTCCACGCAGGGCTCGGGCGACGTGAAGTACCACCTCGGCCAGAACGGCAAGTTCACCACCCCGGACGGCGAGCACGCGGTCAAGGTGTCGGTGGTGGCGAACCCGTCGCACCTGGAGGCCGTGGACCCGGTGCTGGAGGGCATCGTCCGGGCCAAGCAGGACCGCATCGACCTCAAGCTGGAGGGCTACACCGTGCTGCCGCTGGCGGTGCACGGTGACGCCGCCTTCGCCGGCCAGGGCGTTGTGGCCGAGACGCTCAACCTGTCCCAGCTGCGCGGCTACCGCACCGGCGGCACCGTGCACGTGGTCGTCAACAACCAGGTCGGCTTCACCACCGCCCCGGAGTACAGCCGGTCCAGCCTCTACAGCACCGACGTGGCCCGGATGATCCAGGCGCCGATCTTCCACGTGAACGGCGACGACCCGGAGGCCGTGGTCCGGGTGGCCCGGCTCGCGTTCGAGTACCGGCAGGCGTTCAACAAGGACGTCGTGATCGACATGGTCTGCTACCGCCGGCGCGGGCACAACGAGGGCGACGACCCGTCGATGTCCAACCCGGAGATGTACAAGATCATCGACTCGAAGCGGTCCGTCCGGAAGCTCTACACCGAGGAGCTGATCGGGCGCGGCGACATCACCGTGGAGGACGCGGAGGAGCTGCTGCGCGACTACCAGGGGCAGCTTGAGCGGGTCTTCAAGGCCACCCGGGACGCCGCGACCACCCCGCGTCAGCTCAGCCGCCCGGCGCGGGAGGAGGAGCCGGAGCCGCAGGTCGACACCGCCACCGACGCCGCAGTGGTCAAGGCGATCGGCGAGGCGCACGTCAACCTGCCGGAGGGCTTCACCCCGCACAAGCGGATCCAGCAGCTGCTGGAGCGGCGCCGCAAGATGTCCGTCGAGGGCGGCATCGACTGGGGCTTCGCCGAGATCATCGCGTTCGGCACGCTGCTGCACGACGGGGTCACCGTCCGGCTCGCCGGGCAGGACTCGCGCCGCGGCACGTTCGTCCAGCGGCACGCCTCGGTGGTCGACGCCAAGACCGGCGAGGACTACCTGCCGCTGAAGTCGCTCACCGCCGACGGCGAGCGGTCGCGCTTCTTCGTCCACGACTCGCTGCTCTCCGAGTACGCGGCCATGGGCTTCGAGTACGGCTACTCGGTGGAGAACATCAACGCGCTGGTGGCCTGGGAGGCCCAGTTCGGTGACTTCGTCAACGGCGCCCAGTCGGTGATCGACGAGTTCATCTCCTCCGGCGAGGTGAAGTGGGGCCAGCGCTCCGCGGTGACCCTGCTGCTGCCGCACGGCCACGAGGGCCAGGGCCCGGACCACACCTCCGGCCGCCCGGAGCGGTTCCTCCAGCTCTGCGCCGAGGACAACATGCGGGTGGCCATCCCGACCACCCCGGCGAACTACTTCCACCTGCTGCGCCGCCAGGCCCTGTCGCCCAAGCGCAAGCCGCTGGTGGTGTTCACGCCGAAGTCGCTGCTGCGGCACAAGCTCTGCGTGTCGCCGGTGGAGGACTTCACCACCGGGACGTTCCAGCCGGTGCTGGCCGACACCGCGGCTCCGGCGCCGGAGCAGGTCAAGCGGGTGCTGCTCTGCTCGGGCAAGGTCTACTACGACCTGTTCCAGGCCCGGCAGGAGCGGGGCGTCACCGACACCGCGATCCTCCGGATGGAGCAGCTCTACCCGCTGCCCGTCGAGGAGGTCCGGGCCGCGCTGGCGCAGTACCCGAACGCCGAGGACTTCGCCTGGGTCCAGGAGGAGCCGGCCAACCAGGGCGCCTGGTCGTTCGTCGCGCTCAACCTGCTGGAGCACCTGCCCGAGGTCCGGCTGCGCCGCATCTCCCGCCCGGCCGCCGCCGCCCCGGCGGTCGGCTCGGCGAAGATGCACGAGGTCGAGCAGAACGCGCTGATCGAGGCGGCTCTCCCCCGCCCGTGACATCACCGGCAGCGGCCCGTCCCGACCCGGGGCGGGCCGCTGCCGTACGACGACGAGAGGAACACCGTGTACTTCACCGACCGTGGCATCGAGGAGCTGGTCGAGCGCCGTGGCGACGAGCAGGTCAGCATGGAGTGGCTGGGCGAGCGGCTGCGTGACTTCATCGATCTGAACCCGGAGTTCGAGACCCCGATCGAGCGGTTCGCCACCTGGCTGGCCCGCCTCGACGACCCGGACGACGACTGACCCGGGCGACGGACCGACGCGCCGCGCGGCCGGGTCTCAGCCGGTCGCGCCCCGCCCGGCGACCCGGAGGTCTCCGGTACGCCGCAGCTTCTGCCAGCCGAGCCGGCCGCCCGTCAGCGCGGTGCCGACGGCCTGGAGCAGCACCAGGTACATCACCTGCCGGTAGACGAACTGCTGCAACGGCAGCACCCAGAGCACGCCGAGCTTCTCCCGGTCCAGCCGGAAGGCGAGCACCGCGGTGAGGAACTGGAGCGCGAGCATCGCCAGCCAGGCCACCACCGTGTCGCTGCGATCCAGGAAGATCAGCCCGTAGATCGCGAGCAGGTCGATCACCGGGGCGGCCAGCGGCAGCAGCACACCGAACAGCGTCAGGAACGACAGGCACCGGCGGCCGAACCGGCCCGACCGGCCACTGTCGATCACCGAGCGCCGGTGCTTCCACATCGCCTGGAGGGTGCCGTAGCTCCACCGGTACCGCTGCTTCCACAGCTGGCCGACGGTGGTCGGGGCCTCGGTCCAGGCGCGGGCGCTCTCCTCGTACACGATGTGCCAGCCGGCCCGGCCGAGGGCGATGGTGACGTCGGTGTCCTCGGCCAGCGTGTCGTCGGTCATGCCGCCCACCTGCTCCAGCGCCTGGCGCCGGAACGCGCCGATCGCACCCGGGACGGTGGGCATGCAGCGCAGCGTCTCGTAGAGGCGGCGGTCGAGGTTGAAGCCGATGACGTACTCGATGTGCTGCCACTTGGCGATCAGGCCGCGGCGGTTGCCGACCTTGACGTTGCCGGCGACCACGCCGACCCCGGGGTCGGCGAACGGCTGGACCAGCCGGCGCACCGAGTCCGGCTCGAAGATCGTGTCGCCGTCGACCATGACGATCAGGTCGTGCCGGGCCAGCGCGACACCCGTGTTCAGCGCACTCGGCTTGCCGCCGTTGGGCTTGCGCACGACCCGGACGTTCGGCAGGCGCAGCGCCGCCACGATGTCGGCGGTTCCGTCGGTCGAGCCGTCGTCGACCACCACCACCTCGATGCCGCCGGGGTGGTCGCCCAGGGCCAGCGAGCGGACCGCCGCGGCGATGCCCTCCCGCTCGTTGTACGCGGGCACGATCACCGAGACCGGTTCGGTGACCGGCGGCCCCCAGGACCAGTCGCGGCGACGGCGGCGGGCCGCGTGCCGTGGTGCCATGACGAACAGCAGCAGGGTCCGGCCGACGGTGAGCACCCCGACGAGCACGAAGAAGACGCCGAGCATCCCGAACATGCCGTCTGCCACGCGTACCGCGCCGACCAGCACGTGTCCCCGCCACCGCTCGTCGAGCGGGGCCGCCGTCTGCCCGCCGACCGGGCCTGATACGCCTGCTGCCGCGAACGTCTGGTTGAGCCCTTCGCTGACCGTGGTGAAGCGGTAGCCGCGCTCCAGCATCATCGGGATGTACCGGTCCAGCGCGGCCACGGTGCCGGACCGGTCGCCGCCCGCGTCGTGCCAGAGCGCGATCGTGCCCGCCGTCCCGTCCGGCGTGGCGTTGGCGACCATCTCCTCGACCGACGGAAGCTCCCAGTCCCGGCTGTCGACGTCGTTGACCACTGTGAGGTAGCCCAGTTCGCCGGCCTGCCGCAGCATCGGCCAGTCCCGGTCGGTGTAGGCGTCCGCGCGGGACGAGTACGGGAACCGCAGCAGCGACGGCCGGACGCCTGTGGTGCTGGCGACGGCGAGCTGCGTCTGCGCGTACTCCAGTTCCCGCCGCCAGTCCGGCAGCGCGGCGAGGTCGGGATGGGTGAACGTGTGCACGCCCAGCTCGTGTCCCTCGGTCACCAGCCGGCGGGTCACCTCCGGGTTGCGGACGACCTGTGAGCCGATGACGAAGAAGGTGCCCTTCACCCGGTACTTGTCCAGGACGCGCAGCACCTCCGGCGTCCACCGCGGGTCGGGCCCGTCGTCGAAGGTGAGCGCGACGGTACGCGGCGGCAGCCGGTGCGACTGGGTCCGGCCCTCCGCGCCGACGTTGACGATCGGGCCGCCCCCGATGACCGAGCTGGGGACCTCCCGCTGGCTGCCGGGCGTCACCCGGTTGTCGGGCACGAACGCGGCGTTCGTGTACGCCTCGACGACCAGCAGACCGGCCAGGACGACCACGACCATGGTGACCAGGGCCCAGCTCGGCCGGGGCAGCAGACGCCGCCCACGGGACCGGCGCGCGCCGGGGATCTGCCGCGCGCCGGGGATCTGCCGGACGTCCAGCACGACTGTGGACGCGTCGTCCGGCCGCCGCCCGGCCCGGTGCCGGCGGGCGGCGTGCACGCGGCGGGGGTCCAGTGGGGCGGTGGGCTGGTCACCTGTCGACGGGCGGGCGGGTGCCTCGTCACTCATCGGCGGGATCGGCCGGCGCGACGGGGTCGGCGGGCGGGTCGACGACCGGCGGTGGATCGACAGCGGGTGGCGGCGGCACCTCGGCGGTGGGGGCGGTGGGCGGCGCGGTGGTGGCCGCCGGGGTGGTCCGCGGCACGGTCGGGGCGGTCCGGGTCGGCCGTGGGTACCGAGGGCTCGGCGAGGCCGTGGCGGCGGGGGCGACGGAGGTGGCCGGCACCCGCACCGGAGCGGTCCGGACGTCGGCGGGCGCGTCCGGCGTGGGACGGGTCACAGCGGGCGCGGGCGACGCCGGCGGGTTCGGCGAGGGCAGCCGCTGCTCGCTGGTCGGCTCGACGAACGGGATGACGCTGTCCGGGGTGATCGGCCCGCCGGCGAAGCTGACCCCGACCATGACCGTGTAGACCACACCCGCCGCGCCGGCGCAGTAGGCGAGACGGCGCAGCCGCCGGCGTCGCCGCCCGCTCGGGTCGACGAAGACGGGGGGCGATTCCGGTACGACGGGAATCAGTGCGGTCGGGCCATCCACGCGGCAAGTGTAGATGCGAAAAAATCCCGCTTTCTCCCCTGGCTAGCCGGTGTGACCAGGCAGAACGGGCAGCACTGACCTCGATCTTGTAGGTTGGGTGCCGTGGCGCGCAGCGTGTACCTGACCGGCGTTGGTTCGGGCGGGGGAAAATCGACAGTGGCGCTCGGCCTGGCCGAGTTGTTGTCCCGCCAGGTGGAACGGATAGGCGCGTTCCGGCCGCTCGTCGCCGGTGACGGCACCGACCCGATCCTCGCCCTGCTCACCGAGCGCTACCGGATGGAACTGCCGGTCGACGAGCTGTACGGCGCCACGTACGCCGAGGCGAGCGCGCTCGTCGCGGACGGCCGCCGGGAGGAGCTGATCTCCCGGATCGTCACCCGCTACCGGGAGGTCGAGCGGCGCTGCCCGGCGATAGTGGTGGTCGGCAGCGACTTCGCCTACGGCGACGGCACCGGCCCCCGTGAACTGGCCTTCAACGCCCGGCTGGCGACCGAGTTCGGCAGCGTCGTGGTGCCCGTCGTGGACGGGTTCGGGCAGACGCCCGACACGATCGCGGCGGCGCTGCGCGGCGCGTACCACGATCTGGCCGACCTCGGCGCGACGGTGATCGCGGCGCTGGCCAACCGCGTGCCGGAGCCGATGACGCTGCCCGAGCTGCCGGTGCCCGCGTACGCGATCCCCGAGGTGCCGACCGTGTCGGCGCCGACGGTGGCCGAGGTGGCGGCGGCGCTGCACGGCACGGTGCTCACCGGCGACGAGACCGCACTCGACCGCGACGTGCTCGACTACGTGGTGGGGGCGGCGCACGTGCCGACGCTGCTGGACCACCTCACCGACGGGGCGCTGGTGATCACCCCGGGCGACCGGGCGGACCTGCTGGTCGCCGCCGGCGCCGCGCACGTGGCCGGGCAGGTGTCGCTGGCCGGGCTGGTGCTCACGCTCGGCGAGCAGCCCGACCCGCGGGCCATGCGCCTGGTCGAGCGGATGAACACCGGGCTCCCCGTGCTGTCGGTGCCGAGCGACAGCTACGACACGGTGGCCGCGTCCAGCCGGATCGAGGGCCGCCCCAGCACCGCCAACCCGCGCAAGGTCGAGGCCGCGCTCGGCGCGTTCGAACGCTGCGTGGACACCGACGACCTGGCCCGCCGGCTGCGGGTCAGCCGGTCCGCGCGGGTCACCCCGCTGATGTTCGAGAACGACCTGATCGACAGGGCCCGCGCCCGGCGCCGCCGGCTGGTGCTGCCCGAGGGCGCGGACGAGCGGATCCTGCGCGCGACCGAGGTGCTGCTGCGCCGGGGCGTCGCCGAGATCACCCTGCTCGGCCGTCCGGACGAGATCGCCCGGCGGACCCGGGAACTCGGCGTCGACCTCGGTGACGCCCAGGTCGTCGACCCGGTGACCAGCCCGTGGCGGGACGAGTTCGCGCAGGCGTACGCGCAGTTGCGCGCCCACCGCGGCGTCACCGTGGAGCTGGCGCACGACATCGTGGCGCAGCCCAACTACTTCGGCACGATGATGGTGCAGACCGGCCACGCCGACGGCATGGTCTCCGGCGCCACCCACACCACAGCCGCCACCATCCGCCCGGCCTTCGAGATCATCCGGACCGTGCCCGGCGTCTCCGTCGCCTCCAGCGTCTTCTTCATGCTGCTCGCCGACCGGGTGCTGGTCTACGGCGACTGCGCCGTCAACCCCGACCCGGACGCCGACCAGCTCGCCGACATCGCCATCTCGTCGGCCGACACGGCGGCCCGGTTCGGCATCGAGCCGCGGGTGGCGATGCTGTCGTACTCCACCGGCAGCTCCGGCGCCGGCGCCGACGTGGAGAAGGTCGCGGCGGCCACCAAGCTGGTCCGGGAACGCCGGCCGGACCTGCTGGTCGAGGGTCCGATCCAGTACGACGCCGCGATCGACCCGCAGGTGGCGGCCACCAAGCTGCCGGACAGCCCGGTCGCGGGGCGGGCCACGGTGTTCATCTTCCCGGACCTGAACACGGGCAACAACACGTACAAGGCGGTGCAGCGGTCGGCCGGGGCGGTGGCGGTCGGGCCGGTCATGCAGGGCCTGCGGCGGCCGGTGAACGATCTGTCCCGCGGCGCCACAGTGCCGGACATCGTCAACACGGTGGCGATCACCGCCATCCAGGCCGCCGCGGAGGCGTCGGAATGAGCCGCATCCTGGTCCTCAACAGCGGATCCTCGTCGGTCAAGTACCGGCTGTACGACGGCGACGACGTCCTGGACAAGGGCACGGTCGAGCGGATCGGCGAACCCGGCGGCGGGCCGGCCGACCACGAGAGCGCGGTCCGGGAGATCATCGGCCGGCTCGACCTGACCGGGCTGACCGGCGTCGGCCACCGGGTGGTGCACGGCGGGCGGAAGTTCAGCGCGCCGGTACGCATCGACGACGCGGTCGTCGCCGCGATCGAGGATCTGGTGCCGCTCGCGCCGCTGCACAACCCGGCCAACCTCGCCGGCATCCGGGTGGCCCGGGAGGCATTGCCGGACGTCCCGCAGGTGGCCGTCTTCGACACCGCGTTCCACCACACGCTGCCCGAGGCCGCCGCCACGTACGCGATCGACAAGGCCATCGCCGAGCGGTACGGGGTGCGCCGCTACGGCTTCCACGGCACCTCGCACGCGTACGTCTCGCGTCGCGTCGCCGACCTGCTCGACCGCCCGTACGACCAGCTCAACACGATCACGCTGCATCTGGGCAACGGGGCTAGCGCGTGCGCCGTCCAGGGTGGGCGCAGCGTGGCCACCTCGATGGGCATGTCCCCGCTGGAGGGCCTGGTGATGGGCACCCGCAGCGGCGACCTCGACCCGACAGTCATCTTCCACCTGCGCCGCGAGGGCGGCATGGTCGTGGACGACATCGACGACCTGCTCAACCACCGCAGCGGCCTGCTCGGGCTGACCGGCGTCAACGACATGCGCGAGGTGCTGGCCCGCCGCGACGCCGGTGACCCGGACGCGACGCTGGCGTTCGACGTCTACTGCCGGCGGATCACCGGTTACGTCGGCGCGTACTACGCGCTGCTCGGCCGGGTCGACGCGATCGCGTTCACCGCCGGGGTCGGCGAGCACGCCGCGCCGGTACGGGCGGCGTCGCTGGCCGGGCTGGAGCGGCTCGGTGTCGCCGTCGACCCGGCGCGCAACGACGGTCACGGCGACCGGCTCGTCTCCCCCGACGACGCGGAGGTGGCGGTGCTGGTGGTCGGCACCGACGAGGAGCGGGAGATCGCCCGCGAGACCCGTGAGGTGCTCGGCGTCTGACCGCCCGGCCCTCCGCGCGGCCGGGCCGGATCAGCCACGGTCAGCCCGGGTCAGCTTGGGTCAGCCCAGAGCGATCCAGGCGACCAGGGCGACCACCACGACGGCGGCGACGGCCACGCCGGCGATCAGCGGCAGGCGGGACGGCGCCGACGCCGACGCGGCCGGCTCGGGAGAATCGACGAAAGCGCGGAACTGCGCGGTGTTGCCACTCGGGTCGGTGTAGTTCTCAGCCATGCGGCTGACCCTAGCGAAGCCGACCGGACCGGAATGTCCCGCCGGGCCGCCACCTGCGGATCCGGGTGGCGGGATCGGGCAAACCCGGCCACCCGGTGGAGGCGGGAGCCGCCCGGGTGGCGGCACCGACCGGCCCGGACGGCGGGCGCGGGCCGACCGCTCGGCTGCCTACCGTGCAGGTGTGAGGGGGCAGCGGCTGGTCGCCGCGCTGATGACGGCGCTGCTGGCCGGTTGCGGCCCGGCCGTGGCCACGCCCGACCCGGTCCCGGCCGCCGTCGGGCCCGCGCCGGAGCGCCCGTACTCGGTCGGGATGCGACAGTTCACGCTCGACCCGGACGGCAGGCGGCCGCTGCCGGTCACCGTCTGGTACCCGGCGCAACCGTCCCCCGCACCCCCTGACGTCGTCGACCCGCCGGTCGATCCCGCCGCCGGGTCCGACGTGTCCGGCCCGTCCGGGCCGCGCGCTGCGGCGGCCCTGCCGTCTCGCCCATCGGTCTTCGCGGCCCCCTCCGGCTCCGGCCGCGCCACACCGGCGAGCCCCGGCCCGGAGCGCGAACCGCGTGTGCGGCCGGGTGCGCCGTTCGCGGCCGGACGCTTCCCCGTGGTCCTCTACAGCCACGGGCTGCGCAGCCTGCCCGCCCTGCACGCCGCGCTGACCACCCGCTGGGCCGCCGCCGGGTTCGTGGTGGTCGCACCCACCTATCCGCGTACGAACCAGCGCGCCCGCGCCTACACCCGCGACGACGTCCGCAACCAGCCCGCCGACGCCTGGCGACTGATCCGCCATCTGGTCCGGCTGGGCGCCCGCCACGGGGATCCGCTCGGCGCGCACATGGCCGTGGACCGGTTCGCCGCCGCCGGGCACTCGGCCGGCGGGCACACCACGCTCGGCATGTTCGCCTCCGGGCAGCCGTCCCCGCTACGGGCCGGAATCGTGATCGCCGGTGGCCGGATGGTCGCCGGGCTCTCCCGCCCACTCGCACCGATGCTGTTCGTGCACGGGAGCGCCGACCGGATCGTGCCGGAGTCGATCGGCCGGGCCGCGTACGCCCGCTGCCTCGGGCCGGCCGCCTTCCTGAGCCTCACCGGCCAGGGCCACGGCGAGTACCTGACGCCGGGACGGCCCGGCTTCGCCCAGGTGCTCGCCACCACCACCGACTTCCTGCGCTGGACGCTCTACGCCGACCGCGCCGCCCTGCACCGCCTCCCCACCGACGCGACAGCGCCCGGCACCACCCTCACCACCCGCGCCCTCCCCACCTGAAGCGTCCCGCCCCCCACCTCCCGCCTCCCACCTCCCACCCTCCCCCTTGTCCCGTCGATCATGAAGTTGACGGCGTCCGCTGTCCGGTTTGTCGCCGCCAACTTCATGATCGACCGGGTCTGGGCGGGGGGTGAGGGTCTGGGCGGGCAGCGGGGTCCGGGCGGGGTGGGTAGCGTGCGCGGGGTGGACGGGGTGGCGGGCCGGCAGCTGGGGGCGATCCGGGAGGTCGTCGACGTCGCCGGCGCGTGCGGGATCGACGTGTGGCTGCGCGGGGGCTGGGCGATGGACTTCCACCTCGGCGAGGTGACCCGTCCGCATGTCGACGTCGACTGGTACTGCTGGCGGCGCGACGCCGAGACGCTGGCCGACCGGCTCGGCGCGCTCGGCTGGCGCCCCGATCCCCGGATGCCCGCCACGACGCAGCTCGACCTGCTGCGCGACGATGTCGAGCTGAGCTTCGCGTACCTCGACCGGGACGCGGACGGCCGGGTCGTCGTCGGCGCCGGACCGTGGGCGGGCACCGCCCTGCCGGAAGGCATGCTGGCCGGGCCGCCCGGCCGGATCGGCACGCTCGCGGCACCGGTGATCAGCGTCGCGGCGCAGATCGAGTTCAAGGAGATGTTCCCGGTCTGGATGCCGGAACGCCAGCGCCGGGCCAAGGACGCCGCCGACCTGGCTCGTCTCCGGGCGTCAGCGGGCGGTCACCCGCCGCGCTGACCGGGCCTGGTAGCCGCGATCGCGAGGCACAATCGAGTTCATGCGCCGTCGTCCCGCCGCCCTGATCACCGCCGCCGTGCTCGGCGCCGCCCTCACCGGCTGCTCGGAGCAGCCCACCGCCCCGGCCGGGCGGCCCGCCCCCGACGCCCCACCGACCAGTGCCACGCCGGCGCCGCGCGTACCCGCCGGCAAGGCGCCCACGGAGAGCTTCGCGGTCGGCGTACGCCAGGTGAAGCTGAACCGCGACGGCGACCGGCCGTTGCCGGTGACGCTCTGGTACCCGGCGGCGGGCGCGGCCGGTGGCGCGGTCGAACGTTCCGCCCCGGCGGCGGACGGGCGGTTCCCTGTGGTGCTGTTCAGCCACGGGCTCAGCGCCCGGCCGGAGGACTACCAGGCGCTGCTGACCCGCTGGGCGGCGGCCGGGTTCGTGGTCGCCGCGCCGCGTTTCCCGCACACCTCCCGGGGCACCGACGGCAACCCGCTGGACGTGCTCAACCAGCCGGCCGACGTGTCGTACGTGCTGACGCGCGTGCTCGCGCTGGGCGAGAAGGCGGGCGATCCGCTGCGCGGCCGGCTGGACCCGGAGCGGGTGGCCGCGACCGGGCACAGCGCCGGTGGCGTGACCACGATCGGGCTGTTCACCGCGGGCCGGGACGAGCGGCTGGACGCGGGCATCGTCTTCGCCGGCACCGCGCTCGGTGTGGGCACCGCGTTCGCCGGTGCCGCCGCGCCGCAGCTGTTCGTGCACGGCGAGGCCGACGAGGTGGTGTCGTACGCCGCCGGCAAGGCCGTGTACGACGTGGTGCCGTGGCCGAAGGCGATGCTCAGCCTGCCGAAGGGTGACCACGGCCGGGCGCTGCTCGGCGACGGCAAGGCGCTGGGCGTGGTCGCCGACACCACTGTCGAGTTCCTCCGCTGGACGCTCTACGGCGACCCGGCGGCGAAGAAGCGCCTCCCGGCCGACGCCGCCCGGGGCGGCCTGGCCACCCTCGACGACCGCCTGTAAGGAAGGGCCCCTTCTTAACGTCTCCGGTAGAGAAGGGCCCCTTCTTAACAAGCCGCGCCGGCCGCGCGGCGCGTCAGGCGGTGTGGTCGACGACCACCTTGCCGAAGACCTCACCGGAGTGCAGCCGGGCGAACGCCTCGGAGATCTCGCTGAACGGCACCACCCGGTCGACCACCGGGCGCACCTCGTGCTCGGCGCAGAACGCGAGCAGCTCGGTCAGCTCGTCCGGGGTGCCCATCGAGGTGCCGAGGATCTCCAGCTGCATGGCGAAGACCCGGCGCAGGTTGATCTTCGGCTCGTGCCCGGAGGTGGCGCCGGAGACCACGATCCGGGCCGTCGGGGCGGCCGACTTCAGCGAGTGGTCGAAGGTGGCCGCGCCGACCGTCTCGATCACCACGTCGACCCGTTCCGGCAGCCGCGCGCCGGGTTCCAGCGCGGTCGCGCCCAGCTCGGCGATCCGCTCCCGCTTGGCGGCGTCGCGGCTGGTCGCGTACACCCGCTTGCCGAGCGCGACGCCGAGCGCGACGGCCGCGGTGGCCACGCCACCGCCGGCGCCCTGGACCAGCACCGACTCGCCGTCGGCGACCCGGCCCTTGGTGGTCAGCATCCGCCAGGCGGTGAGCCAGGCCGTGGGCAGGCACGCCGCGTCGGTCGCCGTCAGGCCGTCGGGCAGCGGCAGCAGGTTCATCCGGGGTACGGCGACACGCTCGGCGAACGTGCCCTGGTAGTGCTCGGAGAGGATGGAGACCCCGCGCGGGTCACCGGGGGTGGGCACCACCGGGTAGATGACCACCTCGTTGCCGTCCGGGTCAGTGCCGACCGCGTCGCAGCCCAGGATCATCGGGAGCTGGCCGGCGGTCAGGCCCACGCCGCGCAGCGACCAGAGGTCGTGGTGGTTGAGCGAGCTGGCCCGGACCTGCACGGTGACCCAGTCGTCCTGCGGGTGGGTCGGCTCGGGACGGTCGCCGACGGCGAGCGCGGCGAGCGGGTTGTCGGCGTCGAAGGCCGAGGCATAGGCAGCACGCATGATCGGCACGGTAACAAGCTGAGCAGCAGTTAAGAAGGGGCCCTTCCTCTACCGGAGGCGTTAGGAAGGGCCCCTTGCTTACATCTCAGCGGCGGGCGACCCCGTCGCGGCGGGCGGCCTCCGCGACCGCCTCGGCCACCGCCGGGGCGACGCGCGGGTCCAGCGGCGACGGCACGATCGCGTCGGCGGTCAGCGACTCGGCCACCACGCCCGCGATGGCGTCGGCGGCGGCCACCTTCATCGAGTCGGTGATCCGGGTGGCCCCGGCGTCCAGCGCGCCCCGGAACACACCCGGGAACGCGAGCACGTTGTTGATCTGGTTCGGGTAGTCGCTGCGCCCGGTGGCGACCACCGCCACGTGCCGGGCGGCCACCTCGGGGTGCACCTCAGGGGTGGGGTTGGCCAGCGCGAACACGATGCCGCCGGGGGCCATGCCGGCCACCGCCGCCTCCGGGATCTGGCCGCCGGAGACGCCGACGAGCACGTCCGCGTCGCGCAGCGCCTCGGTGATGTCGCCCTGGCGGCCCTCGGCGTTGGTGAGCTCGGCCAGTTCGGCCTTGGTGCCGGTCAGCTCGCGGTGCCGGCCGATGATGCCGCGCGAGTCGCACACCACCACCCGGTCCGGGTCGACGCCGCCGGCGATCAGCATCTTGGTGACCGCCACCCCGGCCGCGCCCGCGCCGCTGACCGCCACCCGCAGGTCACCGAGCTTGCGGTTGAGCAGCGCCGCGGCGTTGCGCAGCGCGGCGAGCACCACGATCGCAGTGCCGTGCTGGTCGTCGTGGAAGACCGGGATGTCCAGCGCCTCGTCGAGCCGGCGCTCCACCTCGAAGCAGCGCGGGGCGCTGATGTCCTCCAGGTTGATCCCGCCGAACGAGGGCGCGAGCGCCTTGACCGTCGCGACGATCTCGTCCACGTCCTGGGTGTCCAGGCAGACCGGCACCGCGTCCACGCCGGCGAACTGCTTGAACAGCACCGCCTTGCCCTCCATCACGGGCAGCGCGGCGCGCGGGCCGATGTTGCCGAGACCGAGTACGGCGGAACCGTCGGTGACCACGGCGACGGTGTGCGACACCCAGGTGTAGGTGTCGACGAGCGCGGGGTCGGCGGCGATCGCCTCGCACACCCGGGCCACACCCGGGGTGTACGCGAGGGAGAGGTCCTCGCGGCTGGTCAGCGGCACTGTGGAGGCGACTGCCATCTTGCCGCCGACGTGCAGGCGGAAGACGGGATCGGCGGGGTCCGGGGTGGACGAAGACATGGTGACTCCAGGATCTGTCGAGCAGACGGACCGGCCGGCGTGGTCAGCGGTGGTCAGCGACCGGCGGCGCGGCGGTGCGGGGGTCACCCGGGCACTTTTCGAGCATAGTCACGCTTCGGCACCCAGTATGTGAGCGGGGTCATATCCGCTCCGGTCGTTACCGTCCCCTGACCCGTCCCGGACGCGGCCACCAGCGGGCCACCACCCGGCCCCGGACGTCGGCCACGCCGTACGCGCGGGAGTCGTCGGCGACCAACTCGTTGTCGCCGCGCAACCACCATCCGCCGTCGCGGGGTTCCACCGCCCGCTTGACGACGAGCAGGTCGGGGCGGCTGCGGAACACCGCGACGACGACGTCGCCGGGGCGTACCGGCCGGCCTGTCGTGCGGACCAGCACCCCGTCGCCGTGACGTAGCGTCGGGGCCATGGACGGGCCGGTCACCAGCACCGGCACCAGCGGGCCGCGCAGGGCCGGAGGTTCACCGGTGGGCGCCATGTCACCTCCCAGCCCCGGAGGGCGTCTCCAGGAGTAATGTCGTCTTGGATCATCGCAAACAACCCATGGAGGACCCTGATGCGCCTTCCCCGCATCCTCACGCCCCGGGTGACGGCCAGCGCTCACTGCGACCTGCCCTGCGGCGTATACGACCCGGCCCAGGCCCGGATCGAGGCCGAGTCGGTCAAAATGATCTGCGAGAAGTACCAGGCCAACACCGACCCGGAGTTCCGCACCCGCGCCATCCTGATCAAGGAGCAGCGGGCGGAACTGGTCAAGCACCACCTGTGGGTGCTCTGGACCGACTACTTCAAGGCGCCGCACTTCGAGAAGTACCCGCACCTGCACCAGCTGTTCAACGAGGCCACCAAGCTGGCCGGCGCGGCCGGCGCCAAGGGCGGCACCGACCCGGCCAAGGCCGACGAGCTGCTGGCGAAGATCGACGAGATCTCGAAGATCTTCTGGGAGACCAAGCAGGCGTGACGTCGCCCGACGGCACTCCGACGATCCGGCCGGTACGTCCCGAGGACGTACCGGCCGTCGTCGCCATGGTGCACGAACTCGCCGAGTACGAGCGCGCGCCCGAGCAGTGCCACCTCACCACGGCACAGCTCGACGCGGCGCTGTTCGGCCCGTCCCCGGCGCTGTACGGCCACGTCGCCGTCGACGCCTCGGACCAGCCGGTCGGCTTCGCGCTCTGGTTCCTCAACTTCTCCACCTGGGCCGGCGTGCACGGCATCTACCTGGAGGACCTCTACGTCCGCCCGGACGCCCGGGGCACCGGCGCGGGCCGGATGCTGCTCGCCACGCTGGCCGCGATCTGCGTGGAGCGCGGCTACCAGCGCCTGGAGTGGTGGATGATCCACTGGAACCCCGCGGCCCGCTTCTACGCCGCGATCGGGGCCACGCCGATGGACGAGTGGACGCCGTACCGCCTGGCCGGGCCGGCGTTGCACGAGCTAGCGACGCACGCGACGGCCGCGCCCACGCGCCCCGCCCGCTGACCGGGTAGAGTCCCGCACCGGGGGGAGGAGCCGTGACTCAACTGACCGGGCACCCGACGACCGATGACGACGTCGTCCACCTCACCGTGCCCGCCGACGGTGGTTACCTCGGCGTGCTCCGCACCGCCACGGCCGGCCTCGCAGCCCGGCTCCAGTTCGCCCTCGACGAGATCGAGGATCTGCGCATCGCCGTCGACGAGGCGTGCGCCATGCTGCTCGCCATCGCCACCCGCGACGCCGAGCTGGAGTGCCGGTTCGCGGTCACCGACGACGCGCTCACCGTCGAGGTGACGGTGCCGACGGTCCGGGGCGCCACGCTGCCGTCCGAGTCGTCGTTCGCCTGGAAGGTGCTGACCGCGCTGACCACCGGGGCGAACGCCCACGCATCAGGCGGCCGGGCCACCATCTCGCTGCTGACCCGCCGCGCCGGCGGCTTCTGACCGACGCGCGGCCACGGCCCGGCGGCGGCCACGGCCCGGCGGCGTCCAGACCCGGCTGCGCCCCAGGCCCGGCTGCGGTCCAGAACGGGCCGCGTCAAGACCGGGCGGCGCTCAGCCAGCCGGCTCGCCGAATCCCAGCGCGCGGTTCGTCGGACCGCTCACCAACAGCCCGACCATGCCGATCCCGAGCGCCATCAGCGGCACCCCGAGCCAGCCCATGCCGCCCTCGATCATGAACCAGCCGACCGGCAGCAGCATGAGCTGAAGCACGATGGCCGGCGCGCGGGCCCCGGCACGGCGGCGGGACAGCGCGCCGCCGAGCGCCCAGAGCGCCACCGCGCCGCCGACGGCGAAGACGGTCACCAGCAGTGCCGAGGTCAGATCCGTCGTGTCGGCGGTGAGGTCGGACCAGATGAGCCACACCGCGATCAGCCCCAGCGCCACCGCCTGGGCTCGTAGCAGGAGCACCGCGGCGCGCAGCGTGCCGGGGAGCGGGTCGGAGTCGATCGTCACGGGCGCCACGATACCGGTGGGTAGTCGCGGTACAGTGCCGCCCATGCGGGCCGTCCTGGTGGTCAATCCGAAGGCCACCACCACCAGCGAGCGCAGCCGGGACGTGCTGGTCCGGGCGTTGCGCAGTGAAGTCGACCTGTCGGTGCGGTACACCCGCCGACGGGGCCACGCCATGGACCTGGCCCGGGAGGCCGCCCAGGAGGGCGTCGACCTGGTCGTCACGCTCGGCGGCGACGGCACCGTCAACGAGGTGGTGAACGGCCTGATGGCGGCGGAGCCGCCGACGTTCCGCACCGGACACACCTCGGCCGAGCGGCTGCCCGCGCTGGCCACCGTGCCGGGCGGTTCGACGAACGTGTTCGCCCGCGCGCTCGGGCTGCCCCGGGAGTGGCCGGACGGCACCAGCATGATCCTGGAAGGGCTGCGGCTGGGCCGGTCCCGCACGATCGGGCTGGGCCGGGCCGACGACCGCTACTTCACGTTCTGCGCGGGCTTCGGGCTGGACGCGGCGGTGATCCGCCGGGTCGAACAGGCCCGCAAGAAGGGGCGCGTCTCCACCCCGGCGCTCTACTTCCGCTCCACCGCGAGTCAGTACTTCGTCGGCTCGGACCGCCGCCACCCGTCGATCACGCTGGAGCGCCCGGGTGAGGCGCCCGCGACGGAACTGGCCACCGCGATCATCCAGAACACCGCGCCGTGGACGTACCTGGGCGACCGGGAGATCAACCCGAACCCGGAGGCGTCGTTCGACCTCGGGCTCGACGTGCTCGCGCTGCGGCGGCTGCGGGTGGCCAGCACGGCCCGGACGGCGGTGCAGTTCTTCTCCCGGCAGCCGGATCCGCACGGGAAGCAGGTGCTGCGACTGCACGACGTGGCGGAGTTCACCCTGGTCTCGGACCGGCCGCTGCCGTTCCAGCTGGACGGGGACTACCTCGGCGAACGGGAGAAAGTCCGATTCACATCCGTTCCGGCCGCACTGAGAGTAATCTGCTAGGTCTCGGGTACCCCAGTCGGTTGACGCGGACCCCCCGCCGCGCGGGTGCGGTGGCCGCCACGCCGAGGAAGGGTGCCGGAAATGTCAGCAACGTCACGCAGACCGTACTACATTGATTATCGACTGTGGCACGCCGGGTAACCAGAGCCCTGGTAAACCCGGACAAATGGGTGGTGAGCCCGCTCACTGTTCGGAGTTTTTCCGAGCGTCACCCTTGACATCGCTGTAGTTCGTGAAAGTATTCACAAGCGAACTCGTGTTGCCGGGACATTGCCTGGATATGCTCGTTCGGTTGAGCTGTTCCAGCAGGTCCGGGCACCCCACAGCCTGCTCACGCTGCGCCGAATTGATGGATGCTGACCGTCACCATTCGGCAATGCGGACGCAAATAGAAATAGCAACGAAGCGTTATCTGGCCACCCACTAAGAATGAGGAGTGTTGCCGCCATGGACTGGCGCCACGATTCGGTCTGCCGCGACGAGGACCCGGAGCTGTTCTTCCCGATCGGGACGTCCGGCCCCGCCCTCCTGCAGGTGGAGCAGGCGAAGGCCGTCTGCCGGCGCTGCCCCGTGACCGACCAGTGCCTGCAGTGGGCGCTGGAGTCCGGTCAGGACGCCGGCGTCTGGGGTGGGATGAGCGAGGAGGAGCGTCGCGCGGTGAAGCGCCGCGGCGGCCTCCGGGTGCTGCGCGCTCACTCCGCCTGACCCGTACACGCTGATCGCCCCGGCCGGATTCCGGCCGGGGCGTTCTGCTGTCCCGGACCGGGTCAGCCCGTCACCGCCTCCACCCGCCGCCGGACCAGGTCCGCCAGCTCCGGCAGGTCGGTCAGGGGATCCGCCACCGCCACCGCGCCGGCCGACCGGGCCGACGCGCGTACCCCGTCGTGGAACCGGCCCGGGGCCAGGAAGTAGGCGGCCACCGCGACCCGGCGGGCGCCCGCCGCGCGCAGTCGCGTCACCGCGCCGCCGACCTCCGGGGGCGCCGCCGAGGCGTACGAGACGCGGCAGGGCACGCCCAGCCCGGTGCCGAACGCCGCGGCGACCCGTCCCACCGAGGCGCGCGCCGCCGGATCCCGGGTACCCGCCGCCGCCAGCACCACCGCGTCCAGCCCGCCCGGCCCGTCGCCGGTCGCCTCCGCCAGGCGGCGGCGCAGCCCGTCCAGCAGCCCGCCGTCCACCCCGCCGCCGGTCGGCCCCAGCACGTCGGTCACCCGTACCTCGATGTCCGCGTCGGCCGCCGCGACCGCCGCCGGGATGTCCACCTTCCGGTGGTACGCGGCGGTCAGCAGCAGCGGCACCAGGACCGCCCGGGAGTGACCGGCGGCGGCCAGCCCGCGCAGCACCTCGGCCGGCCCGGGATCGGTGTGGTCGAGCCAGCTCGGCAGCACCGGACGACCCGGGCAGGTGTCCGCCACGGCCCGGGCCAGCGCCCGGGTCGCCTCCGCCGCACGTGGGTCACGGCTGCCGTGGGCCACCAGCACCACCGGTGGCCCGGCGCTCAGGTGTGCAGGCCGCACTCGGTCTTCTCGAACATCGCCCAGCGGCCGGACCGGGGGTCCTCCCCCGCCTTCGTCCGCCGGGTGCACGGCCAGCAGCCGATCGAGCCGTAGCCGCGGGCGAACAACTCGTTCACCGGGATGTCGTACCGGGCCACGTAGGCGTCCACCTCCCGCTGCGTCCACGCCGCGATCGGGTTCACCTTGACCTTGCCGCGCCGCGCGTCGAAGCCGACCACCGGCGTGTTCGCCCGGGTCGGCGACTCGTCCCGGCGCAGCCCGGCGGCCCAGGCGTCGTACCCGGACAGTGCCCGCTCCAACGGCTCCACCTTGCGCAGCTGGCAGCAGTCGTCCGGGGACCTGTTGAACAGGCGCGGACCGTACTGGCCGTCCTGCTGGCCCACCGTCATCCGGGGCCGGATCGACCGCACCCGCACCGGCATCCGCCGGGCCACCTCGTCGCGGACCTTCAACGTCTCCGGGAAGTGCAGCCCGGTGTCCAGGAACACCACGTCGACGCCGGGCGCGACCCGGGAGACCAGGTGCGCCAGTACGCCGTCGGCCATCGAACTGGTCACGCAGAACCGCTCGCCGAACGTCTCCACCGCCCACCGCGCGATCTCCAGCGCGGGCGCGTCCGCCAGTTCCCGGCCGGCCTCCTCGGCCAGCGCGCGCAGCTCCTCCGGGTCGCGGCGGGCCGGCTCGGCCGCGCCGATCAGCCCGAGGCCGGCGGCGGAGACCAGGCCGGTCACCGGTTCACCGCCCGGCTCAGCAGGCCGGTGAACTTCACCGTGAAGACCCGCGCGCAGGCGTGGCACTCCCAGGCGCCGTGCCCGGCCTCGTGCGGCCGCAGGTCCTCCTCCCCGCAGTACGGGCAGTAGAGAGGCGCAGACCGAGCGTCGCTCATCGCAACTCCTCCTCGTCGGCTCTGATCACCCAGTTGGCGAACGTCTCACCCTCGGTCCGGCCGGCCAGGTAGCGGCGGGCGAGCCGTTCCACGTACTCCGGAAGCTCCTCGGCGGTGGTCTTCAGACCGCGCAGCTTGCGGCCGAAGCCGGCGGTCTGCCCCTGCGCCATGCCGAGGCCGCCGCCGAGGTGCACCTGGAAGCCCTCGACCTGCCGGCCGTCCGGGCCGACCACGAGCTGGCCCTTGAGCCCGATGTCGGCGACCTGGGTGCGGGCGCAGGCGTTCGGGCAGCCGTTGAGGTGGATGGAGATGTCCGCGTCGAAGTCGCGCAGCCGCTCCTCCAGGCGCGCGACCAGTTCCTCGCCGCGCCGCTTGGTCTCGACGATGGCGAGCTTGCAGAACTCGATGCCGGTGCAGGCCATCGTGCCGCGCCGCCAGGCCGACGGCCGGGCCTCCAGGCCGATCCCGCGCAGCGCCGCGACCAGCTCCTCGGTCCGCTCCGGCGCCACGTCCAGCACGAGCAGCTTCTGGTACGGGGTGAGCCGCACCCGGTCGCTGCCGTGCGCCTCGACCACGTCGGCGAGCTGCGCCAGCTGCGTGCCGGACACCCGGCCCACCACCGGGGCCGCGCCCACGTAGTTCGCGCCGTCACTCTGCTGGTGCACGCCGATGTGGTCGACCGGCTTCGCCGGCAGGTCGGCGGCCGGACCGTCGAGCAGCGTGCGGCCCAGGTACTCCTTCTCCAGCACCTCCCGGAAGCGCTCCACGCCCCAGTCGGCGACCAGGAACTTCAGCCGGGCCCGGTTGCGCAGCCGACGGTAGCCGTAGTCGCGGAAGATGCCGACCACACCGGCCCACACGTCCGGTACCTCGTTCAGCGGCACCCAGACGCCGAGCCGCTTGGCGAGCATCGGGTTGGTGGAGAGCCCGCCGCCGACCCACACGTCGAACCCGGGCCCGTGCTCCGGGTGCTCCACGCCGAGGAACGCGATGTCGTTCGCCTCGTACGGCGTGTCGACCAGCCAGGAGATCGAGGTCTTGAACTTGCGGGGCAGGTTGGAGTACGCCTTGTCGCCGACGTACCGGCGGACGATCTCGTCGATCGCCGGCGTCGGGTCGAGCACCTCGTCCCGGGCCACCCCGGCGACCGGGCTGCCCAGCACGATCCGGGGGCAGTCGCCGCACGCCTCGGTGGTCTGCAGGCCGACCGCCTCCAGCCGGCGCCAGATCTCCGGCATGTCCTCGACCCGGATCCAGTGGTACTGGATGTTCTGCCGGTCGGTGATGTCGGCGGTGTCCCGGGCGAACTCGCGGGAGATGTCCGCGATCACGCGGAGCTGGGCCAGGTTGAGCTGGCCGCCGTCCACCCGGACCCGGAGCATGAAGAACTCGTCCTCCAGCTCGTGCGGCTCCAGCACCGCGGTACGCCCGCCGTCGATGCCGGCCTTGCGCTGGGTGTAGAGGCCCCACCAGCGGAACCGGCCGCGCAGGTCCTGCGGGTCGATCGAGGCGAAACCGTTGTGGGCGTAGATGTTCTCGATCCGGTCCCGCACGTTCAGCGGGTCGTCGTCCTTCTTGATCCGCTCGTTGGGGTTGAGCGGCTCACGGTGTCCGAGCGCCCACTGCCCCTCGCCGCGTGGCCGGCGGGGCGCACGGGCGGCAGGCGCCGGGGTGTCGGGACGGGTCGGGGTGCTGCTGACCGCCATCGCGGCGTCCTCCATGGTCTGCTGCGGTGCCTGGAGCGCGGACGCGGCGGCCGGCCCTGGAGAGGGCCGTGGACGGCGATGTCGATGACGGCCGGCGCGAGTACGCGCCCGAGACGGAAAGGTCGGGCGTCGTCAGTGGGCCGGACAGATCGCGCTGCGCACGCGGCCGTAATCGACGTGGCGACGAGCCACGAAGCGGCGGACGACAGCGGCGGTCATGTGCCTCATGCTGCCACACCACGCCCCGCACGACCACAGCTCCGCACTGTGATCCCACATCACGGGCCCACCACCCCCACATCGACCCCCATCCCCCTCCCCGCCCTCTCCCCCTCCCCGCCCTCTCCCCACCCCCTCCCCGGTGATCAAGGAGTTAACGTCCCCCAACCCACCACCCCAGGCCGCAATCTCCTTGGTCAACAAGCTCAACCCCACCCACCCGCTCCATTGATCATGAAGTTGGCGGGGACAAAAGGGACGGTGCGTGCCGTCAACTTCATGATCGACCGGGTCCGGGCGTGGGGCCGGGGCGAGGGCCGGGTCGGGGGGCCGGGTGGGTGGGAATCGGTGGAGCGGACGGGCGGGAAGGGCTGGGCGTGTGAGGCTGCGGGGGTGAGGAGGTTCGCGCCCGCGTCCGTCCGCAGCCGGCCGGGTCCGGTGGTGTGGGTGATACCCGGACTGCTCACGCTCGCTGTGACACTGACCGGCATCGGGCACGCCCAGCCGTGGCGGGACGAGCTGGCGACCTGGAGCGCCGCCATTCGCCCGGTACCGGACCTGGTCCGGATGACCCGCACGATCGACGCCGCTACCGGGCCGTACTACCTGCTCATGCACGGCTGGACCGCCCTGGCCGGCGCGTCGCCGACCGCGCTGCGGCTACCCTCCGCGCTCGCGATGGCAGTGGCTGCCGCGCTCACCGCCCGCCTCGGCGCGATGCTCGTCGGCAGTCGCGCCGGGCTGCTGGCCGGACTGCTGTTCGCGGTGCTGCCGGTCACCTCGCGGTACGGCCAGGAGGCCCGCCCGTACGCCCTCGCCACGCTGTTCGCCGTGCTGGCCACGCTGTTGCTGGTCGAGGCGCTGCGCCGGCCGACCTGGCGACGCTGGGCCGGGTACGCCCTCGCCGTCGCCGCGCTCGCCCTGCTCCACCTGATCGCGCTCACCCTGCTCGCCGCCCACGCCGTGGTGGTGCTGCTGACCGCCGCACGTGGCCCCGCGGCGGTCGTCGATCCGCCCGGCCGGTCCCGAGCCGAGATGCCCGACGCGAGCCGGCCATGCCGCAGACACCCGTGGCGTTCCACCCAGCCACGAGATCGAGCGCCGGTGGAACGCCACGGGTGTCACGGCGCCCCGCAGACACCCGCGGCGCTCCACCCAGCCACGAGATCGAGCGCCGGTGGAACCCCACAGGTGTCACCGCATCCCGGGAGCAGGGAGCACGGCACGGACGCGCCGGAAGCGGAACGGCAGGACGTGACCGGCGAGGCTCGGGAGGGGTCGGCGCCCGGCCGACGGGTGCTGGCCGGGTGGCTGCTGGCGCTGGTGCCGGTCGTCGTGCTCGTCACCCCACTGGCGCTGGCGGCGCGGGGGCAGCGTGGACGGCAACTCGACTGGGTGGACCCGGCGCGCCTGCCCGACCTGGCGGCGTTGCCGGGCGCGCTGGCGCAGAGCGGTGTCGTCGGCGGGTTCGTGCTCGCGCTCGCGGCGCTCGGCGCGGCCCGGCTGGGTCGCCGGGCGCTGCTGCCGGTCGCCGCCGTGCTGCTGCCGGTGGTGCTGGTCTTCGCCGCCGGAACGATTGTGCCGCTGTGGGTGACCCGCTACCTCGTCTTCACCGTGCCGTTCGCCTGTGTACTTGCCGGCGCCGCGCTGGCTGCCGCGCGGGTCACTCCCGCGCCGGCCCGAACGCCGGGAACAGCGACGCCCGCCGAACCCGAGCGCACGGCGACACCCGCCGCAGCCGGCCGCACTGCCGCGCCCGCGGAAGCAGAGCAGGGACCGACGTCGCCGCGCGGACGGACCGCGGCGGGAATCGCGGTGGTGGTCCTGGCCGGGCTGCTCGGGCTGCCCGACCAGGTGGCCCTGCGCCGTACCCACGAGTGGCCGCGCAGCGCACCGGTCGACTACGCGGGCGCGGCCGGGATCATCCGCGCCGAGCAGCGGCCGGGCGACGCGATCGTCTACTCGCCCCGGGACGGGTGGCTGTTCCCGGATCTCGGCATGGCGTACCACATGGGGCGGAGGCTGCCGCGCGACGTGCTCGTGGTCCGCGACCAGCGGCAGGACGCGAGCCTCTGGGCCGTGGAGTGCGACGACCCGGCGCGGTGCCTGGCCGGGGTGCACCGGGTGTGGCTGGTGGTCACCGGCCGCCGCGCCGACCCGCCGGCGGCGGTGCCTGGCGCGAAGGGCGACGCGCTGCGCGCGGGCTACACGGTGCGGCAGGTGTGGCCGCGGCCGGGGATCACGGTGGCCCTGCTCGTCCGGTGAGGCGGTCGGTGGTGCCGCGGGCCAGCGGTACGACGATGGCCGCCTCGGTGCCGCCGTCGGCGCCGTTGCGCAGGTCGATGGTGCCGCGCAGCTCGCCGGTGACGAGCGCCCGGACGATCTGGAGGCCCAGGTTGCCGCCGCGTTCGGCGTCGAACTGCTCGGGCAGCCCTCGGCCGTTGTCGGTGACAGTGACGTGCAGTTGCTTGCGGGCCCGGTGCGCGGAGACCACCACTTCGGGCCGGGGCGCGGAGACCACGGCCTCGGGCCGGGCCGCGTCCGCGGGCGACGGGGCACCGGCCTCCTCGTCGGCCGGCGGGAAGCCGTGTTCGACGGCGTTGAGCAGCAGCTCGTTGAGCACCATCACCAGCGAGGTGGCGATCTCGGCGGGCAGTACGCCGAAGGTGCCGCGGCGGCGCATGCCGACGCTCACCTCGGTGGCGGCGACCTCGGTGGCGGCGCTGGCGACCCGGTCCACGATGCCGTCGAACTCGACCGCCTCGTCGCTGGACATGGAGAGCGTCTCGTGGACGAGAGCGATCGAGGCGACCCGGCGTACCGACTCTTCGAGCGCCACCCGCGCCTCGGGCATGGCAACCCTCCGGGCCTGGAGGCGCAGCAGCGCGGCGACGGTCTGGAGGTTGTTCTTCACCCGGTGGTGGATCTCCCGGATGGTGGCGTCCTTGGTGATCAGGGCGCGGTCGCGGCGGCGTACCTCGGTGATGTCGCGGACCAGCACCAGCGCGCCGATCGGCACTCCGGCGGGCATCAGCGGCAGCGCCCGGGTGAGCATGGTGGCGCCCCGCGCGTCGATCTCCCGGCGGGGTGGCGCCTCGCCGCGCAGCGCGGCGAGCACGGCGTTGCCCGCGTCGGTGCCTTCGAGGGGGTCGCCGGCGAGCCGGCGATGCAGCTTGGCCAGGTCCTCCCCGACGAGGTGGGAGGCGTAGCCGAGGCGGCGGTACGCGGACTGCGCGTTCGGGCTGGCGTAGGTGACCTTGCCGTTGGCGTCGAGCCGCACCAGGCCGTCGCCGACCCGAGGTGCCGAGGTGGTCTCGCCGGGGTGCCGGGGCGGCGGGAACGTGCCGTCGGCGATCATCTGAGCGAGGTCGTCGGCGGTGGTCAGGTAGTTCAGTTCGAGCTGGCTCGGGGTGCGCGCGGTGGACAGGTTGGTGTCCCGGCCCACCACGGCGATCACCTCGCCGGCTTCACCGTCGCCGGTGCGCAGCCGGACCGGGATCGCCTCGTGGCGGGCCGGGACGTCGCCGTACCAGACCGGGTCGCCCTCGCGCCAGATCCGTCCCTGCCGGTGGGCCACCTCCAGGTGGGCCACCTCGGCCCCGCCGACGATGCGCCCGACCTGGTCGTCCAGGTAGGCGGTCGGCGCGGTGGTGGGACGGACCTGGGCCACGCAGAGGAACGTGCCGTCACCGTCCACCGGCACCCAGAGCAGCAGGTCGGCGAAGGACAGGTCGGACAGCAGCTGCCAGTCGCCGGCGATCCGGTGCAGGTGGTCGATGTCGGCCGGGCGGAGCGCGGTGTGCTCCTCGGCGAGGTCACGGAGGGTGGACACGCCACACAGCGTGCCACGCCGGACCTCACATCGTCGCCGTGACCTTCTTCAAGCCGCGCGGCGCGTCCGGGTCCTCGCCCCGGGCCAGGGCCAGGGACAGCGCGAGCCGTTGCAGCGGCAGGATGTCGAGCAGCGGCGCGTACCGCTCGTCGACCTCGGGAACCGCCATCCGGGTCTCGCCGACCTCGGCGGAGCCGACCACGACCACGTCGGCGCGGCGTTCGCCGAGGCGGGGCAGCACCTCGCGCATCGACGTGCCGCCGGGGCCGGAGCCGACCACGGCGAGCACCGGGACGTCCGGGTCGGTCATGGCGAGCGGGCCGTGCAGCAGGTCGGCGCCGGAGAAGGCGAGCGCCGGGAGGTACGACGTCTCCATCAGCTTCAGCGCCGCCTCCCGGGCGGTCGGGTACGCGTACCCCCGGCCGGTGGTGACGAGCTGGGCGGCGAACCGGTAGCGCGGGGCGAGCCGGGCCGGGGTGTCGTCGGCGAGCGTCTGCGCGGCCAGCTCGGGCAGGCGGCTCAGGGCGGCGTGCTCCTCGGCGGGCAGCACGCCGTCGCCGGCGCGTACGCCCTCGATCAGCATGAGCAGCGCGAGCAGCTCGGCGGTGTAGGTCTTGGTGGCCGCGACCGCGCGCTCGTGGCCGGCGGCGATGTCGACGCTCAGCTCGGCGGTCTCCACCAACGGCGAGCCGGGGTTGTTGGTGACCGCGAGGGTGAGCGCGCCGGACGCGCGGGCGACCCGCAGCACCTCGGCCAGGTCGGGCGAGCCGCCGCTCTGGCTGACGCCGACGACGAGCGCGTCGGAGAGGTCGGGCCGGGCGCCGAAGACGGTGATCGCGCTCGGGGAGGCCAGCCCGGCGGGCAGTCCGAGGCGGATCTCGGTCAGGTAGGCCGCGTAGAGCGCGGCGTGGTCGGAGGTGCCCCGGGCGGTGAAGACGACGTGCCGGGGGCGGCGTTCGGCGACGACGGCCGCCACCTCGGCGATGGCCGCCGCGTGCTCGGTGGAGAGCAGACGCTCGTAACCGGCCGGCTGCTCGTCGATGTCGGCGGCCATACCGGCCCCTGCTTGCGTCACTCCGGAACCTCCTTCTGCGCGTTTCCCGCGCGTTCGATGCTCAGTCTTGCACGTTTCAGTAGCCTCAATCAACGCAACGAGCAGGAGTGCGCAGTGGATCACTAACTGACGGAAGATCCCCTAGGCTTGCCCGGCTGACCGACCCGACCGGCGAGAGGACGACGTGCCCGAGGACGACGCCGCGCTGTCGGCGGAGGAGGAACTCGCGCTGGCCCGGCTGGCGCTGGGCGAGGGCGACCTGCGGCACGCCGCCGACCACGTGGCCGCCGCGCTGGTCCGCTCCCCCACGCTGCCCGAGGCGCACGAGACGCTCGCCCGGCTGAACGCGGCCAGCGGCGGCGACCTGGACCTCTTCCCGCTCGGTCAGCAGGCGTTCGTCGGCGCCGTGGTGGCCCGCGCGCATCTGCTCGCCGCCGCCGGCCGCCCCGCCGAAGGGCTCGACCTGCTCGCCGCCGCCACCGGCTACGCGCCGGCCGCGCCCTGGGCCGCCGTACCCTGGGTGACCGCCACCGACCTGCCGGAACGCCTCGATCCCGAGCGCACCGCCCGGATCCTCATGCAGGTCTGCGCGGCGGCGCCGGACCCCGCGCCGCGCCGGCTGCGCGAGCCGCTCGCGCCGTACCTCACGCTGGCCCGCAACGCGATCACCGTCCATCCGGCCCATCCGCTGCTGCTGGGCGCGGCGTCCGCGCTGGCCCGGCGCCTCGGCGAGGTCACCCTCGCCGTCACCTGGGCCACCCGGGGGGTACGCGCACAGCCCACCAAACTCGGCGAGGTGTGGCTCGGGTACGCGTACCGCGGCGCCGGCCGGACCGCCGAGGCGCTCGCCGCACTCGAACGCGCTGTCGCGCTCGACCCCGACGACCTCGCTGTCTACGCGGACATCGCCGGCACGCTGGCCGACAACGGCCGGCTCGACGCGGCGCTGGGCTGGATCGACCGGGCGCTGGCGAAGGACCCCACGTTCGACTGCGCGGTGCACACCGCGCACCGGCTGCGCTACCTGCGCGACGGCGACGTGGACCACCTGGTGGCGCTCGCCGACTTCGTCCGCGACCACCCGGACGACACGCACGAGCACGGTGACCTCGCCGAGTGCTGCCGGGGCCGCCCCTGGCTCGGGCAGGTGACCCCGGCCGGCGACGACACCCCGGCCCTCGACGGTCCCGCCCCCTCGGCGGCAGCGGTACGGCGGCTCCAGCAGCTCGCGCACCCGGCGTGGGCGCACCCGCCGGCCGCGTACGACGCCGCGGTCGGGCTCGCCACACTGGACCTCGCCGACCTGCTCGCCCTGCTGGCACACCCGCCGGAGGCACCGGCGACAGCGCTGGGCCGGGTGCTCGGCGGGCAGGATCCGGCACTGTGGACGCGCTGCGCGCAGGTCTGGGCCTGCCTCGGCCTGCTGCACCACCGCACCGACGAGCCGTGGGAGCTGTCGACCCGGCGTCGGGTGCTGGGGGAACTGGCCGCCGGTGATCTCGGCCCGGCCGCCGAGGCGGCGCTGTTCGCCCTGGTCACCGCCGCCTGGGTGCACCCGGACACCCGCGCCGACGTAGCAGCGCTGGTGTCCGGGCGGATCGCCGAGGTGGCGGCCGGGCCGATGCGGCGCACCCCGGTGGCGGTGTCGCTGGCGTACCTGGCTCGGGCCACCCCGGCCCTCGACCCGGCCGCACGTGCCACCGCCGACTCGCTCATCGCCGGCGCCGCCGGCGGTCCGCTGCGCCGTCTCTGGCGACGATTCACAGCCCTGTTCCGCCGGAACTGACCGCCGCCACTTCGCCGAAGTGGCGCGATCAACTCGCCCTCGAACCCGCCACTACCCCGAGCTGGCGAGCAGCGGGCGCGAGGCACGTCAGGCGACGGGGGCCTTGCCGAGCGCGGCCTCGGCCTCGTCCTCCGGTGTGGCGCCGGCCGGCGGTACGTCGTTCGTCGCGCGCAGCGGCACCTCCTTGATGAACCAGGCGAGCACCGGTACGGCCACCGTGAAGAGGACCGCCCAGAAGAAGACGTGCGAGATGGCGTCGGAGAGGCCGCCGAGCACCGCCTCGCGCATCGGGCCGGTGAGCTTCTTGAGTGCCTCCAGGTCCATCGCGCCGCCCTCGCCGCCCGAGCCCGCGAACGCGGAACCGGCGGCCGAGTCGGCGAGGCGGTTGGCGAAGATCGCGCCGAAGAGGGAGACGCCGAACGAGCCGCCGATGGACCGGAAGAAGGTCGCAGCGCCGCTGGCCGCGCCGAGGTCCTTCTGTTCCACGCTGTTCTGCGCGATCAGCATCGAGGTCTGCATGAGGAAGCCCATGCCGACACCGAGCACGATCATGTAGATCGAGGACTGCGCCTTGCTGGTGTCCACGTCCAGCAGGCTGAGCAGGCCCATGCCGGCGACCATCACCACGCCGCCGACGATCGGGAAGACGCGGTAGCGGCCGGTCCTGGTGATGGTCCGGCCGACCACGAGCGACACCACGAGCATGCCGAACATGAGCGGGAGCAGCAGCAGGCCGCTGTTCGTGGCCGACGCCCCCTGCACGGTCTGCTGGTAGAGCGGCAGGAAGTTCATCGCGCCGAACATGGCGAAGCCGAGCAGGAACCCGATCACCGAGATCAGCGCGAAGTTGCGGTTGGCGAACAGGCTCAGCGGCAGGATCGGCTCCGGCACGCGCCGCTCCACCACCGCGAACGCGCCGAGGGCGAGCACCGCCAGCACGGCGAGGCCGAGGATCTGTGGCGATACCCAGTCGTACTCGTTGCCGCCCCACGTGGTCACCAGCACGATCGCGGTGATGCCGACGGACAGCAGCGCCGCACCCAACCAGTCGATCTTGTGCTCGGTGCGGTACTTGGGCAGGTGCATGGTGGTGGCGAGGATCAGCAGCGCCGCGCCGCCCAGCGGCAGGTTGACGTAGAACGCCCAGCGCCAGGAGAGGTTGTCGGTGATGAAGCCGCCGACGAGCGGGCCGGCGACCATGGCGATGGCCATGATCCCGGCGATCATGCCCTGGTAGCGGCCCCGCTCGCGCGGCGGGACCAGGTCACCGATGATCGCCATGACGCCGACCATCAGGCCACCGGCGCCGAGGCCCTGGACGGCACGGAACGCGATCAGCTCGGTCATGCCGGTGTCGGCGCCGCCGAAGACGCCGGAGCCGGACATGCCGCAGAGCGCGGAGCCGACCAGGAACACCACCACAGCGGTGAGGAAGACCGTCTTGCGGCCGTAGAGGTCGCCGAGCTTGCCCCAGATCGGCGTGGAGACCGTCGTGCCCAGCACGTACGCGGTGACCACCCAGGTGAAGTGGTCGGCGCCGCCGAACTCGAAGACGATCCGCGGCAGCGCGGTGCTGACGATCATGTTGTCGAGCATCGCGAGCATCATCGCGATCATCAGACCGAACAGGACGACCCGGACATTGGGTCTCGTGGTCACCTGGGCTGGTTGACTCATCGGTAGGCTCCCCCGCAGATCGGATGATCGACTTACTTGCCGCCCGGCTAGTTTGCTTACTAGCCGGACGGTAAGCTGATGGCGGGCGCACGTCAAGCGGATTGGAAGGATGTCGGCCGGTGAGGGAGACCACAGGTGGCACGCGCGAGCGGATCCAGGCCGTCGCCTTGGAACTCTTCACCGAGCAGGGCTACGAGAAGACGTCGCTGCGGGAGATCGCCGAGCGGCTGGGCGTGACCAAGGCGGCGCTCTACTACCACTTCAAGAGCAAGGACGAGATCGTCACCAGCCTGGTCGACGACCGGCTGCGCCGGATGGACGAGCTGATCGCCTGGGCCGCCGACCAGCCGCCCACCCTGGCCACCCGGCGCGCCCTGATCGGCAGGTACGCCGACAGCATGTTCGCCGGCGACCTGCCCCAGGTGATGCGCTTCTTCGAGCAGAACCAGACCGTGCTCAAGAGCCTCGTCGCCGGCCAGCAGATGCGGGACCGGATGATGCGGCTGGCGCACGAGCTGTGCCGGGGCGACGACTCGCCCGCCGCCCAGCTCCGCGCCGCGCTCACGCTGTTCGCGGTGCACAGCAGCTGGTTCGCGGTACGCGTGCCGGGCATCACCGACGACGAGCGCAAGCGGATCGCGCTCCAGGTGGCCGACGAGCTGCTCGCCAAGATCGGCGAGACCGGCCAGGGCTGAGCCGGTTCAGCCCGCCGCGGTCAGATCCAGCCGCAGGCCGCGCAGGTCGATGCCGGGCAGCGGCGTCCAGTCCTTCTCCGGGTACCTGACGAAACCGAGCCGCTCGTAGAGGCGGTGTGCGTTCGCCGCCATCCCGGCGCGGACGCAGATCACCACGGCGGTGCAGCCCAACTCCGTGGCGCGCGCCACGCACGCGGCCGCGAGCGCGGCGCCCGCGCCCCGGCCCTGCGCGGCCGGATCCACAGCGAGCATCCGGAACTCGGCCTCGCCCGGGCCGGCCAGTTCGGCGTACGGGGTGCCGGGCAGCACGAACGTCACCGCGCCGAGCACCTGGCCGGTGGCGTCGTCGACGGCCACCAGCACCTCGCCGGTCTCGGCGCGGCCGGCCACGTCGGCGAGCACCGGCGCGTACCCGCTCTCGTCCTTGAGCTGGCCGTCCGCCTCGTACGCGGCGACTGTCAGCCGGGCCACGGCCGGGAAGTCCGCCGGCTCGGCGCGGCGCACCCGCAGGCCGGTCAACCGATCTCCGCGATCAGGTCGCCGTCCTGCACCACGTCGCCCTCGTTGACCGCCAGCTTCTGCACCACGCCGTCGGACTCGGCGACCACCGGGATCTCCATCTTCATCGACTCCAGGATGACGAGGGTGTCGCCCTCGGACACCGTGTCACCGGCCGACACGACGACCTTCCAGACGTTCGCCACCATCTCGGCGCGGATCTCCTCGGCCATCTCGGCCCTCCCTCTCCCCGACAGCTCCCCGACAATCCTGCGAACGGTATCCAATCATGACGCCGGTCACGCCGGGCCGCGCACCACCGCCGCGCGCGATCCGCCCCGCCGCGCCCCGACCGCCGGCGACGGCACTAGCATCGTGCGGGTCGGCCACCGGCGAGCCCGGAGGGCCGCACCGCGACCTCCGCCGCGCCCAGCCGCGGACGGAACCGTGACCAGCACAAGGAGGCAGAGCATGGCGAAGAAGGCCCGCAAGAAGAAGGCCCGCAAGAAGAGCAGCGCCAACCACGGCAAGCGCCCCAACTCCTGATCATCCGATCAGGCGGCGCAGTCGCCGGACAGCGCAACGGCCCGGGTCCGTGATCGGACCCGGGCCGTTGCGTCGCTTGTCAGTCGGCCAGTTCGCGGGACTCGGTGCTCTCGAAGACCACCAGCTCGGTCAGCCGCAGGCGCAACCGCTCACGCAGCTTCTCCGGGGCCGCCTCGTTGCCGCAGCACCGGGCCACGAGCGCCTTGACCTCCTGCTCGATGCCGTACTCGCGCAGGCACGGCCCGCACTCGTCCAGGTGGTGCCGGATCAGCACCCGGCGCTCCTCGGCGCACTCCAGGTCGAGGTAGAGGTAGACCTCGGCGAGCACCTCGCGGCAGTCCGTCTCGTGCGGTTGTCCACAGCTCACGGTCACACCTCCCGGCCGGCGGCGGCGGTCGAACCCTTCTTCGACGAGGCGGCGCTGAAACCCCGCTCCGCCGCGTACTGCTCCAGCAGCTTCCGCAGATTACGTCGGCCACGGTGCAGACGGGACATCACGGTGCCGATCGGCGTGCCCATGATGTCGGCGACCTCCTTGTAGGAGAAGCCCTCGACGTCGGTCAGGTAGACGGCCAGGCGGAACTCCTCCGGCAACTGCTGGAGGGCCTCCTTGACGTCGCTGTCCGGCAGCCGGTCGAGCGCCTCCGTCTCGGCCGAGCGCAGGCCGCTGGACGTGTGCGACTCCGCCTCGGCGAGCTGCCAGTCGGTGATCTCCTCGGTCGGCGCCTGGATGGGCTGGCGCTGCCGCTTGCGGTAGGTGTTGATGTAGGTGTTGGTCAGGATCCGGTAGAGCCAGGCCTTCAGGTTCGTGCCCTGCTCGAACTGGTGGAAGGCGGCGTACGCCTTCAGGTACGTCTCCTGAACCAGGTCCTCCGCGTCCGCCGGGTTGCGGGTCATCCGCAGTCCGGCAGCGTAGAGCTGATCGACGAAGGGCATCGCGTCCCGCTCGAAGCGGGCCCTGCGCTCGTCCGTCTTCTCGGTGGTCAACCGCACATCCCCTCGCGTCGGATGCTTTCCCGCCGAGGATACGCGTACCCACCTACCGGCAGATTCACTTCCGGAGTGTGTGCCGGTGCTCACGACCGACGCCGCCGCGGGCCACTCCGGCGCGTCGAGCAGCCGCCGGAGCTGACGCTCGTCCCGTTCGTCCCGTTCCCGGCTCCGTGTCTCGATCGGCACCGGTCACCCCCCTCGCGCTGGCTCTGTCGTCGTCCAAGGGGGATAACGCGAGTTGTGGGGCATGGCATTCCTCCGGCCCCACCCGATCCTGGTCCCGGCCTCGGCCGCGACCGACGCTGGGACCAGGAAGGGCCTGGGAGGGTGGCCCCGGCGCGCCCGAACCGGGCGGCCGGCACCAACCGGTGCAACGACCCGCCGCGGCGGACGGTCACGGCGCGCGCCGCCCGGTCAGGACGACCACCCGTGTACGCGCAGCCAGTCCCGCACCACGGCGGCCGTGCCGGCCGGGTCGCCGCGCAGGTCGTGGCGCTCCCCCGGCCGGACCACCACCTCTATGCCGGGGCCGGACTCGGGCACGCCGAACGGATCCCGGTCGCCGTTGACGACGAGCGTGGGCAGGCCGGTGAGCAGTTCCCCGGCCCGGGATCGCTCCGGTCGTCCCGGCGGGTGCAGCGGGAACGCCAGTGCGACGACTCCGGCCGCCCCGACGGCGGCGGCGGTACGGCACGCCACCCGGGCGCCGCTGGACCGGCCCCCGACCACCCAGTGGCGCACCCGCGGGGCACGCCGGCGCAGGTCGGCCAGCACCGCCGTCCACGCCTCGTCGAGGTGCCCGGCGGGAGCGGGCGCGCGTCGCCCGGCAACCCGGTACGGCTGGGTCACCAGGGCCACCCCGGCCCCGGCGGCGAGCACCGCGTCCCGGACGGCGGTCAGGTCGGGCGCGTCCACGTCACCGCCGGCGCCGTGACCGAGCACCAGCACCGTGGTGCCGTCGGCGGGTGGGTCGAACCGGAGCCGGGCGGGCCCCCGTGGTGTGTCGATCTCGTCGTCGTGCCGCACCGGCTCATTCTGCGCGGCCGGCCGGCCCGCCGGTGATCGGGCGCGGAAACGGACGTCGCCCGCGGCCTGCCGGAGCGGGCCACGGGCGACGTCGGGATCAGCTCAGCGGGACCAGCGTGAGCAGGCGGTCGCGCACCGGCGGACCGGCGTCGTCGAGCGCGTCCGGATCCGGCTGCACCTCGCTGCGCCAGGCCACCAGCATGGCGCGCCGCTCACGCGGCGTGGTGCCGCCCCAGACGCCGTGACAGTCGCCCACCTCCAGCGCCCAGGCCAGGCAGGAGCCCTGGACGTCGCAGGTGCGGCAGAGCGCCACCGCCGCGTCGGCCGGTTCGTTCGGTGCCGGAAAGAACGTCTCCGGATCGACGTTCTGACAGGTGCCTCTGGTGCGCCACGCGTCGTCCTGGCGTCGTTCGCTCAGCGCCCGCAGCAGTCGCGGATCGCGCCGCGCGGCGGCTACCTCGTGCGGACGCGGCATACGTGCCCGTGTCAATACACCCACCTCCCCCGTGGGAACCGGCGTAGATCTTTACAAGATCGATGGGTGTCATCCGCCCCGTGCGAACAGACGCCCATCACCGGCGCTGTGTTCTATCGCATTCGAATACGTAAGGACAAGAGTCTTCAATGAAACTGACTGAACGTCCGGGCGACTTTTCCGGCCCAACCCCGGCAAACGGGGCACGCAAATGTGGCGGAGCGTGATCAGAAGAGCGTCGGTCCGGCGGCCGTCCCGACACCCGCCGGAGCCACCGCGGCGATCAGCTCCGGGCCGTCGTTGCGGACGTCGCCGACGGCCCGGGACACGGGCCGGATCTCCAGCCCGGCGAGCAGGCCGGCGTCCGGCGGCGCGAGCAGTTCTGCCGGCTCCTCGGCCGGGCCGAGCCATTCCGCCCAGCGCTCCGGCGACAGCAGCAGCGGCATCCGGTCGTGCACCTCGGCCAGCTCGCCGACCGCAGCGGTGGTGAGCACGCTGAACGTGAGCCGGGCCGCGCCCGCCGACTCCCACACGGACCAGATGCCGGCGAAGGCCAGGACCGAGCCGTCCCGCGGGGTCATGAAGTAGGGCTGGCGTCCGCCGTCGGCGAGGCGGACCCACTCGTACCACCCGTCGGAGGGGACCAGGCAGCGGCGGCGGGCGAAGGACGGCGCGTACGCCCGGCTGGTGGCGACCGTCTCGGCTCTCGCGTTGATCATGCGGGCGGCCCCGGCGGCGCTGCGCGACCACTGCGGGAGCAGGCCCCAGCGGCCGAGGGAGAGCAGCCTGTGCCCCTCCGGGGCGAGCCGGACCAGCGGCACCGGGTCGGTCGGCGCGACGTTGTAGTCCGGCGCCACCCCACCGGTCTCGTCGGCCGACTCGAACAGCGCGCTCAGATCGGCGGCGCTCCGGGTCGTGGCGTACCTCCCGCACATGGCGCCCACGCTAGCCGCATCCGGACGTTCCGGCTGTCCCGCCCAACGGGAGCAGCGGCGACGGGCGGTTCCACCGGCCCGTGAGCTTGGCAGAATGTAACGGTGAGCAATCCGACCGCGACGAGTCCGCCGCAGCCGTGGACCGCGCCGACCGCGAGCGACCCGGTCGCCGCGACGCTGCGCCTGCCCGGTTCCAAGTCGATGACCGCCCGGGCCCTGGTGCTCGGCGCGCTCGCCGGCGGGCCGTCGACACTCGCCCGTCCACTGCGCGCCCGGGACACCGAACTGATGGCCGGTGGCCTGCGCGCACTCGGCGCCCACATGTCGATCTCGGACGACGACCGCTGGCTGGTCCGTCCCTACCCGCTGGCCGGCCCGGCGCACGTCGACGTCGGCCTGGCCGGCACCGTGATGCGCTTCCTGCCCCCGGTGGCCGGGCTGGCCGCCGGGCGGGTCACGTTCGACGGCGACCCGCACGCCCGGACCCGGCCGCTCGGGCCGCTGATCGGCGCGCTGCGCACGCTCGGCGTCCGCATCGACGCGCCCCCGGCCGGCAGCCTGCCGCTCGTCGTGCTCGGCGCGGGGCGGGTGACCGGCGGTGACGTGGTGATCGACGCCTCCGCGTCCAGCCAGCTCGTCTCCGGTCTGCTGCTCGCCGCGCCGCGTTTCGACAGGGGCGTCGTGGTCCGGCACGAGGGGCCGCCGGTGCCGTCCGCGCCGCACCTGCGGATGACGGTGCAGATGCTCCGCGCCGCCGGCGCCGCCGTCGACGACACCACGCCCGACGTCTGGACGGTCGAGCCGGGCCCGCTGTCCGGGCGCGGGTGGGAGATCGAACCGGACCTGTCCGGCGCCGCGCCGTTCTTCGCCGCCGCGCTGGTCACCGGCGGCGAGGTGACGCTCCAGGGCTGGCCGCGCAGCAGCCTCCAGCCGGTCGAGCAGCTCCGCGAGCTGCTGCACCGGATGGGCGGCGAGGTGAGCCTCGGCACCGACGGCCTGACGGTGCGGGGCACCGGCACCGTGCGCGGGCTGGACGCCGACCTCTCCGACGTGGGCGAGCTGACCCCGGTGCTGACCGCGCTCACGCTGCTCGCCGACGGCCCGTCCCGGCTCACCGGCATCGGCCACATCCGCGGTCACGAGACCGACCGGGTCACCGCCCTGGCCAAGGAGTTCACAGCGCTCGGCGCGGACATCACCGAGACCCGCGACGGCCTGGACATCCGGCCCCGGCCGCTGCGCGGCGGGACGTTCCGCACGTACGCCGACCACCGGATGGCGCACGCGGCGGCGGTGGCCGGGCTCGCCGTCCCCGGCATCGAGGTCGACGACGTGGCGTGCACCTCCAAGACCATGCCGGAGTTCCCGGCACTATGGTCGGGGATGGTGACAGGCAAGAACTGACAGCGGGGGGACGTCCTGACGACGAAGCGGCGCGAGTACGACGAGGACGACGTCCGGGTACGACCGGGCCGGTCCTCGCGCCCGCGTACACGCACCCGGCCCCGGCACGCAGACGCCGTCGACGGCTTCGTCATCGCCGTCGACCGGGGCCGCTACACCTGTGTGATCCCCGGCGCCGGACCGGACGCGCCGCTCGTGACCGCCATGCGCGCCCGCGAGCTGGGACGCAAGTCGGTGGTGGTGGGCGACCGGGTGGGGCTGGTCGGGGACACCTCCGGTGCGCCGGGCGCGCTGGCCCGCATCGTGCGCATCGCCGAGCGGACCTCGGTGCTGCGGCGTACCGCCGACGACGACGAGACCACCGCCGAGGGGCGGCTGGAACGGGTGGTGGTGGCGAACGCCGACCAGTTGGTGATCGTCAGCGCGCTCGCCGACCCGCCGCCGCGTACCGGGTTCATCGACCGCTGCCTGGTGGCCGCGTACGACGCCGGCATCGAGCCGCTGCTCTGCCTCACCAAGGCCGACCTCGCCGGCCCGGAGGCGGTGCTCGGCTACTACACCGAGCTGGAGCTGCCGTACGTGCTGATCCGCCCGGACTCCGACCTGGCCGCGCTGCGGGCGCTGCTCGCCGGCCGGGTCTCGGTGATGGTGGGCCACTCCGGGGTGGGCAAGTCGACGCTTGTCAACCGCCTCGTCCCGGAAGCCGAACGGGCGGTGGGCACGGTCAGCGCGATCGGCCGGGGCCGGCACACCTCGACCAGCGCGGTCGCGCTGCGCCTGCCCGCCGAGCCCGGCGCCGAGGGCGACACCGGCTGGATCGTCGACACCCCGGGGGTACGCAGCTTCGGGCTGGCCCACGTGTCCGCTGAGAGCCTGCTGCACGGCTTCCCCGACCTGGTCGAGGCGACAGTCGACTGCCCGGCCAACTGCCCGCACACCGCCGACGAGGCGGACTGCGCGCTCGACGCCTGGGTGACCGCCGGGAAGGCCGACGCGCGCCGGCTCGCCTCGTACCGCCGGTTGCTGGCCTCCCGCAGCGGCGAGGGCGACCCGCGCGAGCCGGAGCGCAACCCCGGCGACCCGCTCGCCGGGTCCTGAGCGGCGGACCGGCGGCGACCCGCCGTCGAAGGCCGGGCCGCCGCCACTAGCGTGTCAGTCATGACCGGGTACGCCGACGACCTCGCCCTCGCCCACCTGCTCGCCGACGCCGCGGACGCCGTCTCCTCGGCCCGGTTCCGCGCGCTCGACCTGCGCGTCGAGTCGAAGCCGGACCTGACGCCGGTCTCCGACGCGGACACCGCCGTCGAACGGGAGATCCGGGCGCTGCTGGCCGAGCACCGTCCCGGTGACGGCCTGCTCGGCGAGGAGTACGGCGAGCAGCCGCCGGCCGGCCCCGACGGGCGGCGCTGGGTGATCGACCCGATCGACGGCACGAAGAACTTCGTCCGGGGCGTACCAGTCTGGGCCACCCTGATCGCGCTGCTGGAGCACGACCGGCCGGTGCTCGGCCTGGTCTCCGCCCCGGCGCTGGGCCGCCGCTGGTGGGGCGCGCTCGGCGCGGGCGCGTTCGCCGGCACCGGTCCGGCGGACGGCACGCCGATCCGGGTCTCCGGCGTGACAGCGCTCGGCGACGCGAGCTTCTGCTACTCGTCGCTGACCGGGTGGGAGCAGGCCGGGCGGCTGGACGCGGTGCTCCAGCTCATGCGCGACACCTGGCGCAGCCGGGCGTACGGCGACTTCTACGGCTACATGCTGCTGGCCGAGGGGGCACTGGACGTGATGGTGGAGCCCGAGCTGTCGCTGTGGGACATCGCCGCGCTGGTCCCGATCGTCACCGAGGCGGGCGGAATCGTCACCGACCTGGCCGGGCGGCCCGCCCCGGCCGGCGCCGACTCCGCCGACATCAGCGCCGTGGCCAGCAACGGGGCGCTGCACGACGACATCCTGGCCCGGCTCGGCCGTCCAGCCGAGCGCTGACCCGGGGGAAGCCTCTATCCTCGCCAGGTGGTTTCCTCCGGTTGGTGCTTCCTGGCGGCGATGATCATCGCGTACGGCTTCGCCAACCTTCTCCAGTCGGTCGCAGCCGCGCGGACCACAGTGCACCACACGTTCGATCCCGGGCTGCTGCTGCGCCTCGCCGGGCACCGGACGTACCTGATCGGCCTGGCCTGCCAGGTCGTCGGCTTCGTGCTGGCCTTCCTGGCCCGCCGTGACCTGCCGTTGTTCCTGGTCCAGGCCAGCGTGGCGGCCGGGCTCGGGGTGACCGCCGTCCTCGGCGTGCTGGTGCTCAAGTGGCGGCTGCCCGCAGCCGAGGTGGTGCTGCTGGTGCTGCTGTTCGCCGGCATCACCGCGCTCGTCCTCTCCGCCCAGCCCGCGCCGTCGCGGCAGCTCGGCACCGCCGGGCTGGTCGGCCTGGCGGTGGCGGTGGTCGCGATCGCCGCTTCCGGCTTCTTCGCCGCCCGGCTGCACGGCGCGCTCGGGTCGGTGGTGCTCGGCTCACTGGCCGGGATGGCGTTCTCCGCCGCCGCGGTGGCGGCCCGCCCGCTCGCCTCGGCCGGGTCGGTGGAGGCGTTCGTCCGTGACCCGCTGCTCTACCTGCTGATCGTCCACTCGGTGATCGGCCAGCTGCTGCTCGGGCTGGCCATGCAGCGCGGGTCGACCACGGCGGCGGTGGCCGCGATGGACGCCGCCGGCGCGGTGCCAGCGGCGATCGTCGGCCTGCTGCTGCTCAACGACAAGATCTGGCCCGGCCGGGAGTGGCTGGCCGGGCTCGGCTTCCTGGTGACGCTCGCGGCGGTGGTCGGCCTGACCCGGTACGCCGAACCGCAGCACCACCACGCCGGCGCCCGCCAGAAGGCAATGGTGGGCGCCGGGATGGTGCCGGTTCAGGCCGCCTCGACCGGCCCGCGTTCGGAGACGACCACCTCGACCGGCGGCGTCACCTCGACCGGCGTCGGCTCGATCGGCGTAGCCGGGCGGCGCCGCCCGATCACCCGCTCGTAGAGACGCTCCAGCGCGGCGGCGGTCCGTTCCCAGGTGTAGCTGCACCGGACCCGGTCCACCGCGGCGTGCCCGTACGCGAACCGGCCGGCGTTGTCCGACAGCAGCCGGCGCAGCGTGACTCCGAGCATGCGCACGTCACCCGGCGGCACCAGCTTGCCGGTCACCTCGTCCACCACCGCGTCCGCGATGCCCCCCATGGCGTAGCCGACCACCGGCACGCCGCAGGCCATCGCCTCCAGCGACACCCGCCCGGCCGACGCGTAGTGCGGCGTGCAGGCCACCAGATCGGCGGAGCGGTACCAGGTGGCCATCTGGTCGTGCGGCACCGCGCCGACCAGCTTCACCTGCTCCGCCACGCCCGCCCGTTCGGCCAGCTCGCGCAGCCGGCGCGCCTCGGCGTGCCCGTCCAGCCGCTCGGCCGGCGGGCCGCCCGCGATCACCAGCTCCGCGTCACCGACCAGCCGCATCGCCCGGATCAGGTCGTCCTGGCCGTGCCCGGGCGCGAGCCCGCCGACGGAGAGGATCCGCGGCCGCTGGTCCCGCGGCGCCGCCTCGCCGTCCGGGTGGAACTGGCCGGTGTCCACCCCGGTCGGCACCATCGCCACCGACGTCCGTTGCAGGCCCATCCGGGTCAGCTCGTCGACCTCGTCGTTGCACTGGGCCACCGCCACGTCCACGGCCCGGGTCAGCGCCCGTTCCAGCGGGATGCGCTCCCCCGGCCCGCTGTACTCCCGGCCGAGGTGACGCAACTGCTCCACGCCGAGCGAGTGGAACGTCTGCACCACCGGGATGTCGGTCGCGCGTACCGCGTGGGCGGCCGCCAGCCCGCCGACCCAGTAGTGCCCGTGCACCACGTCGGGCGTCCAGTCCCCGGCCCACTGCCCGGCCAGCCAGCGGCCGTACTCGGCGACGAACGGGACCAGCTCGGCGGTGGAGAGCATGTCGGGCGGGCCGACCGGGACACGTTCCACCCGGTAGCCGTCGAGTTCGGTCAGGGCGGGCTGGGCGGACGCGGCACGACGCTCGTAGACGCGGACGTCATGGCCCCGGGCGGCGAGCTCCGCCGCCACGCGCGCAATGTGCTCCTGCGTCCCGACAGTGGGACCGTCGGTGGACGAGCCGGCGTGCGCGCATACAAGGCCGACGCGCATGGTGCACCTCCATGCGTTTCTCGCGAGCGGGGTCTCCGGTCAGAGCGTCCCATTAACCCAGGTCCGGTGCGTCCAAACCTGACAGATCGGGGTCACCCGGCCAGTGCGTCCCGTGGGCGGGACAGCCGACCGATGCCGATCACCGGCGAAAACGGTCGGCATGACCGCCCCGGCCCGGGGTACCGACGGGGAATGCCGCTGACCCGCAGCCTCTCCGACGCCACAGTCGTCATCACCGGCGCCTCCAGCGGGATCGGCGCGGCCACCGCGTACGCGCTGGCCCGCCGGGGCGCCGACGTGGTGCTGGCCGCCCGGACCGAGTCCGCGCTGCGCCGGGTCGCGTCGTTCTGCCGGGAACTGGGCGGGCGCGCCCTGGTGGTGCCCACCGACGTGACCGACCCGGAGGCGGTGGAGCGGCTGGCAGGGCGGGCGGTGGCCGAGTTCGGCCGGATCGACGCGTGGATCAACAACGCGGCAGTGGGCACCGTGGGACTGTTCGACGAGATCCCGGTGGCCGAGTTCCGCCGGGTGGTGGACGTGAACCTGCTCGGCGCCGTGTACGGGACGCGGGCCGCGCTGCCCTGGCTGGGCGCGGCCGGCGGCGGGGTGCTCGTCAACAACGCCTCGGTGCTGGCCGAGGTGGCGATGCCGTACCAGTCGGCGTACAACGCGACGAAGCACGCGATCCGCGGGCTGGCCGACACGGTGCGGCAGGAACTACGGGTGACCGGCCGGGGGAACATCTCGATCTGCACCGTGCTGCCCGCCACCATCGACACGCCGTTCTTCCGGCACGCGGCCAATCACTCCGGCCGGGAGCTGACCCCGCCGCCGCCGGTGTACCCGCCCGAGATGGTCGCCGAGACGATCGTCCGGCTGCTGCGCCGGCCCCGGCGCGAGGCGTACGCGGGCGGCGCGGCCCGGCTGATCGGCCTCCAGTGGCGGCTCGCCCCGGCATTGGCCGAGCGGGCGCTGGGCTGGTACACCGCGCGCACCCAGTTCGGTCCCGGCGTACGCGACGACTCCACAGGCGCCGTGTTCACGCCGGACTCGGCGGCGGAGCGGACCGACGGATGGTCCGGCCGGCGCGGGCAGGTGCTGCGGCTGACCGCGGCGGTCGGGCTGGCCGCCGGCACGGCTGTCGGCACGGTGGCGGCGCTCAGCCGCCGGTCCCGGGCCGGCCGGCCGTGAGTCCCGTCGACCGGACCGGTGCGCGGGCGCGGACCGACGTGCACAATGGGGCGATCATGCCGACGGATGCGCGTTGCCTGGTGGAGACCGACGAGTCCTCCCCGACGGTCCGGCTGACCGGGGTCCTCGACCGTTCCGAGGTGGAGGCCGTACGGGACGCGCTGCTCGCCCGGCTGTGGCGGCACCCCGGGGTGCTGCTCGTGGACCTGTCCGGGGTGCGGATCCCCGACCCGGTGGCACGCGACGCGCTGGACGAGGTCTGCCGGGCGGTCGACGACTGGCCCGCCGCGCGGCTGCTGCTCGACCCGCACGGGCCGCCACCGGACGCCCCGCCCGAGCCGCTCGACGCCGAGCTGCCCCCGGTGGCCGAGGCCGCCCGGGAGGCGCGGGTGCTGGTGGCCGGCGGCTGCGCCAGGTGGGGACTGCCGGAGCTGACCGAGCCGGCCTGCATCGCGGTCACCGAGATGGTCAACAACGTGGTGGCGCACGCGGTCACGCCGATGACGCTCCGGCTGGCCCCGCGCGGCGGCGCGCTGCATCTTGCGGTGCGGGACCACTCGACCGGGCGGCCCACGTACGGCGGTCCGGCGCCGGTGGACTCGGTGGGCGGGCGGGGGCTGCTGCTCATCGACACGGTGGCCCGGCGCTGGGGCAGCACGGCGCTGCCCGACGGCAAGGTGGTGTGGTGCGTGCTGTACGCCGAGGACGAGGCGGCGTACCGCAACTGAGGTGCTTTTCGCACTGTTTCTCCCGATCCACCCGGCCGGTCGCGGTTAGGCCGGGTAGCGCAGTGGGTAGTTCCCGGGCATGCGCGACGACGAGTACCCCACCCCCGTGTCCGATCCCGAGGCGGCGGGCCTGCCCGACACCGCCGACGACGACTCCACCGCGAACGACGACGTGCTGACCGGGCGCGAGGCGGACGGCCCCGAGCCGGCCCAGCTCCCCGGTGACCGCACGCCGGTCGCCGTGGACCAGTTCGGCACCACGGCGGAGGAGCAGCTCGACGGCGAGTCGCTGGACTACAAGCTCCAGCGCGAGCAGTACGAGCGTCCCGCCGACGACCCGCTCGCCGGCCCGGTCGACCCGGACATCGCCGCCGAGGCGGACAGCGAGGAGGCCGCCGCGCAGGCCCAGCTCGACGCCGACGTGATCGACCCGGGCCCGGTCTCGGACCCGCACTCCCCGGTGTCGGTGTACGACCACGGCCAGCTCGGTACCGTCGCCGACCACCAGGTGGGCCGGCTGGTCGAGCCGGACGAGGGCGCACACACCGACCAGGAGACCGACAACGTCGCGTACGACGCGGGCGCGGCCGGTGGCGGGGCCAGCGCGGAGGAGCTGGCGGTGCACGAGACCCGGCCGCCGGAGGCGCGCTGACCGCTCAGTCGTCCAGGCCCCGCTCGATGGCGTACCGGGTCAGCTCGACCCGGTTGTGCAACTGGAGCTTGCCCAGGGTGTTCTGCACGTGGTTCTGCACGGTCCGGTGGGACAGGCTCAGCCGGTCGGCGATCTGCTTGTAGGACAGCCCCTTGGCGACCAGACGCAGCACCTCGGTCTCCCGTTCGGTGAGCCGGGGTGCGTCGTCGTGCGGGGCGGGCGGCTCCGCGGCCAGCCGCCGGTACTCCCCCAGCACCAGCCCGGCCAGGCCGGGCGTGAACACCGGCTCACCGGCCGCCGTGCGGCGCACCGCGTCCAGGAACTCCGCCGGTGCGGCCGACTTGATCAGGTAGCCGGTGGCGCCGGCCTTGACCGCGTCCAGCACGCCCTGCGGTTCGCCGCTGGCCGAGAGCATGAGCACCCGCACGTCGGGCAGCGCGGCGCGCAGGCCCCGGATCACCTCGACGCCGGAGATGTCCGGCAGCTGGAGGTCGAGCACGACCAGGTCGGGACGGGCCGCGGCGGCCACCCGTACCGCCTGCCGCCCCTCACCACTGGTCGCCACCACCTGGTGGCCCGCCTCGGTGAGGTCACGGGCCACACCCTCGCGCCACATCGGGTGGTCGTCGACCACCATCACCCGGATGCTCACCCGCGGCTCCTCGGCACGACCAGCTCGATCTCGGTGCCGGCGCCGGGCGCGGAGACGATCCGCACCTCGCCGCCCAGGTCGGCCACCCGGCCCCGGATGGACTGCGCCACCCCGAGCCGCCCCTGCGCGGCGGCCTCCGCCAGCCGCCCCTCCGGGATGCCCGGTCCCTCGTCGCGTACCGAGACGGTCACCGTCTCCTCCTCGTCCTCGATCAGCACCCAGGCCCGCCCGCCGGCGTGCCGGGCCACGTTGTCGAGCGCCGCGCCGACCGCAGCGCCCAGCTCACCGGCGGCCCGCGCCGGCAACGGCACCGGTGTGGCGGGCGCGGACACCACGACGGTGGCCGAGGCGTACCTGTCGATCAGGTCGCGCAGATCCTGCTCGTCCCCGCCCGGGTCCGGCGGCGCGCCCGCCCGGCCGATCAGCGCCCGCAGCGCCGCCTCCTGCTCGCCGGCCAGCCGGGCCAGCTCGGCCGCCTCGCCGTCCAGGTCCGCGCCGCGCCGCCGGACCAGCGCGAGCACCTGGAGCACCGAGTCGTGGATGTCGCGGGCCAGCCGTTCCCGCTCGCGGGTGGCCGCCTCCAGCTCCACCGCCCGCTGCAACCGCTCCTCCGCCTGCACCGCCAGCCGGGCCACGTGCCCGACCACCACGCCGGCGAGCAGCATGAGGATCGCCCCGGTCAGCGCGGACGGGCTGATCCGGTCGCGGGTGGCGAGGTCGGCGCCGCCGAGGACGATCGCGGCCACCGCGCCGCGCCGCCGCCCGCCGGAGACCGCCCAGGCGAGCACCGGCCCGGCCAGCCAGGCGGCGGTCAGCATCGGCACCCCGGCGGCGAGCGCCGCGCGGCCCACCACCCAGGGCGTGACCAGGATGATCGCCAGCACCACGCCGAGGTCGGCCAGGAGCAGCGGCCAGCGCCGCCCGGCCGGACGGCCGTAACCGGCCGCCGTCACGCCGCTCCACGCCAGCATCGCCAGCAGGACACCGCCCGCGGCGACCGGGTGCGCGTAGCGGTCCGCGTCGCGCAGCACGACCAGTCCGACGTACGCGAGCGCGGCGAAGCGGAACACCGCTATCGATCGCCAGAAGGGGCCCTCGAGGCCGGAGGACGACGGCATGTGCGACACCCTGTCACAGCCGGTCCAGGGCACCCCGGGCGGTGCGGCCCGAGAAACCCTGACGTACGGTGGAAATGCCGCGAAAGTCGTCGAGAACCATCGTCGGGACGGGGTCATGACAGACGCAGAACTCCCCGCACCGCGTACGGTTGTGCCCATCGAACCTTCCCTGCTTCTCGCCACGGCCTTCGACCAGGCGCAGGTGACCGGGCTGCGGCACTCGGTCACCTCCTGTGCGCACGGCTCGGGCCTGTCCGGCCAACGGCTGGACGACTTCGTGCTGGCGGTCAACGAGCTGATCACCAACGCGGTCCGGCACGGCGGCGGGCAGGGCTGGCTGCGGCTCTGGGAGCGGAACGGCGAACTGGTCTGCGAGGTCGCCGACCACGGGCCCGGGATCAGCGAACGGCGGCTGCGCGACCGCGAGCGGCCCGCGCCGGACACCGCCGGCGGCTGGGGCCTCTGGCTGGCCCGGGAGCTGAGCGACGCGATGGAGGTGGAGACCGGCGACGCCGGCACCGTCGTCCGGATCACCGCCGCGCTCGCCACCCGCCAGCACGCCACCGGCCCACTGGACGGCTGACCCCGCCGCCGGCGTCAGGCGAACAGGGCGCTCACCGACTCCCCGTTGTGGATCCGCCGCATCGCCTCGGCCAGCGCCGGCGCCACCGACAGCACCTCCAGCTTCGGCACCCGCTTCTCGGCCGGGATCGGCACCGTGTTGGTGCAGACGATCTCCAGGACACCCTCCTGCCCGCCCAGCCGCTCCAGCGCCCCGCTGGAGAACAGGCCGTGCGTACAGGCCAGCCGGATCGAGCGGACCCGCCGCTCCCGCAGATGCGAGATCAGCTCGATCACCGTGCTGCCCTTGGCGATCTCGTCGTCCAGCACGATCACGTCCCGGTCCGCCACGTCACCGATGATCGTGCTGATCTGCACCCGGTCGTCGCTGTAGCGCTGCTTCGCGCCGGCCGCCACGGGCGTACCCAGCATCCGGGCGAACGCCGCGGCCTCCTTGGCGTTGCCCAGGTCCGGCGAGACCACCACCGCGTTGCTCAGGTCGTACCCCTTGAAGTGGGCGGCCAGTTCGCGCAGCGCGTGCAGGTGGTCCACCGGGACGCTGAAGAAGCCGTGCACCTGCGGCGAGTGCAGCGTCATGGCCAGCACCCGGTCCGCGCCCGCGGAGGTGAGCAGGTCGGCGACGAGCCGGCCGCCGATGGAGATGCGCGGCGCGTCCTTCTTGTCCGAACGCGCGTACGCGTAGTGCGGCAGCACCACTGTGATCCGCGCGGCCGACGCGCCGCGGGCCGCGTCGATCATGAGCAGCAGCTCGACCAGGTGCTCCTGCACCGGCGGCACCAGCGGCTGGATGAGGAAGACGTCGCGCTCCCGGCAGTTCGCCTGCAACTGCACCTCCAGGCAGTCGTTGGCGAACCGGGACACCCGTACCGGGTGCAGCGGGACGTGGAGGTGGGCGCAGATCTCGGCGGCGAGGTCGGGATGGGCTGATCCGCTGAACACGGCAATGTCACGCACGTCTGATGATCGTACGGGCCGCCGGAGGGAGACGGTGGACGCTCGCGGCGGGTACGGTGCTGCCGTGACCGCAGAGTTCGTCGCCGCCATCGACCAGGGCACCACGTCCTCGCGCTGCATCGTCTTCGACCGGGCCGGTGAGATCGTCGCCGTGGCCCAGCGCGAGCACCGGCAGATCTTCCCCCGGCCCGGCTGGGTGGAGCACGACGCCGAGGAGATCTGGACGAACGTCGAGCACGTGGTGCGCGAGGCGCTGGCCAGCGCCGACATCGGCACCGAGTCGCTGGCCGCGGTGGGCATCACCAACCAGCGCGAGACCACTGTGATGTGGGACCGGGAGACCGGCCGTCCGGTGGCGAACGCCATCGTCTGGCAGGACACCCGCACCGGTCCGCTGCTGCGGGAGCTGACCGAGGCGTACGACGAGGAGCGGCTGCGGACCCGCACCGGCCTGACCCCGGCCACCTACTTCGCCGGCCCGAAGCTGCGCTGGCTGCTCGACAACGTCGACGGGCTGCGCGAGCGGGCCGAGCGCGGCGAGGTGCTGTTCGGCACCATGGACAGCTGGCTGATCTGGAAGCTGACCGGCCGGCACGTCACCGACGTGACGAACGCCAGCCGCACCATGCTGATGGACCTGGAGACGCTCGACTGGGCCCCGGAGCTGCTCGACGCGCTGCGCGTCCCGGCCGCCGTGCTGCCGGAGATCCGCAGCTCGGCCGAGGTGTACGGCACCGCCCAGGGGGTGCTGGCCGGGGTGCCGGTGGCGAGCGCGCTCGGCGACCAGCAGGCGGCCCTGTTCGGGCAGACCTGTTTCCAGCCCGGCGAGGCCAAGTGCACCTACGGCACCGGCAGCTTCCTGCTGCTCAACACCGGCGCCAGCCCGGTGCCGTCGCGGCACGGCCTGCTCACCACCGTGGCGTACCGGATCGAGGGCCAGCCCGCCGTGTACGCGCTGGAGGGTGCCATCGCGGTCACCGGCTCGCTCGTGCAGTGGCTGCGCGACAACCTCGGCCTGATCTCCTCCGCCCCGCAGGTCGAGGAGCTGGCCCGCACCGTCGACGACAACGGCGGCTGCTACGTGGTGCCGGCCTTCTCCGGCCTGTTCGCCCCGCACTGGCGCAGCGACGCCCGGGGCGTGATCGCCGGGCTGACCGGCTACATCACCAAGGGGCACCTGGCCCGCGCGGTGCTGGAGGCGTCGGCCTTCCAGACCCGGGAGGTGGTGGACGCGATGAACGCCGACTCCGACGTGGCGCTGCGCCGGCTGCGGGTCGACGGCGGGATGACCGGCAACGAGCTGCTGATGCAGTTCCTCGCCGATGTGCTCGACGTGCCGGTCGTGCGGTCCCGGATCACCGAGACGACCTGCCTCGGCGCCGCGTACGCCGCCGGCCTGGCCGTCGGGTTCTGGCCGGACCTGGCCACGCTGCGCGAGAAGTGGCGATCGGACGCGCAGTGGGAGTCGACGATGGACCCGGCGCACCGGGAGCACGAGCTGCGCCAGTGGCGCAAGGCGGTGCGGCGCACGCTCGACTGGGTCGACTAGGGCGTGTCCTGCCGATCTTGTAGTGGTTGATCGCTGACGATGTGCCGGTGGTGCGTCGTGGTGAGTTGACCGATGAGGCGTGGGCGGTGATCGCGCCGCTGCTACCGGAACCTGGCGGAGCGCGGGGGCGGTGGCGGGATCACCGGCAGGTCATCAACGGGATCCTGTGGAAGCTGCGTACGGGTGCGCCGTGGCGTGACCTGCCGGAACGTTTCGGGCCGTGGAAGACCTGTCATGAGCGTCTGCGCCGCTGGACCGCTGACGGGACATGGGATCGGATCCTCGCGGCGGCGCAGGTGCATGACGACGGCACGCCGGTGCAGTGGACGATCAGCATCGACTCGTCGATCGTGCGGGCGCATCAGCATGCCGCTGGCGCCCGCAAAAAGGGGGCTCCCCGACAAGTGCGGCGACGCCTGGTGCGCAAGATGGCGAGGCCATCGGCCGGTCCCGCGGCGGGTTGAGCACGAAGATCCACCTCGCCGTCGACGGACGCGGACGGCCGCTGTCGATCCTGCTCACCCCAGGCCAAGCCGGCGACAACCCGCAGCTGTTGGCGCTGCTGGACGCGATCCGCGTCAACGAGCCCGGGCCGGGTCGGCCCCGCAAGCGACCGGAGGTGCTGATCGCGGACAAGGGCTATGCGCATGACTCGACCCGGCGAGCCCTGCGACAACGCGGGATCCGGCACGTCATCCCGGAACGCAGCGACCAGGTCGCTCGCCGGGCCGCCAAGGGCAGCCACGGCGGGCGACCACCGGCCTTCGACAAGGCGATCTACCGCAAGCGCAACGTCGTGGAACGTTGCTTCAACCGGCTCAAGCAGTGGCGTGACCTGGCAACGCGATACGCCAAACGCGCATCCCTCTACCGAGCCGGCCTCGTCCTGATCGCTGCCGTCATCTGGCTCCCATGATCGACAGGACACGCCCTAGCCCGATCCTCCGACCCGGGTCGGTGAGCGTCGTCCCCTGCATGATCGCGTCCGCCCCGGACGTGGCCCGGCCCGCCAGGCCCCACGGAGGCGCCGGCCCTGCAGCGGTTCAGGATGCGACGGTCTGGGCAACGGCCACGAACCCGACGACGGCGGTGAGCAGCGTGACGACCTGCGCGAATCGACGGTGCCGGTTCAACATCCCCGAGATCCAGTGCGGCTCCCGCGACGTGCCGTCCTCACGGTCGGGCCGGGGTGGCACCAGAAGAATGGCCGCTGCGATCGGCAGGCCGAATCCCACGCCGTACGCGATGCCCTGCCACCAGGGCGCGACATTGAGCAGACCGAGAACGATCAAGGCCCATGTCGCGGCGGAGATCCGGAACGTCGTCACGGCCAGTCCGGTGTCCAGTCCCCAGATCAGCGCCCCCCTGGTGTTGCCGTAGCGGAAGACCAGGTTCTTCGGGGTCTGACGGCGGAAGGTGATCGGGCACATCGTGCGGCGACGGAACGACAGGACGTCCAGCACGATCAGCGCGCCGATGCACACCAGTGCTGCCGCCAGGCGTGCCTTCTCCGGAAGCAGGTACGTGCCGAGGGCCATGCCGACGAAGTTGGCGATGCCGAAGAGTGCGGTCGCTGAGACCAGGAATCCGGCACAGAGCGCCCCTGTCGGCAGTCCTGCGTCGCGGAACCGGTGAGCGAGTGAGTTGCCCCCCTGCACCAGAGGGGTTCGAGGGGTGCCGCTGAGAGCCAGCGGACGCAACATCCCCACGAACGAAACGCCTCAAGGACTGAACAACTGGGCGAAGCCCGCGGTCATGGCCAGGACCACCATGGCCGGAACGACGAGATCAGACGGAGCGGTCATACATTCTCCGGCGCCACCGCAGCCTGCCGGGAGCCACCGACGTCACGTACCGAGGCGCGGACGAGTTCGAGTTGCCGGATCGAAGGAATGCTACTGGCGCGGGTCATCCGCCCATGCTCGATGACGACTGCGGCAGGCGTCAGCTTGAGCCCCAGTCCGGAGGCGATCTTGCCATCGCGGTCGATCAGAGTCCGCTCGGGATCCAGCCGGTAGCTCAGCGCGAGCTCGCCGGCGCCGTCCGCCCCCTGGCCGGGCTCGACGACCAGGAAGAGGTCGGGGTGGACGCTGCCGTCCAGCGAGGCGGCGATCGAGCGGCATGTGCCGCATCGGTCGGAGAGCAGAAGCACGACCCCCCGGACCGCGGTGTCCAGAGTCGCCGGCAGGCCGGCTCTGCTCGGCGTGCGGTCGGCCGGCAGATCGAGCGGGATCGGCCGGTCGACCAGACCGCTGTACTCCCGAAGTTGCTCGATGGTCCGGTACATCTCGACCTGCGAGCCGAGAAGCAGCAGGAGCAGCGTTCCCAGCAGCACGACGGCCACCGACAAAGCTATTGTCATCGAACCCCTTCAATCGTGTGGAGGCCGACGACAATGTCGGCCCGAGACTCCGCGGCCTCCTCGATGGCCGCCCGGTAGGCCGCGTCGTTCCGCCAGGCCCGAACGACCTTGACGGCGTGCAGCCCGGAGGAGGCGACGACGGCCAGGGCCAGGAGATTCAGACCCTGCGAAACGGACCACTGCGGCGGGGACAAGGTGAGCACAGCAGCCGCCGCCAGCCACAGCGGAAGAAGGATGATCTGCTTCCGGCCGAGAAGCCCGTCCGCGGCAGCGCCCAGACACGAACAGGCAACGGGCTGTTCGGCACGCAGACTCAGCGCGCCGGCTGCGGCGAAGGCCACGCCGAGAGCGGCCACGGCAACCGAGGGCCACGCCATCGCAGGAAACAGCATCAGGCCGACGGCCGTGCCGAGTTCTGCGACCGGCACCAGGACACGGAGGGGTGGAATCAGAACGTCCGGCACTCCCAGGCCGGCCAATGTCGAGCCGAACGAGGACTGCGCTCTGAGCTTCTCCACCCCACCGACGACGAACACGGCAGTCAGCGCAAAGGCAACAAGTGCCGAAAACAGAACCACGCGGTTACCCTCTTGCCTCGATCAGCAGCCGATGCCGTCATCCGCACCCGGCGCCGTCGTCCCACCAGATGGAGCAGTAGTAGACACCGCCCTGCCAGCAAGTACCGCTGTCCCTCTGGCATTCTCCGCAACCGATGATGCGCATGCCCGCCTGGCACCACCAGTACCTCTTGTAGCCCTTGCTGCAGGAGAACCTCTCGTCGCACCCACTGCACCTCGTGTTGCTGGCAAGTGAGCAGCAAGGCGACGCAAGGCCGGCTGCGGCGGGCCTGGAGGCCGCGAACACGCCGGACAGCCCGGCGACGATAGCGAGCCCTCCGCGGCCGAAGAACTTGAGGACGCCGCGGCGCCCGTCAGTCATCGGTTCGAGCCGACCAGAGCCAGATGATTGGACGGACGCAGTTGTATTTTGGGCAGGCGAAACCAACGTATCCATTGACAAGTCCTTGGGTGAGGCGGTCTAGGAATTCTTCGGAAGCGTCGCGAATGCAGACACCGGCTTCACACTCACGCATGAGAGTTCGCCGTTCACATCATTCTTGACGCAGAAGGCGATCGATTCCTCGGACGTCGCACTTCGCGAGACCGTCGTTCCCGGATTCTGCAACCTGACCGTTCGCCCGGCGATTCGGGCGGATGACCCCGATGTGCCCTCCAGGTGGCCACGGATCGGCTCGACGAGCGGCATGACGGCTCCCGAGCCGGACTCGTCCAGCATGCCGGCGAGAATCACCCGGTCGCCCGGCTGGAGCTGCCAGCCGGCGGGGAAGCCGGTCACCGGTGCCACGTGTCTGGCGACCACGGACCCGGAGGACGACAACACCTCCACCTCGGCGGCGCCGCCGGAGCTTCTGATCACCCTGGCGATGCGGGCTCGGCCAGGTGAGCTTGTCGGAGCTGCGGCATTAGCGGCGGTTACACCGACAGCCGCCGCGCCGGCGGCACCCGCCACCAGAGCCGCCGATCCAGAGATCAATGAACGTCGTGACAACCTGCCATGGCCGGCCATCTGCCTCCCCCGTCTTTTGTGGAGATGCCCTCCAACTCGCAGCCTGCCATCGACATGGCAACATGTCAATGCATCATTACGCTGCGGCATCGAATCAGCAGGCGCTTCTGTCGCAGTTCGGGGAACCGTCGCAAATGGGTTTGACAGACGCCACCATTCGACTTGTTGCGCTGCACCCCCTGGGCACAGAGAACGGCACCGACCCGGGTCGCAGTTCGACCCGCACGTGAGGTCAGTCCCAGCTGTTGCCGGTCAGCTTCTCGTACACCTCGACGTAGCGGGTCCGGGTCGCCTCGATGACTTCTGCCGGCACCTCGGGGGCGGGCGGCTGCTTGTCCCAGCCGCTCGACGTGGCCCAGTCCCGCACGTACTGCTTGTCGTAGGAGAACTGGGCGCGGCCCGGCTGGTACGACTCGGCCGGCCAGAACCGGGACGAGTCGGAGGTGAGCACCTCGTCGCCGAGGACCAGCGTGCCGTCCGGCGCCCAGCCCAGCTCCAGCTTCGTATCGGCGATCAGGATGCCCCGCTCGGCGGCGATCTCCGCGCCGCGCCGGTAGACGTCGACGGTGATCTGCCGCAGCCGCTCCGCGACCTCCGGCCCGACCTTGTCCACCACCTGCTCGTACGTGATCGGCTCGTCGTGCTCGCCCTTCGGCGCCTTGGTCGACGGCGTGAAGATCGGTTCGGGCAGGATCGACGCCTCGACCAGGCCGCGGGGCAGCGGCACCCCGGAGACCGAGCCGGTGCGCTGGTATTCGGCGAAGCCGCCGCCGGTCAGGTAGCCCCGGGCCACGCACTCGACCGGCACCATGTCCAGCCGCCGGCAGCGGATCGCCCGGCCGGCGAACTCCGCCGGCACGTCCGTCGCGGAGATCACATGGTTCGGCACCAGGTCGGACAGCTGCTCGAACCACCACAGCGACAGCGCGGTGAGCAGGCGGCCCTTGTCCGGGATCGGGGTCGGCAGCACCACGTCGTAGATGGAGACGCGGTCCGTGGCGACCAGGATCAGGTCCTCGCCGTCGGCGTAGACGTCCCTGACCTTGCCCGAGTGCAGAAGTTCCACGGCGCTAGTACACCATGACCGCCGGGGGTCGCCCGGCGCGCCCACCGGGCCCGCCCGGCGTTGACACCCCGCCGGGGGGCCGGTGAAATGATCCGTCCACCCCACCTTCGGAGAGACCTTTGCGCGCTCCGCAGTCCGTACCCCGTCCCGGGCTCGACCGGCGACGGTTCCTCGGCGCGCTCACCGGGCTGCCGATCGCCGGCGGGCTGCCGCTGCTCACCGGGTGCAGCCCGGAGGAGGTGGCCGCCGACGACGGCCCGATCGAGCTGTCCGTGTTCTGGTGGGGCGGCGCCCGCCGGGCCGCGGCCACGGAACAGGCGCTGCGGCTGTACTCGCAGCAGAACCCGCGGGTCAGCTTCCGGGTGACCTGGCAGGGGCTGGGCGGCTACTACGACCGGCTCGCCACCCAGGCCACCGGCGGGAACGCGCCGGACCTCTTCCAGATCGACGACACGTTGCTCGCCGAGTACGCGGGCCGGGACATCCTGCTCGACCTGACCCGGTACGTCGCCGACGATCGGCTCGACCTGCGCGAGGTGCCGGAGCAGCTGGCCCGCTACGGCCGGGTGGACGAGCGCACGGTGGGCGTACCGGCCGCGCAGACGAGCGCGGCGCTGGTGTTCAACCGCCGGCTGCTACGCCGGCTGGGCCAGCCCGAGCCGCGTACCGGCATGTCCTGGAAGGAGTACGTGAGCTGGGCCGCGCGCGTCACGCGCGCCTCCGGCAACCGGGTGGCCGGCACCATGGACGCCTCCGGCGACTACCGGGCGTTCTGGCTCTGGCTACGCGGCCAGGGCAGCGAGCTGTACCAGGGGCGGCAGCTCGGCTTCAGCTCCGCCGAACTGCTCGCCTGGTTCGAGTTCTGGGAGGTGGCGCGGTTCGACCGGGCCACACCGAGCGCCGCGCTGGTCGAGCAGGCCGACAGCGGCGAGCTGGCCCGCCAGCTCGTGGTCACCGGGCACACCGCAGCCTCCTTCGCCTGGTCGCACCAGCTGCCCGAGTTGCAGAGCCTGACCGACGACGAGCTGGGCGCTGTCGCCTTCCCGGGTACGCCCGCCGCCCAGTGGCCGCGCGCATCGATGTACTGGGCCGGTTTCCGGGGCACCCGCCACCCGGAGGCGGTGGTCGACGTGCTCGACTTCCTGACCACGAACGTGGCCGCCGGCCGGCTCCTCGGCGTCGAGCGCGGCCTGAACACCAGCAAGCAGGTGCGCTCGTTCGTCGCCGCGGAGGTGACCGGCCGGGCCGAGAAGCGCATGGCCGCGCTCGGCGCCGAGCTGGACGACCTGGCCGGCCCGTCACCCGCGCCGCCGCCGAAGGGGCACGCCGAGGTGCGCGAGCTGCTGATCGACGCGGCCGAGAGCATCCGCGGCAAGCGGGCCGGTGCCCGTACCGCCACCTCCCGCTTCATGGCCCAGGCGAACGCCGCCCTCGCCGAGTGACCCGCCCTGCCCCGCCCGGCGTGGGCGGGGCGGGCAGGGGTGTCAGCGCGGGGGGCGGTTGCGGCGGCCGCGGGTGAGCAGCACCACCAGCAGCACGATGCCGCCGACCACCACGAGGCAGCAGAGCAGGCCGAGGATGCCGAACCCGCCACGGGACCGCCGGCGCGCCGCCTCCACCACGATCTCGCCGGTGCCGGACGACGCCCAGGCCGCGACCGGTACGAAGACCGAGAGCACGACCGTACCGAGGACCGCGCCCAGGCGGCCCCACCACTTGTTCCATGCAGACATGTCCCCATCCTCGCCGAGGCCTGCAACCGGGGCACGGCGGACAGGGCGGATGTCTCCGGACACGTCGCGTCGTCGCCGCAGGCCGGGTGGCTTTACTCACGATTAGCCGTCCATTTGGACTGTTACGGTTTCCTGGTGACCTCCTCCTCGCCCTCGGTCCCCGCCCCGGCCCTCGCCGGGAAGCGGGAATGGGCAGCCCTCGTGGTACTCGTCCTCGTGGTCCTTCTCCTGGCCGTCGACGGGACGGTCCTCTACCTCGCGGTCCCGTCACTGACCGAGGACATCGGGCCCACCGCCACGCAGATCCTGTGGATCGGGGACATCTACGCCTTCGTGCTCGCCGGGCTCCTGATCACGATGGGCAACCTGGCCGACCGGATCGGCCGCAAGCGCCTGCTGATGATCGGCACTGTGGGGTTCGGCTCGGCGTCCGTGCTGGCGGCCTTCGCCTCCACCCCGGAGGTGCTGATCGCGGCCCGTGCGCTTCTCGGCCTGGCCGGCGCCACATTGATGCCGTCGACGCTCTCCATCGTCCGGTCGATGTTCGCCGATCGCGCTCAGCGCGCCCGGGCCATCGCGCTCTGGTCGGCCGGGGCGACCGCCGGGGCCGCGCTCGGCCCGCTGGTGGGCGGCGCGCTGCTGGAGCGCTTCTGGTGGGGATCGGTCTTCCTGATCAACGTGCCGGTCATGGTGCTGGCGCTGGTGGCGGGACGGCTGCTGCTGCCGGAGTCGAAGGGCGAGGCGCCGGCGCGGATCGACGTGGGTTCCTCGGCGCTGTCCATCGTCACGATCGTCCCGCTGGTCTTCGCCCTCAAGCGTCTGTTCAGTGACGGCGTCGACGCCCTCACCGTGGCGGCCACCGCTGTCGGGCTGCTGGCCGGATGGTGGTTCGTGCGGCGGCAGAACCGGCTGGCGGTGCCGCTGCTCGACGTCTCGCTGTTCAAGGTGCCGGCGTTCTCGGGCGCGCTTGCAGCCAACGTGCTGGCCATCTTCGGGTTCCTGGGGCTGCTGTTCTTCTTCTCCCAGTACCTCCAGCTGGTTCGCGGCTTCGGCCCTCTGAAGGCCGGCGCCGCCGAGCTGCCCGGGACACTCGCCGCGGTGCTCGTCGTGGCACTGATCGGCGTCCTGCTGTCGCGGCTGGGGGCGGGCCGCGCGATCGGGCTGGGACTGCTTGTCGCCGCCGTCGGGCTCGCCGTCATGGGGACGAGCGTCGACCTCCGGAGCTACTGGGGCCTGGGCATCGGCCTCGCCGTCATCGGGCTCGGCATCGGTGTCGCCATGACGCTCTCGACGGACGCCGTCGTCGGCGCCGTCCCGGAGCGGCGCGCGGGCGCCGCGTCGGCGGTGGCCGAGACGGCGTACGAGCTGGGCGGCGCGCTCGGCATCGCCGTCCTCGGCTCGTTGCACGGGCTGCTCTACCGTTCGTCGCTGACGCTCCCCGCCGGGACCACCGCCGCCGATCGGGCGCTGGCGGAGGACTCCCTGGCCGCGGCCGTGTACGGGTCACCGGCGCCCGGCGTCGTGGCCGCTGCGCAGGACGCCTTCGCCCAGGCGATGCAGTCCGCCACCTTCGTCGCCGCCGTGATCCTGGTCGGCGCCTCGGTGGTGGCCTGGAAGGTCATCCCCTCCGAGCCCGTGTCTGCTGGAGGTGCTCGTGCCGCCCACTGACCGTCGTCCGATCCGCGATCGCGCACGCACCCGGCGGGCCGTGCTGGACGCCGCCGAACGGGTGGTCACCCGGCACGGCGCCAACGTCAGCCTGGCCGCCATCGCCCGGGAGGCGGGTGTCACCAAGAGCGGCCTGATGCACCACTTCCCCTCCCGTGAGGACCTGTTCGCCGCACTGGTCGAGCAGGTGATCACCCGATTCTGGGAGGAGGTGAACGCCCACGTCGACCCCGGCGACGACCGGCCCGGCGCCTTCACCCGCGGCTACGTGCGCGCCCTCACCGGGGACAGCGCGTACCTGGCGGAACTGAACAGCGCCACCGGCCTGCTCGCGCAACTCGGGATCGACAGCATGGAGCACGTGCTCGCGGTGGATCCCGAGGACCCGGCGCGCTGGAACCGCGCCTTCGAGGCCGACGGCCTGCCACCGGGCCGCGTCTGGGCCGTCCGGTACGCCGCGGAGGGACTCGCCATCGGCATCGGCACCGCCTATGTCACTGACGAGCAGCTCCGGCTGGCCCGCGCGGAACTGCTCGCCCTCACCGAGACGGCCCCGGAATGAGTTCAGGCCCGGAATCCGTGGATTCCGGGCCTGAACCTTGGTAGCGGGGACAGGATTTGAACCTGCGACCTCTGGGTTATGAGCCCAGCGAGCTACCGAGCTGCTCCACCCCGCGTCGGCTCACAAAGCTTATCGCACCCCGATCCTGGAGATCAGCCGGGTACCCGGATCCGCTGCCGACCGTTCCCGGGACGCCTCGGGCAGGAACGGCGAAGGGCCCCGGAGAGAACTCCGGGGCCCTTCGTCACGAGTAGCGGGGACAGGATTTGAACCTGCGACCTCTGGGTTATGAGCCCAGCGAGCTACCGAGCTGCTCCACCCCGCGTCGGCTCGACAACCGTAGCGCACCGACCCGGGCAGGCGCAAAACGGGTACTCAGTCCAGCCACCGCCGGATCGCCTCGACCGCCCGGCGGCTGTCCGCGTCGAACTGGGCGCGCTGGGTCGAGGTGCTCTCCCAGCCCTGTTCCCACAGCACCGTCACCACGTCGCCGGAGCGCACCGCGCGTACCAGGTGCACCTCGTCGCCGCCGCTCGGATCGCCGTTGGCGTCCCGGTACGGCGTCCGCGTCTCGAACAGCACCGACTCGTCGCCGTACCCGCTGTCGGGCAGCAGACGCTGCCGCACCGTCACCGGCGGCGTGCCCCGGGCGGGCTGCTCGGGGCACGCCCGTACCGCCCCGCGCAGCTCGGCCAGCGCCGCGCCGGCGCCGCCGGACCGGTAGATCGTGATGCTGTGCCGGTAGTTGCCGGACGGCACCTCGTCGGCCGGTGCGCCGGCCCGCCGGTACGGCAGCGACCGGGCCCGCTGCGCGACCACCCGCTCGTCGCCGGGCGTCGCGCCGCACAGCACCGGCAGAACCGGTCCCGGGCCGAAGTAGTTGCCGGTGCCGGCGTCGTTCGCGGCGGGCAGCACGAAGAACGCCCGGTCCGGGATCGTGGTCGGGGTCGCCGCGGCCGGAGGCGTGGTGGTCACGATCGGACTGCGCGAGCCGGAGGTACGGCCGACGGCCGGCGGCGGCGTGGTGGGCGACGGCGCGACCGAGGGCGCGGCGGCCGACGGCCGCGGGGTGGGCGTACCCGCGGGGGGTGGAACCGGGACGGGCCCCGGCCCGGCGGCGAGCACCAGCCGGCTTCCGGCCACCGTGCCGGCGACCAGCCCGGCGGCGGCCAGGACGGTGATCGCGGCGCGGCGCCGGGCCCAGCGGTCGGCGCTGCGGCGCAGCCGGTCCGGTGCCGGCAGCACCCGCTCGTCGGTGTCGGCGGCGAGGGACCGGTAGTAGCGGTGCAGTTCACGCGACATCGTTGACCTCCAGCTCCTCGGCGGCGACGCCGGGCAACAGCTCGGCCAGCCGGGCCCGTCCCCGGGACAGCCAGGACTTCACCGTGCCGGTGGGCACGCCGGCCTCCCGGGCGATCTCCTCCACCGGGAGGTCGAACAGGTAGTGCAGGGCGAGCGCCTGCCGGTGCCGGGGCGGGAGCTGCCGCAGCGCCGCGACCAGCAGCACGGTGTCCTCGCCGGGCGGTCCGACATCGGGTGGCGGGCCGGTGCGGCTGGCCGCGAGGCGCCACCCGCGCAGCCGCCGGAACCGGTCGGTCGCCAGCCGGCTGATCACCAGCCGCAGCCACGCCTCCGGCGCGGGATGGCCGGCGAGCTTCGCCCACTGCCGCCAGGCCCGGGCGTACGCCTCCTGCACGAGATCCTGGGCCTCGGCCGGGTCGCCCGCCACCGCGTAGCCGTACCGTACGGCCCGCCCGGACGTGCTGCGGTAGAAGTCGTCGAAGCTGTCCGCGTCCCGCATGTGCCCTCCCGCCCCCACACGTTCACCTGCACTGTTGACGGCGCGGCGGGGTGCGGGGTTGCGGCCGGGGAGTCCGCTTCACGACACGAGCCCGTGGCCCGGGTGACCGTTGCGGTCCCGGACCACGGGCTCGTGGTGTCAGCTCGGCGTCAGCCGCCCGGTGTCGGCGCGGGCGACGTCGGCGCCGGTGGCGAGACGCTGCCCGACGGCGCCGGGTTGCCCGAGCCGTTCGCCGCGGCCTGGGCCTGCTGGAACGCGCTCATCGCCTCGTCCAGCGCCTTCAGCGCACGCCCGTACCGCTCGAAGTCGCCGGACGTCTGCGCGGCCTTGACCTCGGCGATCGCGGTCTGCACCCGGGCGGCCGCCTGGGCCAGCTCCCCGCTCATCGGCGGCGGCGTGTTGTTGTTGTCGCCCCCGGTGGGCGGCGGCGTGGGGTTGTCGTCGGTGCTGGGCGGCGGGTTGTTGTTCGGCGCCCGCTTGCCCTGCTCGACGAGCTGTTTGATGCCGTCGCTGAGGTTGTTGGCGAGCACCACGTACGAGCCGCCGTCACCGTAGGAGAGCAGCACCTTCTGCAACAGCGGGTACGCGTCCTGGCTGCTGCTCTTCACGTACACCGGCTCGACGTAGAGCATGCCGTCGGCGAACGGCAGCGAGAGCAGGTTGCCGTACTGCACCTGCGCCTGGTTGGACGAGAGCAGGTTGAGCTGCTGCCGGATGTCGCCGTTGTTGGTCATCTGCTGGTGCACCTGCGTCGGCCCGGAGATCCGGGTCTGGTCCGGCAGCTCCAGCACCTCCAGCTTCGGCTGCCCGTCGACGTACGACCCGGAGACCAGCGCGGCGAGGTTCTGCCGCCCGTTCGGGGTGACCGCCGAGGTCAGCTGGAAGCGTGGACCGTCCTGCCCGGGGAACTGGGTGAACAGGTAGTACGGCGGCTGCTTCTGCCCGCTGTCCGGCGCGTCCGGCACGTTCGGCACCTGCCAGAAGTCCTGGCCGGAGTAGAAGTCGCCGGGGTCGGTGACGTGGAACTTGGTCAGCAGGTTGCGCTGCACCTTGAACAGGTCGGCCGGGTAGCGGAAGTGCTCGGCCAGCTCGGCCGGGATGTCGCCCTTGGGCAGCACCAGGTCGCCGCCGAACGCCTTGTTCCACGCCTTGAGCACCGGGTCGGTGTCGTCGTACGAGTAGAGCTTGACCGTGCCGTCGTACGCGTCGACAGTCGCCTTCACCGAGTTGCGGATGTAGTTGACGTTCTCCCGGGCGAGCTGGAACGTGCCCCGGCCGGTCAGCTCGTCGGCGGTCTCGGCCTGGAGGTTGACCCGCTCGGCGTACGGGTAGGTCGCGGCCGTGGTGTAGCCGTCGATGATCCACAGGACGCGCCCGTTGACCACCGCCGGGTACGGGTCGCCGTCGAGCGTGAGGAACGGCGCGACCTTCTCCACCCGGTCGCGCGGGTTACGCACGTACAGCAGCTTCGAGTTCTCGTTGACCGCCTCGGAGAGCAGGAAGTTCGACTCCTGCTCCTTGATCGCGTAGAGCAGCCGGCGCGGGAACGAGCCGATCTTGACGCCGCCCTCACCGGTGTAGGTGTAGTACTGCTCGCCGCCGGTGGAGGTGGGCCGGTCGAACTCGACGTTGCGCTCGCCGGTCTGCCCGACGATCGCGTAGTCGTCCGGCTCCATCCGCTCGCCGTAGTAGATCCGCGGCTGCTGGGCCGGGATCTCCTCGGCCGGCGCGGAGCACGCCTCCTGTGCCTTGTCGCCGAGGAAGCCGGAGACGAAGTACGGCTGGCCGCCGCAGACCACCTGGTTCGCCGGGGCGGCCACCAGGCCGTACCCGTGGGTGTAGACGGTGTGGCGGTTGATCCAGTTGCTCTGCTGGTCGGTCAGCTCGCCGTAGTTGATCTCACGGACGCCGACCACGTAGTCGGAGGTCTTGTCCTTGACCGAGTACCTGTCGATGTCCAGCTTCGAGCCGAAGTCGTAGAAGCCGCGGACCTGCTGGAGCTGCGTGTACGTCTCGGAGACCAGCTGCGGGTCGAGCAGCCGGATGTTCGACACCACTGACGTGTCGGTGGCCAGGCTGGCGGGTGGAACGAGGTTGCTGGCCGCGTACGGTGTGGTCTTCGTGCCGTCGAGGCTGAACGCGGTGCGGGTGGCCTTGATGCTGCGTTCGATGTACGGCGCCTCCTTGTCCCGGGCGCTCGGCTTGACCTCGAACGTCTGCACGGCCCACGGGTAGATGCCGCCGATCGCCACCGCGGAGACGCCCAGCAGGGCCAGCGAGATGCCCGGCCAGACCAGGTTCCGCATGACGGCGTTGGAGAACACGATGATCGCCAGCGCCACCAGGACGGAGATCCAGGCGAGGATCTCCTTCGCCGGGAGCAGCGCGTTAACGTCGGCGTAGCCGGCGCCGTAGAGCTTGGCGCCCTCGTTGTACTCCAGCAGCATGGCCCGCCGGTCGAGCACGTAGGCGACGGCCTTGAGCAGCACGAACACGGCTACCAGCGTGCTGAGGTGGGCGCGGGCGGCGTTCGTCATCCGGTCGCCGACGCCCTGAAGGCGCACGCCGCCGAAGATGTAGTGCACCGCCAGCGCGCCGAGCAGCGACAGCACCACGACTGTGAAGCCGACGCCGAGCAGGTAGCGCCAGAACGGGAGCTGGAAGACGTAGAAGCCGACGTCGACGCCGAACTCCGGGTCCTTCACGCCGAAGTCGCCGCCGTTGCGGAACAGCAGCCACTGACCCCAGCGGCTCTGCGCGGAGAGGCCGGCGAACAGCCCGACGACGGCGGCGGCGAGCGCGATCCAGGTGCCGAGCCGCGGGCTCAGCAGCATCCGGTAGCGCTCCAGCGTGGCCTGCTCGGCCGAGTGCGGACGCATCTTGGGCCGCAGCCGGTGGGCCAGCCAGAGGTTGCCGCCGACGAGCAGCGCCATGCCGACGCCGACCACGAGGAACAGCAGCAGGCGGGTGGCGAGCACGCCGGTGAAGACCTGGGTGTAGCGGACCTCGTCGAACCAGAGCCAGTCGGTCCAGGCGTTGACGCCCCACCCGAGGAGGGTGAACAAGATGAACACCCCGATCAGGACACCGATGGTGACGCGTCCGCGCCGGCTCATCCTCGGTAAGGGACTGCTACGCATGACCACTGTTGGCTCCGCACGCTCGATGTGATCGGCTCCGACCAGGCACCAAGAGTACGGGGTGTTCCTGAGCACGTCGGGTCAAGGTCACGTCACGATCCGCCCGCCGGCCGCCGCCCGGCCCGCCTCAGCAGCGCGTCGGCTGTCCCCCGGCGCGCAGCGTCTCGAGTGCCTTCAATGCCTCACCCAGCGTGGCGACCCTCAGCAGCGGCAGTCCCGGCTGCGGGTTGCGGACCGCCTCGGCGCAGTTGTCGGCGGGCACCAGGAACGCCTTCGCGCCCGCGTCCTTGGCGCCGACCAGCTTCTGCGCGATGCCGCCGATCGGACCGACGCGACCTTCGTCGTCGATGGTGCCGGTACCGGCGATGATCTTCCCGCCGGTGAGGTCGGCCGGCTCCAGCTTGTCGATGATGCCGAGCGAGAACATCAGCCCGGCGCTCGGCCCGCCGATGTCACCCAGGTCGATCTTCAGGGTGAACGGGTGCGGCTGCTGCTGGTCGATCTCCACACCGATGCGCGGCCGGCCGTCCTGCTCGCGACTGGTCACCGTCGCCGTACCCGGGGTGTCACCCCGGGTGTAGCCGATCGTCAGCGCGGTGCCCGCGGGCTTCGCCCGGATCAGCTCGGTGAGCTTGGCCGCGCTCGTCACCGGCACCCCGTCGACCGACGTGACCACGTCGTCGGGGCGCAGCACGTCGACCGACGGGCCGCCCGGCGTGACCGCCTTGACCAGCACCTTGATCGGGTAGCCCAGCTCGCGCAGCGCCGCCGTCTCGGCGCTGGTCTGCGAGTTCTGGAAGTCCTCCGCGTTGCGCTTCTCGACCTCTTCCTGCGACTCCCCCGGCGGATAGACCAGCTCCCGCGGCACCACCGCCTCGTCCGAGGAGAACCATCCGGCCAGCGCCGATCGCAGCCGCACGGTCGGCTGCACACCGACAGTGGTGAGCCGGAGCTGACCGGCGGAGGTGGACGTCGCGCGGCCGGTCACCTGGATGACCTCCTTGCCGTCCTCACTGCCCAGCGTGTTCACCGTCGGACCGGGGCCGAGCACCACGTACGGCAGCGGCACGCTCAGCACGCCGACGCTGAGCAGGGCGGTGAGCAGGGCACCGAGGAGGACGGTCACGCCGCGACGTCTCATGGGCCAGAGCGTACCGATCCGCACCGTGCCATCCGGCGCGGTGACCGGCGGACTTCGCCCTCAGCGCAACGCCGAGTGGCACGACCTGCGGCGGGCCCCGCGTACCGTAGAGGTCGTGCCTGATATTCCGTTCGGCTTCGCGCTCCCGGGTGGTCAACCACCGGACCCCAACGATCCCGCGGCGATGCAGCAGTTCATGTCGCAGTTGCAGCACCTGCTCTCGGCGCCGGGCAGCGGGCCGGTCAACTGGGACCTCGCCCGGCAGGTAGCCGCCAGCCAGCTCGCCGCCGCCGGCGACCCGGCGGTGTCGCCGTTCGAACGCAACGCGGTCGAGGAGGCGCTGCGCATCGCCGACCTCTGGCTGGAGCCGGCGACCTCGTGGCCCTCCGGCATCCGCACCTCGGTCGCCTGGAACCGCAACGAGTGGATCTTCAAGACGCTCGACGTGTGGCGCAAGCTCTGCGACCCGGTGGCCAGCCGGATGGTCGGCGCGATGGGCGACCTGGTGCCGCCGGAGGCCCGCGCCCAGCTCGGCCCGATGCAGTCGATGGTCGCCACGCTCGGCGGCGCCCTCTTCGGCGGCCAGCTCGGCCAGGCGCTCGGCTCGCTCGCCGCCGAGGTGCTCTCCGCCGGTGACATCGGCCTGCCGCTCGGCCCCGCCGGCACCGCCGCGCTCGTCCCCGCCAACATCAAGGTGTACGGCGAGGGCCTGGAGCTGCCCGAGGACGAGGTACGCCTCTACGTGGCCCTGCGCGAGGCCGCCCACCAGCGGTTGTTCCAGCACGTGCCGTGGCTGCGCGGGCACGTGCTGACGGCTGTGGAGAACTACGCCGCGGGCATCCGGGTCAACCGGGAGGCGATCGAGGAGGCGATGGGCCGGGTCGACCCGACCGACCCGGAGTCGATGCAGGCGATCGCCCTGGAGGGCATCTTCACGCCCGAGGACACGCCCGCGCAGAAGGCGTCGCTGGCCCGGCTGGAGACCGTGCTCGCCCTGGTCGAGGGCTGGGTCTGCCACGTCGTCGACAGCGCCGCCGGTGACCGCCTCCCCAACGTCGTACGCCTCGGCGAGGCGTTCCGCCGCCGCCGCGCCGCGGGTGGCCCGGCCGAGCAGACGTTCGCCGCGCTGGTCGGCCTCGAACTGCGGCCCCGCCGCCTGCGTGAGGCGACGGTGCTGTGGGCGGCGCTGACCGAGCACCGCGGCATCGCCGGCCGGGACGCGGTCTGGGGCCACCCGGACCTGCTGCCCTCCGACGACGACTTCGCCGCCCCGGAGGCGTTCGCCACGACGAGCACCGACCTCGACGACGAGCTGGCGAACTTCGACTTCTCCGCCCCCGGCGCCCCGGAGGAGAAGTCCCCCGGCGAGGACGACGACAAGCACTGACGCGTACGCGGACGGGGCCCGCACGGTTCACCGTGCGGGCCCCGTCCGCGTTCCCGCTCCCGCCCCACCCCGCCCTGCCCCCGCCCCGCCCTCGCCGCGCCCCGCCCATCTCACCGTCGATCTTGGAGTTGTGGCGCCCAGGATGTCCCGAGTGCGGCTTCTGTGAGGTGCCTCAACTCCAAGATCGGTGAATCGGCGGCAGGGCGGCCATGCGGGCAGCGCGGTGCGGACAGAGCGGGCGGGCAGGGCGGGCGCGGAGGCGGCGGGGTGGCGGAAGGTCTAGACGGGGCGGCCGGACAGCAGGGCGCGCGTCGCCTCCCAGCCCTCGACGGCCGGATCGAGTGCGGCCAGGTCAGCCGGGCCGCGCATCCGGTGCCAGCCGACGGTGACCGCCACGTCGCCCGGGCTCGGTGCCGCCCGTCGCACCTCGGCCGGCGCGGTGGTGTCCAGGTCCAGCGCCGGCAGCCACGCCGGTACGGGCAGTCGCGCCGCCACTCCCAGCAGCCCGGTTCCGCTCCCCTCGACCGGGGCCACCGCCACCGGCCGGGTGGTGAGCGGCCGGAGCAGCTTGCCGAGCGTCAGACCGGGCACGTCCGGCGCGTCCGCCGCCACCACCGCCACCTGGTCGTAGCCGGCCGCCCCGCCGTCGCGGGCCGCCCGGTCACCGGCCAGCGCCGTGAACACCGCGTTCGGCGTGGGCTCGGGCACCTCGTACACCTGGGTGCCGGGCCAGACCACGGCGTCGGCCAGCCATCGGTCCCGGCTGGTGACCGCCACCGCGGTCTCCACCTCGTTCAGCGTGGCGAGCAGGTCCACCACGTCCTCGGCGAGTGCGGTACGCCATCGCGCCGGATCGATTCCGGGCGGCGTCCAGGTCACCGGGCCGAGCAGCGCCACCACCACACGTCGCGACATTCGCCGACCTTAACCCCCGCCCCACCCGCGTCCGTTCACGATCATGAGGTTGGCGGTGACGAAGCGGACGAAACGCCAGGCCAACTTCATGATCGACCGCGATGGGCGGTGGTCAGGGGATGGCGGCGGTGGCGGCCACGCCCTCCAGGTAGCCGCGGGCGCGCTCCGACCTCGGGTAGCGGGCGACCAGCGCCCAGAAGTCGGCGTTGTGGCTGGGCACGATGAGGTGCGCCAGCTCGTGCAGCAGCACGTAGTCGATCACCCAGTCGGGCATGTCCTGGACCCGGTGCGAGATCCGGATGGTGCGGTCGGCGGGCGTACAGGAGCCCCAGCGGCCGTTCTGGTTGGTCACCCAGCGGACGCTGGCCGGCGCGGCAGCCGACCCGTGTTCGGGCAGGTAGAGGTCGATCAGTCGGGTGGCGCGGGCGAGCAGTTCGGCATCCGAGCGGGCCAGCCGGCCCTCGCGGGCGGCGAGCCGGGCGAGCATCCGGTCGACCCACTCGCTCTCCTCGGCCCGGGAGAACTGGTCGGGGATCAGCACGACGACGCGCTCACCGTCCCGGTACGCGGACACCGTGCGCCGCCGACGCTGGCTGCGCCGCACCTCGACGACGGGCTTCCGCGTCACGGCCATTACCGGTCCGCGCAGCCTCGGTTGACTGTCACGATGGAAAGCTAATGCGTACTGACCAGGACTCCGCAAGAGTCAACACGACGACACGCGCCCGGAAAGTGGCGGTTGATTGTCAGGAGTCCGGAAAAAATTCTTTGCGACGGTAGCTGACCATCACCTGACCGGCTCTGTTCACGTTAAGTGATCTACGACGGGTGACTGTCAGAGGGCCGCGCGAAGCGGATCTGGGTGCATTCATCCGGCGTGTCCGCGCGAAACTGACTTATCCGACGTTACTCGGCATGCACACTCTCGACGTCGACTTGCTCACAGAGTCGGCGTACAGCTGACATGGAACCGCCCAGACCTGGGTAGGGTCCGCCAACCACGGTCAGGTGACTGACCGCGGAGAACCCCCGGCGCCGGTGCCACGCGTGGGCCGCCGCAGGGAGACCCGCCGGGACACCTCCGGCGGACGAGACGAGGAGGCTACCGTGGCCGACCAGGCCCAGACCTACAACGGTTACTGCGTGAAGTGCAAGGAGAAGCGGGACTTCGAGGGGCACGTGGAGGTCTCGAAGACCGGCATGAACATGGCCAAGGGCAAGTGCCCGGTGTGCGGCACAACAGTGAACCGCATCCTGGGCAAGGCCAAGGTCTGACCCGTACGGCAGAAACGGAGGAGGACGGCCGACGGCCGTCCTCCTCCGTCGTGTAGCCGACACAGTTACCGGCTGGTTGTGGAAAACCGGCGAGATCCTGTGGACAACGCTGGCCACGGCTCGCCGCACCTGTGGACAACGAGCGACGGAGCGCGTGGAGACGGTCACGATCAGTGGCGTGACCGATCCGACACCGCTCGTCCGTCCCGTCCTGCTGCCCGGCCTGACCCGGCTCTGGCGCGACCGGCACACGCTCCAGCTGGGCGAGCCGCCCGGCCGCGCGGTGCTGCTGGAGATGTCCTCGCCGGGAACGGCCCGCCTGCTCGACCTGCTCGACGGCACCCGCAGCGAACGCGCCGTGCTGGCCGGGGCGGGCGCCGCGCGAGTCCCGCCCGACGAGGCACGCGCCCTGCTCGACACGCTCCGGGACGCCGGGCTGGTGGTGCCGGCACAGGCACTGCTCCCCCGCGAGCTGGCCGGAGCGGCCCGGGCCCGGCTGGCCACCGAGGCTGCCGCACTGGCGCTCGCGTCGCCCGACCTGCCCGGCACACCGGCCCGGCTGCTGCGCCGCCGCCGTGCCGCCCGGGTGCTGGTCACCGGTACGGGACGCCTCGGCGCGGCGGTCGCCGTCGCGCTGGCCCAGGCCGGGGTCGGGCACGTCGTACCCGATCTGGCCGGCCCGGTCGGCGCGGGTGACCTGGTCGGGACCGGCCTGACCGCCGCGGAGCTGGGCCGTCCGCTGGCCCCGGCGGTACGCGCGGCGCTGGAACGATGCGCGCCCGGAACTGTCACCGGCCCGTCCCGGGCGGCCCGGCCGGACCTGGTGGTGCAGCTCGGCGTCGACCGTCCGGCCGAGCTGCTGGCCACCGGGTACGCCCGCCGGCGTCAGCCCCATCTGCTGCTCGACCTGCGCGGCGGCGTACCGGTGGTCGGTCCGCTGGTCCGCCCGCCCGCCGGCCCCTGCCTGCGCTGCCTCGACCTGCACCGCGGCGACCGGGATCCGGACTGGCCCGCGCTCGCCGCCCAGCTCGCCGCCGACCGGGGCGCGCGCGCCTGCGCCGCCGCCACCGGGCTCGCCGCGGCGGCCTTCGCCACGGCCGAGGTGCTGGCCCAGCTCGACGGCGCCCAGCCGGAGACGCTCGGCGGCGCGGTGGAGGTCCGGGGTCCGGGTCGCGTCCGCTACCGACGGTGGCCCCCACACCCCTCCTGCGGTTGCTGCCGGCGTCGCCCGATCCGGTCGGCCCCGGCCACTACCCGCCGCACGGCAGCAGCGGAGGCCCCGCGTCGGTAACAATGGCCGGGTGACCGACATCCCGCGCCGGGCCGTGTCCCGCACCGCCAAACTCGCCGCCCTGCCGCTCGGGTTCGCCGGTCGAACCGTCCTCGGCATGGGCAAGCGGGTGACCGGCCTCGCGTCCGACGTCATCTCCGCCGAGATCCAGCAGCGCACCGCCGAGCAGTTGTTCAGCGTGCTCGGGCAGCTCAAGGGCGGGGCGATGAAGTTCGGCCAGGCCCTGTCGGTGTTCGAGGCGGCGCTGCCCGAGGAGGTCGCCGCGCCCTACCGGCAGGCGCTGACCAAGCTCCAGGAGGCTGCGCCGCCGCTGCCTGCGGCGACAGTGCACAAGGTGCTCGCCGAGCAGCTCGGCCCGGACTGGCGCGACCGGTTCGTCGAGTTCGACGACACCCCGGCCGCCGCGGCGAGCATCGGCCAGGTGCACCGCGCGGTCTGGCGCGACCCGGGGTACGGGCCGAACGGCGGCCCCCAGCACCGGGACGTGGCCGTGAAGATCCAGTACCCGGGGGCGGGTGACGCCCTGCTCGCCGACCTCAAGCAGCTCTCCCGGCTCGGCGGCATGTTCCGGGCCATCCAGCCGGGGCTGGACGTGAAGCCGCTCCTGGCCGAGCTGCGCGAGCGCATCACCGAGGAGCTGGACTACGAGCTGGAGGCGGAGTCGCAGCGGGCGTTCGCCGCCGCGTACGCCGACGACCCGGACATCTTCATCCCGGAGGTGCTCGACGCCGCGCCGCGGGTGCTGATCACCGAGTGGGTGGAAGGCATTCCGCTGTCCCAGATCATCCGGGAGGGCACCGAGGAGCAGCGGAACGAGGCCGGCCGACTGATGGCCGAGCTGCACCTGTCCGCGCCGGAGCGGGCCGGGCTGCTGCACGCCGACCCGCACCCGGGCAACTTCCGGCTGCTCCCGGACGGCCGGCTCGGCGTGATCGACTTCGGAGCGGTGGCCCGGATGCCGCAGGGCACGCCCGAGCCGATCGGCCGGATCGCAGCACTGGCGCTGCGCGGGGACGCCGACGCGGTGGTGGAAGGGCTGCGCGCCGAGGGCTTCGTCAGCCGCACCGAGTCGATCGACGCCCCGGCGGTGCTCGACTTCCTGCGTCCGATGCTGGAGCCGATCGCCGCGGAGGAGTTCCGCTTCACCCGGGCCTGGCTGCGCGGCGAGGCGACCCGGCTGGCCAGCCCTCGCTCCCCCGCCTACCAGCTCAGCCGGCAGCTCAACCTGCCCCCGTCGTACCTGATGATCCACCGGGTCACGCTGGGTTCGATCGGGGTGCTCTGCCAGTTGGAGGCGAAGGCGTCCTACCGGTCGATCCTGGAACGCTGGCTACCAGGCTTCGCGCCGGTGGTCTGAGCGCAAGCCGGCGAGCGCGCGGGCCGGCGAGCGGGCACGGCGAAGGGGCGGTGACCTGTCGGTCACCGCCCCTTCCTCACGCGATCGTTCTACAGAACGCCCAGGTCGCGGGCCGACTGGCTGCGACCCCGCATGGCGACGGTACGGGCGGAACGGGTTGCCTCAGTGCTCGTGGTGGTGCGACCGGCCTGAGGCCGGCGCATTCGGGCCCTGGACAACGCTTCGTGGAGTAGTTGCATCTCGAATCCGTTCGGCAGGTTCAGCATCAGGGTTTCTCTCTCAGGTCGGCCGGTGGAGGGACACCGGCATCGGTCGGTTTCGGAACGTAGGTTTGTCAGGCTGCCAGCCGGACGGAGCTACGCGACTCGGACAGCCCGCTGGCCGCCAGTCGCGCCTCCGCCTCGACCCGGAGCTGCGCGTCACGGGCGAGGTCCTCCTTGCGCGGACGGCCACGGGGCCGCTTGCGCGGGACGACCGCGCCACGCTCGAAGATCTCGCCGCCCCAGACGCCCCAGGGCTCGGCTCGCTCCACCGCCCCGGCCAGGCACTCGACGCGCAGCGGGCAGTCCCCGCAGAGCGACTTGGCCAGCTCGAGCTCGGCGGGCGAGTCGGAGAACCACAGGTCGGGGTCGAACTTCCGGCAGGGCAGGTTCGCCTCCACGTCGACGCTCACGTCGAGGGGGGCCAACGCCAGACTCATCCTCCGGTCACCTCTCTCTCACTTCGATCTCGTGGATCGCATTCCGACGTACTTCGGCGGGACAAAAAACTGAGGCCGCGGATCCCGGTATGCGGGTTCCGCGGCCTCGAGGTGAGCCGGTGGTCTGATGGATCAGACCGGTCTACCTCGAGGTGGAACACCGCGGACATCCGTGCGCTTCTTGGCGCCATCGATGCCCTTGCCCGCGAAGCCACTGGTCCCCTCGACTCCGGCGATCGGCGCAACGGTCAGGTTCAGCTCGGCCTGAACCGGGACCTGGTGCACCTGCGGAGCCGACGGTCGAGCGGCGAGGGCCACCCGGACAGCCGACAGCGGAGCGACGGCAGACGGCATCGCCGCAAGACGCTCATAGGTGAAGATCTTCATTGGTGCCACCTCCCTACTCTCCTCGTGCCGACCGTGGACTCATCCCCTTTGAGCAGCCAGAACGGCGCCGCTCGCGAGGTGTGTCATGAGGCTATTCCTAGCCCTCGGGGGAGGGCAAACGATTTACGGCTAGTTTTCAGAAGTTTTCTGTGGGCAGACCTCGTCCACCGTGGCGCCCGCCACCAGGGCGAGCACCGTATCCCCGTAAAGCCCGACTTTTCGGGGCCCGATCCCGGCGATCGCCACCAGTTCCTCGGTGCGGCCGGGCTTCCGCTCGGCCAGCGCGGTGAGCGTGGCGTCGGTGAAGACCACGTACGCCGGCACCTTCTGCGCGCCCGCCACCCGCTGCCGCCACTCGCGCAGCCGCTCGTACAACTCCTCGTCGATGTCCGACGGGCAGGTCGGGCAGCGGCCCAGTTTGCGGTCCGCGCCGGCGAGCAGCGTGGCACCGCAGATCCGGCACGAGACCACCTGCGGCCGCCGCCGCTCGGCCCGCCGCGCCGGCCCGCCGCCGCCGGCCCGCTCCCCGCCGCCGGACCGGTCGAGCTGCGGCAGGAACCGCGAGGGCCGCCGGGCCCGCCCACCCGGCGAGCGCGCGGTGGCGTACGACAGCCAGAGCCACTCCCGGGCCCGGGTGATCCCGACGTAGAGCAGCCGCCGTTCCTCCTCGACCTGCTCCATGGTCTTCGCGTACGTGGTGGGCAGCGTTCCCTCGGCCAGCCCGACCAGGAACACCGCGTCCCACTCCAGCCCTTTCGCCGAGTGCAGCGACGCGAGCGTCACCCCCTCGACTGTGGGCACGTGCTGCTGGGCGGCCCGCCGGGCGAGTTCCTCGGTGAACCCGGTCAGGCCCGGTTCCTCCTCGGCCTGCGCCGCGTACTCCTCGGCGAGCTGGACCAGCGCGGCGAGCGCCTCCCACCGCTCCCGTGCGGCGCCGCCGGGCGGGGGCGCGTCGGGCGCCCAGCCGACGGCGGTGAGCGCCTCGACCACGGCGGCCGGCAGCGGGGTTCCCGCGTCGGCCGACCGGGTGGCGGCGCGCAACGCGATCATCGCCTGGCGCACCTCGGGCCGCTCGAAGAACCGCTCCGCACCCTGGAGCACGTACGGCACCCCGGCCTCGGAGAGCGCCTTCTCGTACGCCTCGGACTGCGCGTTGGTGCGGAACAGCACCGCGATCTCCCGCGCCGGGGTGCCGCCCGCCACGAGCGCCCGGCAGCGGGCGGCGACCGCGTTCGCCTCGGCCGGCTCGTCGGTGAAGATCCGCAGTTCCGGTTCCGGGCCGGGCCGGCGCTGGCCGTGCAGTTCCAGCCGCAGCCGCGCCTCGGTGCCCCGGGCCTGCGAGATCACCGCGTTGGCGAGCCCGACCACCTGCGGTGTGGAACGGTAGTCGCGGACCAGCCGGACCACTGTCGCGCCCCGGTGCAGGCGGGGGAAGTCGACCAGGTACGACGAGGTGGCGCCGGTGAACGAGTAGATCGTCTGGCTGGCGTCGCCGACCACTGTGAGGTCGTCCCGGCCGCCCAGCCACGCCTCCAGCAGCCGCTGCTGGAGCGGGTTGACGTCCTGGTACTCGTCGACCACGAAGTGCCGGTACTGGTTGCGCACCTGTTCGGCCACGTCCGGGTGCTCCTCGATGCCCCAGACCGCGGCGCGCAGCATGTCCTCGAAGTCGATCACCCCGTTGCCGCGCTTGAGCCGCTCGTACGCGTCGAACACGTCGGCCACCCGGGCCGGCTCGTACGGCGTCTCGCGCAGCGCCTTGGCCGCTGCGACGACGTACTCCCCGGGCTCGACCAGCGACGACTTGGCCCACTCGATCTCGGCGGACAGGTCCCGCGCGGCGGCCCGGTCGGCGCGCAGGCCGACCTTGGCGGCGGCGAGCGTGACCACCCGCACCTTGCTGTCCAGCAGCTCCGGCATGGCCCGGCCGGCCAGCAGCCGGGGCGCGAAGTAGCGGACCTGCCGCAGCGCCGCGGCGTGGAACGTGCGCGCCTGCACACCCTGCACCCCGAGCACTGTGAGACGGCTGCGCATCTCGGCGGCGGCGCGGGCGGTGAACGTGACCGCCAGCACATGCCGGCCGGCGATGTCCCCGGTCAGCGCCCGGTACGCGATCCGCGAGGTCACCGCCCGGGTCTTGCCGGTGCCGGCGCCGGCCAGGATGCAGACCGGACCGGCCGGAGCGGTCACCGCGGAGCGCTGCTCCGGATCCAGCCCGGCCAGCACCCGTTCCGCCGCTGAGTGAACGCCCACAGCAGGGAATCATCCCAGCATCGTGTGACGTTGCAGCGGTTAGCCTGGCCTGATCGGACCGGGCGCGAGCCACCCCTTGGAGGACCAGACCATGCTGACGATGTATTCCACCCCGTGGTGCGGCTACTGCCACCGGCTGAAGTCGCAGCTCGACCGGGAGGGCATCGCGTACGAGGTGGTCGACATCGAGCAGGACCCGACGGCCGCGGACTTCGTGATGGGCGTCAACGGCGGTAACCAGACCGTCCCGACGCTGCGCTTCGCCGACGGCAGCGCCCTGACCAACCCTTCGATCACCCAGGTCAAGCAGCACCTGGCCGCGCTGCCCGGCTGATCCGCCCGCGACGCACGAGCGGCCGCACCCGATCCGGGTGCGGCCGCTCGCCGTCGTTCAGGAACCACCGCGGCTGAGCACCCCGTCGTCGGCCGGCTTCCGGGGCGCCGGGATCCGCACCGGTCCGGCGACCGGCATGGTCAGCCCGCGCCCCCGCCACAGGTAGAGGCCGGCCGCCGTGGTGACCGCACCGACGAGTGCGAACAGCAGCCGGTAGTCGAACACGCCGACGAGCAGCGCGCCGGTGCCGATGGAGAGCGCCTGCGGGCCGCTGACCAGCGCCTCGGACGCGGCGGTGACCCGGCCCAGCAGCCGCGGCGGCGTCCGCCGCTGGATCAGCGTGTTCAACCCCACCATGGTCAGCGGCAGCGAGAGGCCGGCCAGCAGCAGCGCCACCACCCCGAGCCACAACCGGGGGTACGCGAGCGCCAGCGCGGCCGGCCCGAAGAACGTCACGCCCGCGGCGAGCGCGCCGACCTCGCCGAACCGGCGGACCACGGCGGCCGAGAACAGGCCGCCGACCAGCCCGCCGACGCCCTGCACCATGACCAGCACGCCGACGAACGCGGCGTCGCGGTGCAGGCCCAGATCGACGTACGCGAAGATCAGCGACTCGGTGAAGCCCATCACCAGCGAGCCGAGCCCGTACCCGAGCAGCGCCCGGCGCAGCGCCGGCTCGCCGGTCAGGTGCCGCAGCCCCGCGCCCAGTTCGGACGGCCCGCGCCGACCCGGCCGCGACGGCGTGCTCTCCTCCACGCGCAGCCGCCCGACCACCGCCGCCGCGACGAGGAAGCCGGTCATGGCCAGCAGGACCAGCAGCCAGCCGCCGACTGCGGCGTAGACACCGGCCCCGGCCAGCGGCCCGATCAGCCGCAGACCCTGCCGGACGGTCTGGAGCAGCCCGTTCGCGTCGGCGAGCAGATCGGGCGGAACCAGATGCCGGATCAGTCCGTTGAGCACGGCGGTGAGCGTGATGTACGACAGTCCGTAGAGCGCGGCGACCACGTAGATCACCCAGACGTCGGACCGGTCCCGGACCGTGAGCAGCGGACCGAGCAGCACTGCCGCGACCAGGTTGGCGGCGATGAAGAACTGACGCCTCCGGTAGCGGTCGACCACCCAGCCGACCAGCGGGGCGAGCGTCATCGGCGCGATGACCGCGAAGATGGTCGCCCCGGCCATGCTGTCCGAACCGGTCAGATCCTTGACCCAGACGGCCAGGGCGAGCAGCAGGACCGACTCCGCCGCCATGCTCGCGACGAGCGCGGCGAACAGGAGACGGAAGTCGGGGCGGCGCAGGACGGTGCGCATCGGTTCCCTCCGGCAGGGGTGCGCCACCAGGGCGCGTCGGGGGCGGGCGCTGGTGAAGACACCCTCCACGGTCCTCTTTTTGTCTCGTGACACGCCCTTGCCGGAACCTCCGACGCCGGTCGCGCCGTCCATACTGACCGTGGGGGGCGAATTTCATACAGTTACCGTCGCGTCAAGCGACGGTCGACGGGAAAGAGGACGCCGTGCCTCCTGCCGTACCAGGCCCGATTCTGCGCCGTCGTCGACTCGGCATCGAGCTGCGTCGGCTCCGCGAACAGGCCGGTCTGACCGGTGACCAGGTCATCGAGCGGATCGGCTGGGCCTCCGCATCCAAGTTGTCCCGTCTGGAGAACGGCCGCAGCCGTCCCGACCCGGACGACGTGGACGTGTTGCTGACGCTCTACGGCGCCGACGAGGAGCAGCGCGCGGAACTGACCGGGATCACCCACGAGGCCGGCGACATGCGCGGCTGGCTGCGCAACTTCCCGGTGATGACCCAGCAGCAGCGCGCCTTCGCCGAACTGGAGGCGGGTTGCGCGGAGATCTCCGAGTACAACCCGGTGCTGGTGCCGGGGCTGCTGCAGACGCCCGGGTACGCCCGGCACCGGATCATGTCCGCCGCGCAGGTCGCCGCCGAGGCCGGCGACCCGGAGACCGAGGATCCCGAGACCGAGGTACGCGCGCGGCAGGCCCGCCAGTCGCTGCTGACCCGCTCCCCCGACGTGCCCCGCTACACGGCGGTGCTGGAGGAGGCGGCGCTCGGCCGCCGTGCCGGGCCACCGGAGGTGCTGCACGAGCAGCTCGTCCACCTGTGCGAGATGGCGCTGCTGCCGAACGTGACGCTGCGCCTGCTGCTGCGGGACACCCGGGTCGGTGACTGGTACCTTCCGCCGACCGCGTTCTCGGTCTACCGGTTCGCCGATCCCCTCGATCCGGAGACACTCGCCATCGAAGGTGGGTTCACCGACGTCATGTCGACCGAGGTAAACACCCTAAATCGCTATAAAGTGGTGTTCGAGTGGCTATGCTCGTCGGCGCTCTCCGCATCGGACACCCTCTCCTGGTTGATCGAGGCGACGGGACGGCTGACCGGCACGGCAGTCGAGTCCACGGTGGCGTACGGGCCGGCAACGGCGCCGGCCCAGCGACGCCGGGACTCGGGGCGCCTCACCACGGAACGGTGATCCGGCACGGACACCGCCCGCGCTCCGGCGTCGCTCGGACCCATCGGAGCACCTCACCAGGAGCAAGCACCATGAACGAGATCCACACCAGCACGACCGCCCGCTCGGGACGGCTCGCCGGCGCCGCCTGGCGCAAGAGCACCCGCAGCCAGACCTCCAACTGCGTGGAGGTCGCGCCGCTCGGCTCCGGGCCGGCCACAGTGGCGCTGCGGGACAGCAAGGACCCGAGCGGACCGGTCCTGCTGTTCGACCGGGCCGGATGGCTCGGCTTCCTCGCCGGAACGAAGAGCGGTCAGTTCGATCTGGACTGATCCGGCGAACCCCGGAGGGCCGTCGGCGTGCGCCGGCGGCCCTTCGCGCGTCCACCCCCGACAACGGTGCTGACCTGGGATCCCCCGATCGGTCGAGCTGGCGCGTTCCCCTTGCCGGGCTGTCACATCGGCGTAACATGACGCGGGAGTGACGTGGAAGTTCCAGCGTGTAACCGCCGATTGTCCGGGGGACACCATGCGGTTCCTGATCGTCCGCACCGAGATCCGTACCGCCGCCGACGCCGACATCGCCGCCGCCTGGGCCGGCGGGGGCCGCCTGCGGGACGAGACGAGCACGCCGGAGCCCCGCCGCCAGGTCGTCCACGCCGAGGACCGGGACGCCGCACTCCTGCTCGCCCGCGCACTGTCCGCCGTCGGTGCGGTACGCACGGGCCGGCACCGGGTCAAGGTGCTGCCGATCGAGGAATCCGCTCCCGGGCACCCGTACCGCTGGGACGGTGGATGACCGGACGCTGACGTCCGTCGTGGCCGGACCGGCCTCCCCCGCCGTTTTCCCGCCTCACCCGGCCTCGACGGCACGTGTTCCCGGCCCGCGACCGTCGCGGCAACGACGGTCCGGGTCGGGGCCGCGCCCCACCCCCGTTCCAGCCGGCCCAGGTCCGCCCGGCCCAGGTCCGCCCGGCCTCGCCAGTTCGGGGAGGTGGCTGTATCCCACCGGCCTGGACCACACCACTTCCCCGGGCTGGTGCCACCCACCAGCCGAAACCCGCCAACCCGACCGCGAGTCCCGCCGCACGCACCCCCCCCGGTGGCACGACCACCGAAACCCGGCCGACCCACCAGCTCGGCGAAGTGGCGGCAACCGACCGCCCTCGACCACGCCATTTCCCCGAACTGGCGCCGCCCGCCAGCCGAACCCGCCAACCCGACCCAACGAACTCGCCAGTTCGGCGAAGTGACGGCATCCCACCCACCCCACCCCGCAAGTCCGGGGAGGTGGCTGTATCCCACCGGCCTGGACCACACCACTTCCCCGGACTGGTGCCACCCACCAGCCCGAAACCCGCCAACCCGACCCCGAGTCCCGCCGCACGCACCCCCGGTGGCGGTCAGTTCGGCGACCCGCAGCGACAGGTCGAACCCGGGCGGCGCGGAAGCGCAACCGCCGAAACCCGGCCGACCCGCCAGCTCGGCGAAGTGACGGCATCCCACCCACCCCCACCCCGCCAGCTCGGCGAAGTGGCGGTAATCGACCGGCCTGGACCACACCACATCCCCGAACCGGCGCCGCCGCACCAACCGAACACGCCAACCGACGAGGGCCGGGCCGGGTCAGCAGTGGCCGTCGAGCCAGCGGTGCACCAGGAACAACGCGATCGACGACGGCGGCGGCAGGACCAGCCGGTCTCCCCCGCCCACCGGCACCGGCTCGCCCGCCAGCGCCGCGCCGATCTCCCGGCGGGAGAACCAGCGCGCGTGCGCGATCTCGGCCAGGTCGACCCGGATCGGCGCGTCCGCGTCGGCACGTGCCAGGAAGCCGAGCATCAGCGAGCCGGGGAACGGCCAGGACTGGCTGCCCACGTACGCGATCTCCTCGACCGGGACGCCCACCTCCTCGCGGACCTCGCGCAGCACGGCGGCCTCGGCCGACTCGCCGGGCTCGACGTATCCGGCCAGGCAGGAGTAGCGGCGCTGTCCCGGGGTGCGCGGCCAAGCCGCGTTGTTGCCGAGCAGGCAACGGCCGTCCGGGCCGTCCACACCGTCGTGTACCAGCACGATCATGGCCGGATCGGTACGCGGCCAGACCCGGCCGCCGTCCGGGTCGATCCGCGACCAGCCGGCCTCGTCGGCGCTCGTCGCCTTGCCGGTCGTCGACGAGTAGCCGTGCCGCAGGTGCCAGTTGAGCAGCGCCAGCGCGGTGGTGAACAGGCCCGCGTCCCGGTCGGTCATCAGGTGGCCGACCTCGCGCAGGTGAGCCGGGCGGGTGTCCGGCAGCGCCGGCAGCGGCCCGTCCACCGCGAACACGGGTACGCCGTCCGGCTCGACGCCGAGGAACATCGGCACCGACCGGGGTACCTCGGGCAGCTCACCGGGGCCGACCAGGACCAGCTCCGGCGGGGTAGACGCGCCCCGGACCAGCGCCCGCCCCTCGGCGGTGGAATCCAGCACCAGCACCCGGGCCCGTTCCCACGCCTCGGTCAGCCAGGCTGGATCGGTACGCCGGTGCGCGGCCCGGTCGAGCGTCGACCGGGCCAGCGGCGGGTCGGATTCGCCGCTCATGCCGATTCCGTACGCACCGGTGTCAGCGCGGCGAGCGAGTCGGCCACCCGTTCGGCGTCGCCGAGCACGACTGTGACCGCGCGGGCCGGGGCCAGGTAGCGGGCGGCCACCTCGGCCACGTCGTCCACTGTCGCGGCGGCCAGCCGGGCGGCGTGCTCGGCGAGGAAGTCCAGCCGCAGCCCGTTGCCGGCGTACGCGCTGGTCAGCGACGCGAGACCGGCCTGGGTGGACATGCCGAGCTGGAGCGTGCCGAGCGCGTACTGGCGGGCCTGCTCCAGCTCGTCGGCCTTCGGCGGCACCGTCGCCAGGCGGCCCAGCTCGTAGTTCGTCTCCACCAGGGCCGCCGCTGTCACCTCGGTGGCCACCTCGGCGCCGGCGACGAGCAGCGAGCCGGCCACCGAGTGCTCCACGAGCGAGTGCGGCCCGTACGTGTAGCCCTTGTCCTCGCGGATGTTCTCCACCCAGCGGGAGGAGAAGTAGCCGCCGAAGATCAGGTTGGCGAGCTGCAACGCGGCGTGGTCCGGGTGGGTGCGGGGCACGGCCGGCAGCGCGAGTCGTACCGAGGACTGCACCGATCCGGGCCGGTCGACGAGCAGCAGCGGCCCGGGTTCCAGCGGCGGCGCGGGAGGCAGTTCGGCGACGTGGCCGTCACCGCGCCACCCGGACAACGCCTGCTCGGCCGCGTCCAGCGCCCGGTCCGGCGCCACGTCGCCGACGAGCACCAGCACCGCGCCGGCCGGATGCACCCGCTCGGCGTGCAGCCGCCGCAACGCGGCCGGGCGGACCGCCCGCACCTGGTCCGGGTCGGGCGTCTGCACCGCGTACGGGTGCCGGCCGTACACCCGCTTGAGCAGCGCGGTCCGGGCCAGGTGCGACGGCTGGCTCTGGGCGACCTGGATGCGGTCGACCAGCCGGTCCCGCTCGGTCTCGACCCAGTCCGCGGGGTAGGTCGCACCGGTGAGCACCTCGGCGAGCAGCTCCAGCATCCGGTCCAGGCCGGTGACCAGGCCCGCGCCGGAGAGCATCAGCCGGTCCGGGTCGAGACCGGCGGTCAGCCCGCCGCCGACCTTCTGCAACTCGGCCGCCAGCTCGGTGGCGCTGTGCGCCTCGGTGCCGGAGAGCATGGTCTGCGCCAGCATCGCGCCGCGGGCCAGGTGGGTGCGTCCGAACGGCATCCACAGTCGCAGCTCGACGAGCGGTACGGAGGAGCGGCGTACCGCGATCACGGTGAGGCCGTTGCGGAGCGTGCGCTCGGCCTGCTTGGGCACCTTGAGGCGGCGGTTCGGGCGCAGCGCCGGCAGCGGCCGGACGGTGGTGGTGGTCATCGGGCACCTCCGGGAACGACCTCGACTGCCGCGCGGCGCTCGGGCCGCAGGGTGGCGGCGGCGGCGCGGACCTGTTCCTCGGTCACCTCGCCGACCAGCCGGGGCAGGTCGTTGAGCAGGCCGGGTTCGCCGCGCTGCTGTTCCAGCACCGCCATCCGCAACGCGCGGCCGAGCACCGCGTCCGTGTCGCGCAGCAGGTGGGTGGCCATCCGGGCCTGGGTACGCGCCAGCTCCCCGTCGGTCAGCCCGTCGGCCGCCAGCCGGTCCAGTTCCTCGTCGACGGTGCGCAGCACCTTGTCCACGTCGCCGCCGGGCGGCAGGTGGGCCTGGAGCAGCAGCGCGGTGGGGTCGCGCACGTCGAACGGGTCGCCCATGAAGCCGAGGTACCCGCCGAGGCCGGTGACCGACCGGTCGCGCTGCACCAGCCGCTCGACCAGCCGGGAGGCGTCGCCGTCGGTGAGCACCTCGGCCAGCACCACGTAGGGCAGGTAGCCGGCGAAGTCGCTGATCGGGTCGGGCACCCGCCACGCGCCGGCCACGGCCGGGAGCGGGGCCAGCGCGTCGGTGTACGTGCTGCGCCGCTCGGCGGTCAGGTCGGGTTCGGCGAAGTCGGGCCGCTGCGGGGCGGGCCGGGCCGGCACGTCCCCGAAGTGCCGCTCGATGAGCGTGGTCGCCTCGGCCACGTCGATGTCGCCGCTGACCGCGAGCACCGCGTTGCCGCTGGCGTAGTAGCGGCGGAAGAAGTCGGCGGCGTCGGACACGGTGGCCGACTCCAGGTCGACGAAGGAGCCGTAGCCGTCGTGCGCGTTGGGGAAGGTGTCGAACATCACCGGGGGCAGCGTCAGCCAGGGGAACCCGCCGTACGGCCGGTTCAGCACGTTGACCCGGATCTCCTCCTTCACCACGTCCACCTGGTTGCGCAGGTTCTCCTCGGTCAGCCGGGGGCCGCGCATCCGGTCGGCCTCCAGGAACAGCGCCCGTTCCAGTGCGTTGGCGGGCAGCGTCTCGAAGTAGTCGGTGTAGTCCAGGTGGGTGGAGCCGTTGAACGTCCCGCCCGCGCCCTGGACGTGCCGGAAGTGGGCCAGCTTCTCCAGGTTCTCCGAGCCCTGGAACATCAGGTGCTCGAAGAGGTGGGCGAACCCGGTGCGTCCCTCGGGCTCGGAGCGGATGCCGACGTCGTAGACCACAGCGACCCCGATGACCGGGGCGCTGCGGTCCGGCGTGAGCACCACGCGCAGGCCGTTGTCGAGGGTGAACCGTTCGACCGGGTACTTCGTCGCTGGGATCTTCGCTCTCCGCGTCGGCACGAGATCGACACTAGCGCCTCGGTACCGGCTCTACCGCCGGTGTGCCCTGGCCGAACGGTGGACTGTCGCGGGACGGGACTTGACGCCGGCGGCCGCTTGCCCCACTCTTCCTACCAACTAAATAGGAATACTGCGGATTGGACATTCGATGAGACGGCTTCCCCTGCGCCGCCTGGCCACCCTGGCGGCCCTGGCCGCCCTCGGCGCGGCCACGCTCGGCACCACCGCCGCCTGCGGCGAGGACAGCGACGCCGCCGCCGGTTCCGGCCCGGTGACGCTGCGCCTCGGCTACTTTCCCAACATCACGCACGCCCCGGCTGTGGTCGGCGTCGAGAAGGGGATCTTCAAGGAGAAGCTCGGCAGCGACGTCGAGCTGGACACCAAGACGTTCAACGCCGGCCCGGCCGCCATCGAGGCCGTCTTCTCCGGCGCGCTCGACGCCACGTACATCGGCCCGAACCCGACAGTGAACGCCTTCTCCAAGTCCAAGGGCGAGGCGGTCCGGGTCATCTCCGGCGCCGCGTCCGGCGGCGTCGCGCTCGTGGTCAAGCCCGGCATCACCTCGGTGGAGCAGCTGCGCGGCAAGAAGATCGCCACCCCGCAGCTCGGCAACACCCAGGACGTGGCGCTGCGCTTCTGGCTCAAGGAGAAGGGCCTGGAGACCACCAAGGAGGGCGGCGGCGACGTCAAGATCGTGCCGCAGGAGAACGCGCAGACGGTCGAGACGTTCGGCAGCGGCGCCATCGACGGCGCCTGGGTGCCCGAGCCGTTCGTCTCCCGGCTGGTGAACGCCGGCGGCAAGGTGCTCGTCGACGAGCGTGACCTCTGGCCGGACAAGAAGTTCGTCATCACCAACCTGCTGGTCAGCACCAAGTTCCTCAAGGCGCACCCGGACGTGGTGAAGAAGCTGGTCGAGGGCCAGGTCGCGGCGAACGAGTTCGTCAACACCAAGCCGGACGAGGCGCAGCAGGCCATCTCCGACCACATCGGCAAGATCACCGGCAAGCCGCTCGACCTCAAGCTGATCAAGCAGGCCTGGCCGACGCTGGAGTTCACCAACGACCCGATCCCGTCGTCGCTGAAGACCGGCCTGGACCACGCGGTCGCGGTCGGGCTCACCCAGCCGGTCGACCTGAACGGCCTCTACGACCTGAAGTACCTCAACGAGGTGCTCAAGACGCAGGGCAAGGCCGAGGTCAGCCAGCCGTGACGTCGACGAGCACGACCCCGCGCAGCGCGACCGGCTCGGTCGCGCTGCGCGGCGTGACCAAGGTGTACGGCCAGGGCGAGCAGGCGGTCCTGGCGCTGGACGGGCTGTCGCTGGACATCGCGCCGGGCGAGTTCGTCTGCATGGTCGGCGCGTCCGGCTGCGGCAAGAGCACGCTGCTCAACCTGGTCGCCGGACTGGACCGGGCCAGCGGCGGCGCGATCGAGCTGGGCGAGGGCGTCAACCCGGGACTGATGTTCCAGGAGCCGGCGCTGTTCCCGTGGCTGACCGTCGAGGGCAACATCGAGGTGCCGCTGAAGCTGCGCGGACTCCCCCGCGACCAGCGCAAGGAGCGGGTGGCCGAGCTGCTGCGCACGGTCCACCTGTCCGAGTTCGGCCGCAAGCGGCCGCACCAGCTCTCCGGCGGCATGCGGCAGCGGGTCGCGCTGGCCCGCACGCTCGCGCTGGAGACGCCGGTGCTGCTGATGGACGAGCCGTTCGGCGCGCTGGACGCGATGACCCGCGACATCCTGCACGACGAGCTGGAGCGGATCTGGACCGAGCGCAAGCTCACCGTCCTGTTCGTCACGCACAACGTGCGCGAGGCGGCCCGGCTCGCCGACCGCATCGTGCTGCTCTCCAGCCGGCCCGGCCGGATCATCTACTCCACCGAGGTCGCCGTGCCGCGCCCCCGGCGGATCGACTCGCCGGAGGTCTCGGCCATCGCCGCCGAGGTCACCGACCGGCTGCGCAAGGAGGTGGGCCGGCATGGCCAGTGACACCCTCACCGGGTCGGCGCGTACGGACGCGGAGATCTCCGGACTCGACGCGCTGGAGATCGCCGGCCGGGAGAAGGGCCCGTCCCGGGTACGCCGCCTGTGGTCGGCCACCTGGCCCAAGTTCGCCGCGCTCGCGCTGGCCGTCGCCGTCTGGCAGGCGGTGGTCTGGTCCGGATGGAAGGAGCCGTGGGCGCTGCCCGGCCCGGCGGTGGTCTTCGGCGACCTCGGGGACTACCTGCTCAGCTCGGCGCTCTGGGAGGGCCTCGCCACCACCGCCCGGCGCGCGGCGGTCGGGTTCGCCGCCGCGGTCGCGGTCGGCCTGCTGCTCGGCCTGGGCGTGGCCCGGGTCAAGGTGCTCCGGGCCGCGCTCGGCTCGATGATCACCGCGTTGCAGACCATGCCGTCGATCGCCTGGTTTCCGCTGGCCATCCTGCTGTTCCAGCTCAGCGAGCAGGCGATCTTCTTCGTGGTGGTGCTCGGCGCCGCGCCGTCGGTCGCCAACGGCGTCATCCACGGCGTGGACTACGTGCCGCCGCTGCTGGTCCGGGCCGGCCGCAACCTCGGCGCCCGTGGGCTCAACCTCTACCGGTACGTGATCGCGCCGGCCGCGCTCCCCGCCATCGTGGCCGGGCTCAAGCAGGGCTGGGCGTTCGCCTGGCGCAGCCTGATGGCCGGTGAGCTGCTGGTGGTCATCGCCACCCGCACCTCGATCGGCGCTCAGCTCACGTACGCACGCGAGCTGAGCGAGGCACCCCGCCTGATGGCCATCATGATCGTCATCCTGGTCGTGGGCCTGCTCGTGGACACCGCGTTCGGGGCCGCCGACAAGGCGATCCGCCGCCGCTGGGGCGTGCTGGACCAGGCCGGCAACTGACGTCGTGTACATCTCCGCGCGCGCCGACTACGCGCTCCGGGCCATGCTCGCCGTCGCCGACGCCGCCGTCACCACAGGCGACCCGGCGGCCGGCGGCGGCGAGCTGGTCAAGGCGGCGAGCCTGGCCGAGAGCCAGGACATCCCGCTCAGCTTCCTTCAGGGGATCCTGCTCGACCTGCGGCGGGCCGGACTGCTGCACAGCCACCGCGGCACCGAGGGCGGGTACGCGCTGACCCGCCCTCCGGACGAGATCAGCGTGGGCGACGTGCTGCGCGCGGTAGGCGGCGCGATCACGAGCGTCCGGGGCATTCCCGCCGACCGGGCCGGCTACCACGGTGTGGCCACCGGCCTGCGGGACGTGTGGCTGGCGGTGGACGGCGCGATCGCCTTGGTCGTGGACCGGACCACACTCGCCGATCTGCTGAGCGACCGGGCCACGGCGCCCTGACGCGCGTCCGTCACGGGGCCGACGGCGGGACCGCATGATCGCTGTGCGGAAGCCCAGGGCGACGCGCCCGGCCGGTCGTCGGCCGCAGAGGCATGACTCCCGGCCGATATGACTCTGGGGCATATTTATGCCTGAGGGTCATATCGGTATCTCGGCATCGTCCGCCCTGGGCGGCTACTGAGTGTGCGGGGCGCGCATCCCGGGCGTGAAGCTGCGGGCGGCGCCGCGATCCGGCGAGCCGCCGTCGGACGGCTGCCACGGCCCGAACGCGGCCACCGCGGCGAGCGCCAGGCCGGCCCCCGCCACCGCGAGCACCAGCACCACTTCCCGCGCTCCGCCCGATCCGGCTTCCCCCGCCATGAACCGCTCCCTCCGCGTCCGGCCGACCCCCCGACCGGTCCCCCGCGCAGCAGCATCACCGTCGGGTTCCGGTCGCACAGTCGGGCAGCCGACCGAACATCGACTGATTCCCGACTCAGGAGCGAACTCTCCGCCCGCTCGGAAGCGGCCCGCTCGGAAGCGGCCCGCTCGGAAGCGAGCCGGTCAGGCGCAGGCCGCGGTCAGCGGCGGCGCGGGCGCCGGCGAGGACGGGTTCCCGGGGCGGGATGCGCGGCGGCGGGCGCGGTGATGGTCACCGGCACGCCGGACGGCTCCCGGGCGCCGGTGAGCCGGCTCAGCTCGCTGTCGCCGGCGCGTACCCGCGTGGTCTTGGGGTTGATGCCCGCGGTGGTCATCAGCCGGGCGACGTCGCGGCGCTGGTCCGGCAGCACGAGCGTGACCACAGTGCCCGACTCCCCGGCCCGGGCGGTCCGGCCGCCCCGGTGCAGGTAGTCCTTGGCCTCGGTGGGCGGGTCGGCGTTGACGACCAGGTCCAGCCCGTCGACGTGGATGCCCCGGGCCGCCACGTCGGTGGCCACCAGCGCGGTGACCTGGCCGGTGCGGAACTGCTCCAGGATGCGGGTGCGCTGCGGCTGCGACTTGCCACCGTGCAGCGCCGCCGCGCGTACGCCCTTGGCGAGCAGCTGGCGGGCCACCCGGTCGGCGCGGTGCTTGGTGGCGATGAAGACGATGGTGCGGCCCTCGCGGGCGGCGATGTGCGCCAGCGCGGCCGGCTTGTCCTCCGCGTCCAGGTGCAGCACGTGGTGCGTCATCGCGGTGACGGTGGCGGTGCCCGGGTCGACGGAGTGCGTCACCGGGTCGGTGAGGAACCGGCGGACCAGCCGGTCCACGCCGCGGTCGAGCGTGGCCGAGAACAGCATCCGCTGCCCGCCCGGCGCGACCTGCTCCAGCAGCTTCGTCACCTGCGGCAGGAAGCCCATGTCGGCCATCTGGTCCGCCTCGTCCAGCACGGTGATGGTCACCTGGTCCAGCCGGGCGTCCCCGCGGTCGATCAGGTCGTGCAGCCGGCCCGGCGTGGCCACCAGCACCTCGGCACCGGCGCGCAGCGCGGCCGCCTGCCGGGTCAGCGAGAGCCCGCCGACCACTGTGGCGCAGCGCAGGCCGAGCGTGGCGGCGTACGGGGCGAGCGCTTCGGTGACCTGCGCGGCCAGTTCACGGGTGGGTACGAGCACCAGCGCGAGCGGGCGGCCCGGTCGGGCCCGGCGGCCGGCCGTACGGTGCAGCAGCGGCAGCCCGAACGCGAGCGTCTTGCCGGAGCCGGTACGGCCCCGGCCGAGCACGTCGCGGCCGGCCAGCGAGTCCGGGATCGTCGCCGCCTGGATCGGGAACGGCGCGGAGATGCCCTGCGCGGCCAGCTCGGAGACGAGCGCCGGGGCCAGGCCGGTGGCGGCGAACGTGGGCAGGGTGGTGGTCATGCGGAAAGCCTTCCTCGACGCGGCACGTGTCGAGGAAGGGCGCCGGACAGCGGCGCGTCACCGGCATCGCCGGTGGTCACAAGCACGAACCGAAAGGGACGGGCCGGCCCGGCAGAGGCGGGCCGGCCCGTGCACCACGCCCGAGAGGGCGCGATGGTGGTGCCGGTTGATCCGAAGATCAGAGCGGGCGGATGTTCTCCGCCTGCGGGCCCTTCTGGCCCTGGGTCACCTCGAACTCGACCCGCTGGTTCTCGTCCAGGCTCCGGTAGCCGGAGGTCTGGATCGCCGAGAAGTGGGCGAAGACGTCGGCGCCGCCGTCGTCCGGGGTGATGAAGCCGAAGCCCTTGTCAGCGTTGAACCACTTGACGGTGCCAATTGCCATGTGTTTCGTCTCCTTGACGGAACGGTCGGCCCGCACGTGTTGCGGGCCGGAGAGGAGCACCCCGCGCGTGGAATACGCGGCGTGCCTGTCGCTGCTGGTCGCCCCGCCCGGAGAACTCCGGACACAACAAAGAGCGCCTGGGGCCACAATCCGCCAGGCGCACACAGAGTCTCTGGAAACCAAAACTGCAACCCAGCCAACGTATCACGGATTCGCGCGCTCCGGGAGATCCCCCGGGATTTCCGGCACGGCGGCCACCAAGGCGGCCAGTCCCTCCGCGTCGAGCAGATCGGCCGGGCGGACGGTGGCGGAGTCCCGCACGTAGTGGAACGCGGCGCCGACCCGGTCCACCGGCACCCCGGCCAGTTCCGCCCAGGCCAGCCGGTACACAGCCAGCTGCACCGCCGCCGCGTCGGCCTCCCGGCCGGCCGGCTGCCGCCCGGTCTTCCAGTCGACCACGTCGTAGCGCCCACCCGGGCGGGCGAACACGGCGTCCATCCGCCCCCTGATCACCACCCCGGCGATGACAGTGGCGAACGGCACCTCCACCTCCACCGGCACCCGGTCGGCCCACTCGCCGGCCAGGAAGCGCTCCTGCAACTCGGCCAGCGCCTCGTCCGGGGCCGCGTCCTCGTCCGCCGCGCCGGGCAGCTCGTCCACGTCGAGTAGCCGGTCGGTGCCGAAGCGCTGCTCCAGCCAGGCGTGGAACGCGGTGCCGCGCCGGGCGTACGGGTTCGGTTCGGTCGGCATCGGGCGGCGCAGCGTACGGGCCAGCGCCTCCGGGTCGCGGCGCAACGCCACGAGCTGGGTCACCGAGAGCTGGCCGGGTAGTTCGACCTCGACCGCCTCGGCCTGCCGGGCCAGCTCCGCCCGCTCGGCGAGCAGGAGATCGGCCTCGCGCCGCCAGCGGGCCACCTCGGCGTCGTCCGCCGCTCCCGTGGTGGCGAGCACTGCCGCCTCGCGACGGGCCGTCTCCGGGTCGGCCAGGTGGCGGCGGACCAGCGCCGCCGCCTCGGTCAGCGCCGGGCGGCGGGTGCCCAGCGGGTCGGCCGGCCACTCGGCCCGCAGCACCGTCTCGGTGGTCGGGTTCACCGCGTCCCCGGCCGGCTCCGGCGTCCACGCGTCCACCACGTGCCCGTCCCCGCCCGCCAGGCAGGCGTCGTGCACCTCCCGCAGGAACACCGACGGGCCGCGGAACCGCTTGGTCCCCTCCCCCCACCAGTAGCCGGAGCAGAGCAGCAGCCGACGCGGGCGGGTCACCGCCACGTACGCCAGCCGGCGCTCCTCCCGCTCGTCGTGCGCCCGCCAGGCGTCGGTGAAGTCGGTCAGCGCACGGGCCACGCCGCGCTGGTCCTCCGCCTCCGGCAGGGCCAGCTCGGGCAGCCCGTCCGCGTCGCCGCGCAACGGGAACGGCAACACGCCCAGCCCGCCCAGCCAGTGGTCGGAGTTGCGGACCGGCCCCGGCCAGACGCCCCGGGTCATCCCCGCCACCGCCACCACGTCCCACTCCAGGCCCTTCGCGGCGTGCGCGGTGAGCACCTGCACCGCGCCGGCCACCACCTCGACCTCGCCGGGCGCCAGCCCGCGCTCCTCGTCCTCGGCGGCGGCCAGGTAGGCGAGGAAACCGGCCAGCGTGGCGCCGGGCGTCTCGCCGCTGAACCGGGCCGCCACGTCGCCGAGCGCGTCCAGGTGCGCGCGGGCCAGCCCGGCGTCGCCCGCGCCGTCCCGGCCGGCCCGGACCGCCACCTCGACGTCGAGCCCGATGGTCCGCTCGATGTCCGCGATCAGCTCCGGCAGGGACTGGTCCAGCCGGTAGCGCAGCAGCGCCAGCTCCATCCCGTACGAGCGCAGCCGCGCGTAGCCCTCGGCCGAGTACGCCTGCGCCGGCCCCAGGTCCGCCAGCGCCTCCACGAGCGTCGCCTCGTCCAGCGCGTCCACGGTGATCTCCGGGCCCTCGTCGCCGGTGAGCTCCCGGCGGCTGCGGGCGATGGCGCGGGCCCGGCGGTGCAGGGCGACCAGATCACGCGGGCCGATCCGCCAGCGCGCGCCTGTCAGCAGCCGCAGCAGCGCCGCCCCGTCGGTCGGGTCGGCGAGCACGCGCAGCGTGCACACCACGTCCCGTACCTCAGGGGTGTCCAGCAGCCCACCCAGGCCGACCACGTCGACCGGCAGTCCGCGGGCACGCAACGCCGCCTCGATCGCCGGGATCTGGCTGCGCAGCCGCACCAGCACCGCAGTGGTCGGGCGGCGGTCGGCCGGGATGTGCTCGGGCAGCGCGCCGGGCATCCCGGCCGCGCCCCGCCAGGCCGCCAGCACGCTGTCCGCGATCCAGTCGGCCTCGTCGGCGTACGTCTCCAGCAGCGCGCAGTGCACGGTGCCGCCGGCCTGCCCGCCCGGCGTGCGGTGCGGGATCGCGTCGCGGACGCTGAGCGCGGCGTGCAGTTCCGGCACCCGCGCGCCGGCCGCCCGCAGCGGCACCGACAGCGTGTTGGCGACGCCGAGGATCTCCGGCCGGTTGCGCCAGCTCGTGGTCAGGCTGAGCACGTCGGCGGGGCTGCCGTCGGTGCGGGCGAACTCGGCCGGGAACCGGTCGAGCGTGCCGGCGCTGGCCCCGCGCCAGCCGTAGATGGACTGGCAGGGGTCGCCGACCGCGGTGACCGGGTGGCCGCCGCCGAACAGCGCGTTGAGCAGCACCACCTGGGCGTGGCTGGTGTCCTGGTACTCGTCGAGCAGCACCACCCGGAACCGGTCCCGCTCGATCACCCCGACGCCGGGATGGTCGCGGGCCACCCGGGCCGCGCGGGCGAGCTGGTCGGCGAAGTCCATCGCCTCGAAGTCGTCCTTGCGCCGGGCGTACGCGCGCACGAGCGGCAGCAGCTTCAGCCGGGTCCGCTGGAGCTGGAGCGCCTTGCGGACGTCGGCGTAGACCCGGCCCGGCCGGGACTGCACGTCGGCGAAGAACCGGCCGGTCCAGGCGGCCAGCTCGTCCGGGTCGACCAGGTGCTCGTCCAGCTCACCGGCGAGCGCCAGCACGGCGTCGGTGATGGTCGACGGCATCCGGTCCACCTCGGACATGTCGCCGTCGTAGTTGCGCACCAGCAGGTCGACGAGCTGCCAGCGGGACGCCTCGGTGAGCAGCCGGGTGGTCGGCTCGTACCCGGCGCGCAACCCGTGCTCGGTGACGATCCGCCCGGCGTACGAGTGGTACGTGGACACGGTCGGCTCGCCCGCCAGCGGGTCGTCGTGCGGATCCCGCCCCTGCCGGCCGAGCCGCCGGATGAGCTGGTCGAGCCGGGTGCGGACCCGGTGCGCCAGCTCGCCGGCCGCCTTGCGGGTGAAGGTGAGGCCGAGGATGTGCTCGGGGCGTACGTAGGAGTTGGCGACCAGCCACATCACCCGCGCGGCCATCGTCTCGGTCTTGCCCGAGCCGGCGCCCGCGACCACCAGCAGCGGCTCCACCGGCGCGGCGATGATCGCGGCCTGCTCCCGGGTGGGCGCCGGCAGCCGCAGCAGCCGGGCCAGCTCGACGGGCGTGTAGCGGGGCCCCGCGTCGGCGGTGCGCGGCGCGGGCGTGGCGGAGGCGCCGAACAGCGCCGGCTGAACAGTCATGGTCCAGTCTTTGTTCGCGACTGCGGGGCTCGCAAAACCGGCTCACTCCTCGCGCTCACGGCTGGTTCTCCGGTGGCGGCTCGACCACCTGGCGGCCCTGGCCGGACACCGGGCAGCTGGTGCGTACCGGGCAGACCCGGCACTTGGAGTTGGCCACTGCGGCGAACGTCGAGGCGGCCATCGTGTCTGCGGTACGGCGCACCAGCGCGGTGGCCCACCCGGCCTCCGGGCCCTCCCCGGCCGCCGCCTGGGTCTGCTCCTTGGCGTCCCGCGCGCCGGTGCCGAGCTGCACCAGCGCCGCCCCGCCCGGTTCCTCGCCGAACTCGGCGAACCCGCCCGCCTCCACCGCTGCCTGGTACGCGCCGAGCTGCGGATGCTCGGCCACCTCCCGCTCGGTGACAGCCGTCGACTTGCCGGTCTTCAGGTCGATCACCACGAGCCGCCCCTCGTCGTCGACCTCCAGCCGGTCGACCCGGCCGGTCAGCTCGATCGGACGGGACGGGTCGTCGAGGCGGACCGCGAACTCGTGCTCGATCGCGAGCAGCCGGCGCGGGTTGCCGGCCAGCCAGCGCAGCAGCTTGTCCACCATCGCCTCGGTGCGCTGCCGCTCCGGGCCGGCCATCCACCGGGCGGCCAGCTCGATCGCGTCGAACCGGGCGGCCACGTACTCCAGCAGCGCCTCCCGGTCGACGCTGGCATCCTCGGCCAGCATCGCGGCGGCGTGCACCAGGTTGCCCACGCCCTGCGCGGCGCTGGCCGGGCCGCTGCCGCCGTGCCGTTCCAGCAGCCAGCGCAGGCTGCACCGCAACGCGCTCTCCATCGCCGACGGGGTGACCCGCACCGGCTCGCCCTCGTCGACGAGCGGCCGGTCGTCGGACAGGCCGCGCAGCCCCCACCAGTCGTCCGGGTGCGCGCCGGGCACGCCGGCGGCGGCCAGCCGCGCCAGCTCACCCGCCGCCGCGTGCCGCCGGGTGATCGGCGTCGCCGGGTCGGTGACTGCGGTACGCAGCTCCGCCACCAGCGCGGACAGCGTGAGCCCACGCGGCGGCAGGGTGACCGGGAGCGCCGCGGGCGGCCCGTCCTGCGGATGCTCGTCCCCGTGCGGCACCGGCCCGTCCACGATGCCCCCGCGCATGGCCGTACGTGTCGGTCCGTTCCCGGTCGGTCCGTTTCCGGTCGCGTTCGGGCCGGTCGGATTCGGGCCGGTCGGAGCCGGGCCGGTCGGGTTCGGGCCGGTCGGGGCGGTGCCGCCTCCGCCGGTGGCGGGTGGGTCGGCGGCGGCCAGTTCGTGCAGGAAGCGGCTCGGCTGCTCCTCGTGGTCGTCCCCGCCGACAGCGGCGGACGCCACGGCGGTGACCAGCAGCCGCCGCCGCGCCCGGCTGATCGCCACGTGGAACAGCCGCCGCTCCTCGTCCAGCAGCGCCGACGTCTGCCCGACCAGGCTGGCCCGCAGCCCGGCGCCGTCGGCGCGACCGGCGAGCACGTCGACGAGCCGCTCCGAGCCGAGCAGGCTGCCGCGCAGGCGCAGGTCCGGCCAGACGCCCTCCTGCACCCCGGCCACCGCGACCAGATCCCACTCCAGACCCTTGGCGGCGTGCGCGGTGAGCAGGCGTACCGCGTCGCCCCGGTCGGCGGCGGCGGCGAGCGTGTCGGCGGGCAGCTCCTGCCCGAGGACGTGGTCGAGGAACACCTCGGTACGCGCGCCGGGCAACCGGTCGGTGAACCGGGCCGCCGCGTCGAAGAGGACGAGTACGGCGTCCAGGTCACGGTCGGCGGCCTCGGCCCGCCAGCGCTGGGCGGTCTCGTGCTCGCCGGTGGCCGCCCGCCCCCGGGTGATCGCCCCGGCCCAGCGTTCGGCCAGCCCGCTCTCCCGCCACACCGCCCAGAGCACGTCCTCGACTGTGGCGCCGGGCCGGCCGGCCGTCTCCCGGGCGGTCGCGAGCAGGTGCGCCACGGCCTGCGCGGGGGCCGCCCAGCGACGCTCGATGGTGGCCAGTTCGGCCGGGTCGCGAAGTGCCTCCACCAGCAGCTCGCCGGAGGGACGGCGGTCGCCGCCGGCCAGCGCCAGCGCCCGCAACCCCTGGCGCAGCCGCCGTTCGGCCAGCGGGTCGGCCCCGCCCAGCGGGGAGTGCAGCAGCGCGACCGCCGCCTCCTCGTCCAGCCGGTCGGGTTCGAGCGCGCAGCGCAGCAGGAGCAGCAGCGGGGCGACCGCCGGCTGGAGGTGCAGCGGCAGGTCCTCGCCGTGCACGACGGTCGGCACACCGGCCGTGTGCAGCGCGCGCCGCAGCGACGGCAGTTGCCGGCCGGTGGAGCGGACCAGCACCGCCATCCGGGACCACGGCACGCCGTCGAGCAGGTGCGCCTCGCGCAGGGCGTGCGCCAGCCACGCCGACTCGCTGGTGGCGGACCGGAACGTCCGTACCTCCACCGTTCCGGCGGGCACGCCGGGAAGCGGGCGCAGCCGCCGGTGCCCCGCCGGGCCGCGCAGCCGCCGGGCCAGCCGGGCGGTCGCCGCCAGCAGTTCCGGCCCGGCCCGGTACGAGGTGGTCAGCGTGACCTGCGCCGCCGGAGCACCGGAGGCGGTGCGGAAGCGGTGCGGGAACGTGGTGACGCCCGCCGGGTCGGCGCCGCGGAACGCGTACGTGGACGAGTCCGGGTCGGCGAACGCGACGAGGGACCGGCCGCCTCCGGCCACCACGGCGAGCAGGTCGAGCTGGGCCGGGTCGGTGTCGGCCAGCTCGTCGACGTACACGTGGGTCAGGCGACGACGCTCGGCGGCGAGCAGCTCGGGGTCGTCGAGCAACATGCCGGTGGCGGCGCGCACCAGTTCCGCCGGGTCGTACGCCACCGAGCCCCGGTTGCTCACGTCCCGCAGGGCGAGCACGGCGACGTACTCCCGCAGGAAGCGCGCGGCGGCCGGCCAGTCGGCGCGGCCCAGCTTCTCGCCCAGCCGGGCCAGCTCGACCGGGCCGACGCCGCGCTCCGCGGCACGCATCAGCAGGTCGCGGAGCTGCTGGGCGAACGCCCGGGTACGCAGCGCGGGGCGCAGGTCCTCCGGCCAGCCGACCGGGTCGTCGCCGGGTTCCTCCCCCACCACGTCGAGCAGCTCACGAATGATCAGGTCCTGCTCGGGGCCGGTGAGCAGCCGGGGCGAGGGCTCACCGCGTTCGGCAGCCGCGCGGCGCAGCAGCCCGAAGGCGTACGCCGGGAACGTGCGCACCAGCGGCTCACGGATCACCCGGTGCCCGCCCTCGGCGATGCGCGCCTCGATCCGGTGGCGCAGTTCGGTGGCGCCGCGCCGGCCGAAGGTGAGCACGAGGATCCGCTCCGGGTCGACACCCTCGGCCACGCGGGCCGCGACCGCCTCGACGAGCGTCGTCGTCTTGCCGGTGCCAGGACCGCCCACGACGAGCATCGGCCCGTCGGTGTGCGCGATCACCTCGGCCTGCACCGGGTCCACCGCACGCACACGGCTCAGGCCCTGCCCGGCCCCGGTCTCCCGGGTCTCGTCGCCAGTCCGCGCTTCTTCGCCCCCCGCATCCGGCGTGGTGGCGGGTGGGGCAGCTCCGCGTGTGCCGGTGCCGGGTGTCGCGGGAGTCGTGGCGTCGGCGGGCGGCGTGATGGGCTCCGGGTGTGCGGCATCGCCCGCCGACCCCCCGGATCGCGGCTCCGCATCAGCCGGCCCACCGGGCCGACCCACCCCCTGCCCCGCCCCGGCGTCGTGGGTGACCCCCGCCTCCGCGCCGCCGGGCCGGCGCACCAACCGGTACGCCTGCATCACCGACATCCCACCACGCCGGTACGACACCCGGAAACCGACCGCCGTCCCGGCCGTCACCAGCTCACCTGCCCGCAGCGTGCACCACTGCCCGGCTCTGCCACACACCCCTAGATCAACACCACCTCGGGGAAATGGCCACATCACACACGCCCGGACACCACCACCTCCCCGAAATGGTGTCGATCAAGCCCGCCGAAACGGTGGTGAACAAGGACGGGCCGACCGGGCGGGCGGGGTCAGGTCAGGCGGGTGTCTATCAGGTCCAGGGCGGCGGGGACGCTGTCGGCGACCAGCAGCAGGTCCAGCGCGGCCGGCTTGAGGAACCGCTGCTCACCGAGCCCGCGGATCCAGTCGAGCAGCGGCCGGTAGAAGCCGTCCACGTCGACGATCACCATCGGCTTGGCGTGCAGGGCCAGGGTGGCTGTGGTCCAGACCTCGAACAGCTCGTCGAGCGTGCCGAGCCCGCCGGGCAGCGCCACGAACGCGTCGGACTTCTCGTCCATCAGCGTCTTGCGGCTGGCCAGGCTGTCGGTGACCAGCAGCTCGTCGGAGTCCAGGTCGGCGACCTCCAGGTCGACCAGGGACTGCGGGATGACGCCGACGGTGCGACCGCCGGCCGCCCGCGCGCCCTGCACCACGGCGCCCATCATCCCGACGCAACCGCCGCCGCTGACCAGCGTGTGGCCGCGCCGGGCCAGTTCCTCACCGGTCTCGGTGGCGAGCGCCAGCCAGCGGGCGTCGAGAGTACGGGAGGACGCGCAGAAGACACAGACGTTGGCCACGGGTCAGCTCCGTCCCGCCGGGCCCTCGGGGGCGGCCTCGGCGGCCGCGCGCTGGTCGGCGGCCACCCGGGCGACCGCCTCCTCGCGGACCGCTTCCTGCTCGGCGGAGAGCACGGCCTCGGCCTCCACGATGTGCCGGACCGCCTCGTTGACGTCGTCGGTGAGGCGGATCAGGTCGAGGTCGGCCGGACCGATCTTGCCCTCGGTGGCCATGGTGCCGCGCAGCCAGTCGAGCAGGCCCTGCCAGTAGTCGGTGCCCATCAGCACGACCGGGAAGCGGGTCACCTTGCCGGTCTGCACCAGGGTGAGCGCCTCGAACAGCTCGTCCAGGGTGCCGAAGCCGCCGGGCAGCACCACGAACGCCTGGGCGTACTTGACGAACATGGTCTTGCGGGCGAAGAAGTAGCGGAAGTCGATGGCCAGGTCGACCCAGTCGTTGAGGCCCTGTTCGAACGGCAGCTCGATGCCGAGCCCGACGGAGAGGCCACCGGCCTCACCGGCGCCCCGGTTGGCGGCCTCCATCACGCCGGGACCGCCGCCGGTGATCACCGCGTACCCGGCCCGGGCCAGCGCGCCGCCCAGTTCCTCGGCCATCCGGCACTCGGGGCTGTCCGGCTTGCTGCGGGCGGAGCCGAACACGCTCACCGCCGGGGGCAGGTCGGCGAGGGTGTCGAAGCCCTCGACGAACTCGGACAGGATCCGCAGCGCGCGCCAGGCGTCCTTGGTCTTCCAGTCGCTGCGTCCCCGGGAGTCGAGCAGCCGCTGGTCGGCCGTACTCGTCGGAATCGCCCGGTTGCGCAGCGTCACCGCGCCGCGATGCCGTTCTCCCCGGTGCCGCTCCCCCCGCTGGCCGCGCCCGGCCGACATTCCGCTGCTCTCGCCCATGGGGTCACCGTAGTAGAGCGGCTCCGGCGGGGCGCGCAGGCCCGGGAGCCGAAGAAATCTTTGGGATCCGGGCAACTAATTCGGTCGCACGTACGTCTTACTATTCACATACCCGGTATACCCCGGGCGACGCGCCTTCGGGGGAGGAGCCAGCGTTGATCAGTAACAGCGAGATGATCCGGATCCGCCGTCAGATGCAGCGGCGGATCCGTGACGTGGTGGCCGAGCGCCGCCGCGCCCGGATGATGGAGACCCACCGGTCCGACCTGACCGGCGAGACCGGCGAGGCGGAAGCACCCCTGACGACGACCGTCTGACGGTCCCGGGGTCCGCGAGGCGGGCGCGGACCCCGGGATCGCAGCGCGTCAGGCCGGGGCCAGCCAGCGGTGCAGCGTCGCCGCGCCGTCCCGGATCTTGGTCAGTTCGACGTGCTCGTCCTTGTGGTGCGCCAGGTTCGGGTCGCCGGGGCCGAAGTTCAGCGCCGGAATGCCCATGGCCGCGAACCGCGCCACGTCCGTCCAGCCCAGCTTGCCGATCGGCGCCGCACCGACCGCCGCCAGGAACTCCTGCGCCGCCGGGCTCTCCAGTCCGGGCGGCGCACCGGCCGCCGCGTCGGTGACCTCCAGCTCGAAGCCGGCGAAGACCTCGCGCAGGTGCGCCTCGGCGCCCGCCGGGTCGCGGTCCGGGGCGTACCGGTAGTTGATCTCGATCTCGCAGCGGTCCGGGATGACGTTGCCGGCCACCCCGCCGGTGATCCGCACCGCGTTGAGACCCTCGCGGTAGTCGCAGCCCTCGATCGTCACCCGGCGGGCCTCGTACGTGGTCAGCCGCCGCAGCACCTCGCTCGCGCCGTGGATGGCGTTGACGCCGTGCCAGGAGCGCGCCGCGTGGGCCCGCTCGCCGTGCGTGGTGACCACCGCCCGCATGGTGCCCTGACAGCCCGCCTCGACGATCCCGTACGTCGGCTCCAGCAGCACCGCGAAGTCGGCCTCCAGCCACTCGGGGTGGCTCTGCGCGACCAGGGTGAGGCCGTTGTACTTCGACTCGATCTCCTCGGCCTCGTAGAAGAAGTACGTGACGTCGTAGCGCGGGTCGGGCAGCGTCACCGCCAGGTGCAGCGCGAAGGCGACCCCGGACTTCATGTCGGAGGTGCCGCAGCCGTACATCAGGTCGCCACGCATGGTCGAGGGGAAGTTGCCGTTGAGCGGAACGGTGTCCAGATGGCCGGCGAGCACCACGCGCTGCGCCCGACCCAGGTCGGTCCGGGCCATGACGGTGTTCGAGTGCCGGTAGGTGGTCAGGTGCGGCACACCGCGCAGCACCTCCTCGACGCAGTCGGCGATGGCCTTCTCGTTGAGGGATACCGACTCGATGTCGACCAGGGCGCGGGTCAGCGCCACCGGATCGGCCAGGACCTCGGGGGTCAACGGGTTCTGCATGTCTCGCACGGTACCGTCATCCTCGGTGGGCGCGAGGGACACGTGCCGCGCCCCCGGCCGCGAGCAGCGGCGGACGCCGCCGCCGGAACGAGAGGTGACACAGTGACGTCCGCACCATCCGCCTGGGGCATCGGCCTGGCCACCGTCACCGCGCAGGACCAGGTGCTCGACACCTGGTACCCGACCGGCAAGCTGGGTCTGGGCGAGCTGCCTCTGGTGCCCGGCGAGGACCGGGCCGACGTGCTCGACCTGCCTCCGGGCGCGATCGGGGAGCGGGCGCTGCCCGGGTTGCGCACTGTCGAGGTGACCACTGTGATCGGCTCGCTGGACGACCCGATCAAGGACGCCGCCGACGCGTACCTGCGGTTGCACCTGCTCTCCCACCGCCTGGTGCGGCCCAACGAGCTGAACCTCGACGGCATCTTCGGCAAGCTGGCGAACGTGGCCTGGACGTCGGCCGGGCCGTGCCCGCCGGAGCGGGTGGACGAGCTGCGTGTCATCGAGCGGGCCGCCGGCCGCCACCTGTCCGTGTACGGGGTGGACAAGTTCCCCCGGATGACCGACTACGTGGTGCCGTCGGGGGTGCGGATCGCGGACGCGGACCGGGTCCGGCTGGGCGCGTACCTGTCGTCCGGCACCACCGTGATGCACGAGGGCTTCGTCAACTTCAACGCCGGCACGCTCGGCACCTCGATGGTCGAGGGCCGCATCGTGCAGGGTGTGGTTGTCGGCGACGGTTCCGACATCGGCGGCGGCGCCTCGATCATGGGCACGCTCTCCGGCGGCGGGACCGAGAAGGTGCGCATCGGTGAGCGGAGCCTGGTCGGCGCGAACGCCGGTGTCGGCATCACGCTCGGCGACGACTGCGTGGTGGAGGCGGGCTGCTACATCACCGCCGCCTCGAAGATCACCCTGCCGGACGGCCGGACGGTCAAGGCCCGCGAGCTGTCCGGCGTCGACGGGCTGCTGTTCTGGCGCAACTCGGTGACCGGCGCGCTGGAGGCGAAGCCCCGCACCGGCCAGGGCATCGCGCTCAACGCCGCGCTGCACGCCAACGACTGAGCCGTACCCCCGTCCGGGTCCGCGACGGCGACCGCCGCGCGGACCCGGACGGCCGGCTCACCGCAGGCGGTACGCCTGGATGATCCGCTGGGTCACGGTGTTGCCGGCGTCGTCACGGGCGGTGGCCCGCAGCGACGCGTACCCCGGGCCGGCCGGGTGCCGGACGGTGGCCGTCCACGCCCCGCCCTGCTTCTTCAGCGCCGCCTTCTGCCAGGTCTTGCCACCGTCGTAGGAGACGTCGACGGTGAGCGCCACGACCCGGCCGGACGGCGCGCCGGGCTGACGCTGCACCGTCACCGGCACGGTGAACGTCCGGCCCGCCGGGGCCGAGCTGTCCGCCGCCAGCGGCGGGGTGAACCGGACCGCCATGGCCGGCAGCCGGGCCGGCACGTCGCCCGGTACCCGCTTGGAGCGGAACGTCCAGCTCGCCGTGACCTCGGTGCTCAGGTCGGTGAAGCCGCGCGTCGCACTGGTCTCCAGCCGGTAGTTCGCCGTTCCCGGCGGCACTGTGAACTCGCCGTAACCCGGGTAGGGCGACTCGTCGACAAGCTTGCCGTTGCGGTAGAGCCGGGTGTGCTCGGTGTCGTTGAGCGAGCCGCCCGGGTGCCCGGCCGCGTCGCTGTGCACCGGCAGCGAGACGATGACGGTGTCGCCGGTACGGGTGATGCCCTGCTCCGGCCACTGCGGCTGCGGGAAGGACGGGCCGAACGGGGCCTTGTTCCACTCGTCGCGGTAGCTGTGCCCGGCCTGATAGCGGGTCGGCACTCGTTCCAGCGCCGCCCGCGGCTCCAGCCAGCCCTCCTCGGCCCGCTCACCGAAGGCCAGCTCGGCGCTCCAGCGGGTCCGGGTGACGCTGAGGTGGTCGATCCGCTTGCCCGGCACCTGGACGGGCAGGACGATCGCCGAGCCGCCCATGTTGTAGTCGCGCTCCGCGTAGACGACCAGTTCGTTGTCCATCCCGGCGTAGCCGGCGGCGAACCGGTTCGTGACGGTGGCCAGGTCGGCCGGCCGGTAGTGCCGGACGAAGCCGGTCGGGAACCGGCCCGGGAACAGGTCGTTCAGGCCGTAGAAGTACGGGCTGCGCTCGGGCGCTGTCGGCTCGACCCACTGGCTGGCGAGCGCGCCGACGAAGACCTTGTCGGAGACGGTACGGCCGATCTGGGCCGAGTAGAGGCCCTCGAACCTGTCGGTCCACAGCCCGAAGCTGTTGTAGTAGTCGCCGAATCCCCAGGCCGCTGTGAGGTCGATCAGCAGTGGCGCCGCGCCGCGCTGCGGCACCGTGGTGCGGATCGGCTTCGCCCGCCGGGCGTCCAGCGCGAGCCGCTGGTTCCCGGCCACCACCAGTTCCGGCTGGGCGAGGAAGGAGACCTCCGACCAGCCCTGGTCACCGTCGACGAAGATCAGGCTCTGTACGCCGTACCGGCCCTTCGGCACCCGGATCCGGGTCTCGCCGCCGGCGCCGTAGACGTCCCGGTAGGTGCCGTCGTCGAGCCCGAGCAGGACGGTGTAGTAGCCGTCGGTCAGGGCGCCGGAGCGGTTGCGGTGGGTCACGGTCAGGTCGTAGCTCTCCACCTCGCGGTCGACAGCGAGCGGGGTCACCACCACCGCGTCGCCGGCGCGGGCGAGCAGGCGGCCGGTCCAGTAGCCGTCGGCGCCGCCGAGCCGGGTGTCGATCACCACTGTCACCTGGGCGCTGCCGCCCGCCGGAACGGTGAGCCGCGAGGTGCTGAGGGTGAGCATGCCGGCCGGCGCGGTCCGCCCGCCCGGTCCGGTGAACTCGGTGCTCAGATCGAGCGTGAGCGGGGCGGTCCCGCCGTTGCGGTAGGTGACGGTCCGGCTGACCGGCTGGTCGTCGGTGTGCGGCCAGGCCGCCACGCCGAACGAGACGGACGCCGGTTCGCTCGTCACCTGCTGGGTGATCGCGCGGGCGACGTCGACCCGGCCCGCACCCTGCTGGAACGCGGTCTGCTCCGGGTGCGGCTTCGCCGAGGCCATCAGCGTCGCCTTGTAGCGCTCGGGCGTCCAGCCGGGGTGCTGCTGGGCGAGCAGCGCGACCGCGCCGGCCACGTGCGGGGCGGCCATCGACGTGCCGGACAGCGAGGCGTACCGGTCCCCCACCGGGTCGCCGATCTGGCCGTGCGCGGCCCGCGCGGCCACGATCTCCACACCCGGCGCGGTGATGTCCGGCTTGATCGCCCCGTCGCCGACCCGGGGCCCGCGGCTGGAGAAGTCGGCGAGCACGTCGTCCCGGTCCACAGCGCCGACCGCGAGCGCGGCGTCGGCGGTGGCCGGCGAGCCGACCGAACCGTCGGCGCCGTCGTTGCCGGCGGAGATCACGAACAGCGTCCCGTGCTGCTCGGTGAGCGTACCGACCGCCTCCTCCAGCGGGTCCACCTCCGGGGTGTCACCGCCGCTGAGGCTCATGTTGACCACAGTGGCGTGCTGCTCGGCCGCGGCCCACTGCATGCCGGCCAGGATGGCCGACTCGGTGCAGCCGTAGACCTCACAGACCTTCCCGGACAGCAGCGTGGCGTCCGGCGCCACGCCCCGGTACTTCCCGCCCGAGGCGGCGCCGCTGCCCGCGATGGTGGAGGCCACGTGCGTGCCGTGCCCGACGATGTCGTCCGGGTCCGCCTCCTCGGTGAAGTTGCGCGACTCGGCGACCTTGCCGGCCAGGTCCGGGTGGCTGAGGTCGACGCCGGTGTCGAGCACCGCGACCCGCACGCCCTTACCGGTCCAGCCGGCGGCCCAGGCGGTCGGCGCGCCGATCTGCGGCACGCTGTGATCGAGAGTCAGCCGCCGCCGGCCGTCGAGCCAGATCCGGTCGACACCCCCCGCCGCGTCGAGCCGGGCGCCGGAGCGGTCGGCGCTCACCGCCTTCCAGAGCGCGCCGGTGTCGCCCTTGTCGGCGACGACGGCCGCGCCGGCGATCGCCGGCAGGTCGCGGGTCACCCGCGCGCCGGCGAGCGGGGCCGCCGTCCGCCGGGCCACCCCCGGCCGGTACGTCACGAGCAGCGGTACGCTGCCGCGCCGCGCGTCGTCGTACCCGGCCTCGATCAGCCCGCTCACGTCGAACAGGCGCCGGTCGAGCTTGCCGGCGCGGACCAGCGGGAGCGCGTCCTGCGGCATCACGGTGAGCCGGTCGCGCTCCCGCCCGACCAGGAACTGGATGCCGGCGCGGCCGGCGCCGGGGCGTACCGCGGCACGGCCGCCCGAGGCGACTGTGACCCGGTCGCCGGTGATCAGGGTGACGGTGACCGGGCCGGCGCCGGGCTGGGCGGACGGGCCGGCAGGGGCGGACGGGCCGGTCGGCGCGGTGGGCGTGGCGGCCAGCGCGGGCACCGGCAGGCCGAGCGCCAGCGCCAGGCCGAGGCCGAGCGCCGTCATCTTTCTGCGGTTCCGGAGCAACCTTCCTCCTTCGTCGGACGTTTCATCGATGAGAGACACATCGACGCGGGTATCAGGATTGCATACCGCGTATGCATCGGGAAGTCGCCGATCCGACGGAACCGCCGCCCCGGTCCCGGGCGGGCCGGGACGATCGAGCAATGACCTCCATGAAGGACCGGATGCTGGCCGGCGAGCAGTACATCGCCGACGACCCCGCGATCATCGCCGATCTGGAGCGCGCGGCCCGGCTCGGCGAACGCTTCAACCGCAGCTCCGCCGACGACCCGGCGGGCCGCCTCGCCGCGCTGCGCGAACTGCTCGGCTCGCTCGGCGACGACGCCTGGGTCCGGCCGCCGCTGTACTGCGACTACGGCTTCCAGACGCACATCGGCCCGCGCACCTTCGTCAACTTCAACGCGGTCCTCCTCGACGTCGCCCGCATCACCATCGGCGCGGACGTCCAGATCGGACCGAACGTGCAGCTGCTCACCGCCACCCACCCGGTGGAGCCGGAGGCGCGCCGGGCCAAGTGGGAGTCGGCCCAGCCCATCACCATCGGTGACAACGTCTGGCTCGGCGGGGGCGTGATCGTGCTGGCCGGGGTGACCATCGGCGAGAACACGGTGGTCGGCGCCGGCGCGGTGGTCACCCGCGACCTACCGGCCAACGTGGTGGCGGTGGGTAACCCCGCTCGCCCGATCAGGAACCTGGATCAACCGTCCTGAGCTGCGGGAACAACCGCTCCAGCGGATGCGGATTCCCGTCCGGTCACGCACTCTGGGTAGTAGTGCGTTTACCGGGAGGCACAATGGAACGGGTCCTCGAACTGCGGGTGCACGGGGTCTCCAACACCCCGCCGGATCAGCTGCTCGGCCTGACCGCCGGTGTCAACGGTGACGGTGCGCAACCAACACTGGTCGCCGGCGGTCAGACCACCGGCTTCTACCGGTCCAGCACCGCCGGCCGGGACGACCCGATCACGGTCGAGGCGTACAGCTGGGGGCAGTTGACCTCCGGCGCGCGGACCCGGCGGGACGTGGAACGAGCGCTGTGGACGCTGATGCTCCCTTTCGCGCTGGCGAACGTCGCGCTGCACGCCCGCGCCGGCATCCCGCCCGACCCGGACCAGGAACGCTGGGCCAGCCGGTCCGGCATCACCGCCTGGTTGATCCGCCTCTTCTGCCTGAGCCTGACCTGCACGCTCGTCGTCACAGTGACCGGCGTCGGAGTGGACCTGGTCGGCTGGCAGTGCGTGGACGCGGCCTGCCTCGGCCGGCTCCCCGGCCCGTGGGAGTTCCTCGGCGACTCCTGGTGGCGCGAGGGCACCCGGGCGCTCGCGCTGGGGCTGCTGCTGCCGCTGCTCGTGCTGGCCGCGATCGGGCTCGTCGCCTTCCGCACCTACCAGTACGAGGCGCAGATGCCCGCCGACCCGCACCACCACGCGCCGGCCCGGGAGGATGGTGAGCCGGTCGAACGACCGAACCCGCGCGAGCCCCCGCAGAACCCGCTCCAGGACCCGACGTTCTGGAACGGGGAAGGGCAACTGCGCCGGGCCGCCGTGCTGCACCTGTGCACCGGCGCCGTCAGCGCCGCAGCCGTACCGGTCGCCGCGGTGCTGATCATGGATCCGCCGCGCGGCGTACGGGCCGCCGTCGCCTGGCCCACTGTGGCGCTGCTCGCCGCCGTGGTGGTGATCGCCGTGGTCGCGGTCGCCCGTCCCTGGCTGAGCCGACGGCAGGGCGCCACCCCGCTCGGCCGGTGGAGCGCGGCGGTCGCGACGCTCACCGCGCTCGGACTGGTCGGGGCGTTCGTCCTGCTGCTGCTCCCCGACGGGACGGCCGGGCAGCCGCTGTCGGCGTACCGGCCGCCGGACGGATGCGCGGCGCAACCGGACACCGCCGGCTGTCGCGCCGACCGGTCACTGCCCGGGTACGACACCGCGATCGCCTGGCTCGTCGCGTACCAGGTGCTGTTGCTGCTCGCCATCGCCGCGGCGAACCGCTCCGGCCGCCGGGCGCTGATCGGACCCGCCACCGGGATGCTGCTGCTGCCGCTCGGCGCGACATGGATCGAACGCGGCCTGCCCGTGCTGCCCGCCGCGCCGGACGAGCTGCACACCTGGATGCTCGTCGGCCCGGCCGTCGCGCTGGCCGCCGCCGGACTGTTCCTGCCCCGTCTGCGGCCGGCGGTGCCGACCCAGCCGCTCGGCGCGTACACCGATCTCGCCTGGCATGGCTGCGCCCCGGCGGTCATCGCCGGGTTCGGCTGGATGATGGCGGTGGCGTACTGCGCCGGGCTGCTCTACTGGGTCAGCGACCGGCTCGACGCGTCGGCCGAGCCGAGCGGCCCGAGCCGGGTCGTGCCGCCACTGGCCGTCTTCTGGGCCGGGCTGGCCTGCGCGATCGGCCTGGCCGCGTTGGTCGGGGTGCTGATCCGGGCCGTCGTCCTGCTGCACCGGCTGCGCCGGGTCGAGTACGCCGGGCTGGCCGGCACACCCGGGCTGTCCGCACACGACCTGCGGCGCTGCCGCGACGTCAGCACCTACCGGGCGCTGCACCGGCTGGTCGGCGAGCACGCCGTGCGGCTCGTCGGCTGCTACGCCGCGTTCTGCGCGATCCTGGTCACCCTCTGCTGCGCCGCCGCGCTGTCCGGCGAGCGGCCCAGCCCGCTGTCCCCGTCCGGCTGGCAGACCGCCATCCACTGGACCGCCGAGCGCGGCGACACGCTCCTCGGCTGGCTGCCGGTGGTGATGGCGGCGCTCGGGCTGCTCGTCTACCGCACCGACTCGGTACGCCGCTCGGTCGGCGTGATCTGGGACGTGTGCACGTTCTGGCCCCGGGCCGCGCATCCGCTCGCGCCGCCCAGCTACGCCGAACGCGCCGTACCGGAACTCCAGACCCGGGTGGCGGGCCTGCTGGCGCTGCCGCCGCACCACGGCGACCGGATGGACGGCGTCATCCTCTCCGGGCACAGCCAGGGCACCGTCATCTGCGCCGCGGTGCTGCTGCAACTGCCCCGCCGGTGGCGGCGACGGACCTGGTTCTTCTCCTACGGCTGCCAGCTCACCCGGCTCTACGGGCGGGTCTTCCCGTCCTACTTCGGGCCGGAACGGCTGCGGGCGCTGGCCGGCGCGCTCACCTGGCCCGGCGGGCACGTGGCCTGGACGAACTTCTGGCGGGACACCGACCCGCTGGGCTGGCAGGTCAGCGCCGGCCAGCGGGACGTGCCGGTGGCCGACCCGGAGGCGCTGCACCCGTCCGGCGGCGAGGTCGCCGACCCGCCCATCCGCAGCCACAGCGGTTATCCGGAGTCGGTGGAGTTCACCCGCGAGCGCGCGGTGGTGTCCCGGCTGCTGCGCCGCACCGTGCCGTCACCCCGGCAGCGGACCGGCTGACCTCGCCCGGCCTCCCGCCCGCGACGGACCGGCGCCCCGGCCCGGCGTCACGCCTGCGGCGGGTCGGCCAGGCGTACCACCAGGTCGGCGTGCCCGGCCGTGCCGGCGACCCGCCGGGCGTTCTCCTCGTCGCTGCCCAGAGCCCACGCGCGGGCCTGCTCCGGCGACTTCCCGTACGCCTCGTGGCGCGCGGTGAGCCGGCGCAGCCGCAGCTCCGCGTCCAGGTCCAGGAACCAGATCTGGTGTACGAGCGTGCGTACCTCCTCCCACGGGTCGTCCCGCAGCAGCAGGTAGTTGCCCTCGGTGACCACCAGGCGCACCTCGGGCGGCACCTCGATCGCCCCGGCGACCGGTTCCTCCAGGTCGCGGCGGAACTCCGGCGCCCACACCGACGTCGGTTCCACCCGGCGCAACCGGCGTAGCGTGGAGACGAAGCCGTTGACGTCGAACGTGTCCGGCGCGCCCTTGCGGTCGGCCCGGCCGAGCCGCGCCAGCGCCGACCCGGCCAGGTGGAACCCGTCCATCGGGACCAGCCGGGCGACCGGGCCGAGCGCGGCCACGATCCGTTCCGCCAGCGTGGACTTGCCCGCGCCGGGCGCGCCCGCGATGCCGAGCAGCTGACGCGGGCCGTCCTCGGCCAGCGCCCGCGCCCGGGCGACGAGTTCGTCGAGCGAGAGCACCTCCGCCTGTGGCATCAGCCCAGCACCGGCTCGCTGATGGTGAACCGCGCCTCGACCGCCGCCTGCACCGGCTGCGGCGCCGGGTCCAGCTCCAGCTCGCGCTCCGGCTCGCCGGAGCGCGAGTACGCCGCCCCGACCATCATCATCGGCGGCCCGGCGCTCATCCCGGTGTCGGACAGCTCACGCAACGCGATCACCTGGGCGCCGAGCGCCTCGGCGTACTCCCGGGCCCGGACCAGCGCGTCGGCGATCGCGGCCTGCCGCGCCTCCCGGTAGGCCGGGCTGTCCGGACGCAGCGACCACACCGGCCCGGCCACCTCGACCTGCTCCTGGTCGGCCAGGCGGAGCATCAGGTCACCGAGCGCGGTGAAGTCGGTGGTCGTCACTGTGGTGCTCACGCTGCCCTGGTAGGCCACCACCCGCTCGCCGGCGCGCTTCGTCACCGGCCAGACGTGGACCTGGCCGGTCTCCCGGCGCTCCACCACGGGCCCGGCCGCGTCGAGCAACGCGCGCACCGCGGCGGCCCGTTCGGCCAGCCGGGTCAGTGTGGTCTCCCGGTCCCGGTCGCGCGCCACCGCTGTCACGGTGAACCGGGCCAGCTCGGGAGCCACCTCCCGGTACGCCTCACCGCGTACCGCCACGACCGGTGCGTCAGCCATGCCGCTCAGCCTAACGGCGGGGTGGCCGGCAGGTGCCCCATGTAGGTGACCGCGCCGGCCGCCTCCCGCACCTCGCTCAGGTGACCGCCCGCCGCGCCCAGTTCCCGCAGGTACGCCAGCTCCCCCGCGTGGTCGGCGGCCGCCGGGAACTCCCGCCGGTGCGCGCTGAACACGCGTGCCCGCAGCGTGGAGCGGACGTCCCGCCCCTCGGCGAACCGGTCGGCCAGCGCACCGGCGTCGCCGGCGCGCAGCGCCTCGGTCAGCTCGGTCAGGAACGCGCCGAGCGCGTCCAGCTCGGCGAGCACGCGGTCCCGGTTGCCGAGCAGCATGTTCGCGGTCCGCTCGGGTGGCCCGCCGGCGACCCGGGTGCCGTCGGAGAAGCTGCCGGCGGCGAGCGTCAGCACCGCGTCCCGCAACGCCGACCGGTGCACGGTGCCGGCCAGCGCGCCCGCCAGCACGTGCGGTACGTGCGAGGCGAGCGCGGCGGCGCCGTCGTGCTCCGGGGCGGACATGGGCACCACCCGGGCGTGGAAGACGTCCACCAGCAGCACTGCCAGCCGCCGGAACGCGCCCAGGCCGGTCGGCCCCGGGCAGAGCACCCAGGCGGCGCCGTCGAGCAGGTCCGGGCCGGCCGCGGCCGCGCCGGCCCGGTCCGCGCCGGCCATCGGATGGCCCGGCACGAAGCGGTGCCCGAGCCCCTGAACGGTGGCGGCGGTGCTCACCTCGGCCTTGACGCTGCCCACGTCGGTGAGCACGCAGTCGTCGTCGGTCACGGCGGCGACCCGGGCCAGTGTCGTCGGCAGCGTGGGCAGCGGGCCGCAGAGGAACACCACGTCCCGGCCGGTGACCGCCTCCTCGACCGTGTCGGGCACGTCGACGCCCCGGTCGCGTACCTGCCGGCGGGCCGCCGGATCGGGATCCCAGCCGGCGACGTCGAGCCCGGCGTCGCGCAGCCGCAGCAGCACCGAACCGCCGATCAGCCCGGTGCCGACCACCGCTGCCCGCGCCAGCCCGCCCGCCACGTCAGGCCCCGGCGAGCCGCCCGGCCACCGCGTCCACGTGCTCGTCGGACTCGGTGAGGGCCACCCGGACGTGCCGGGCGCCGGCCGGGCCGTAGAAGACACCGGCGGCCACCAGGATGCCCCGGCGGGCCAGCCGGTCCACGGTCTCCCAGCAGTCCTCGTCCCGGGTGAGCCAGAGGTAGAGCCCGGCCTCCGAGTGCTCGACTGTGAAACCCGCGGCGGTGAACGCCTCGCGCAGCTTCTCCCGCCGGACGCGGTAGCGCTCGCGCTGGGCGTCGGCGTGCTCCTGGTCGCCGAGCGCGGCCACCATGGCGGCCTGCACCGGGGCGGGCACGATCAGGCCCGCGTGCTTACGGATCTTGAGCAGCTCGGCCACCAGCGCCGGATCGCCCGCGACGAACCCGGCCCGGTAGCCGGCCAGGTTGGAGCGCTTGGACAGCGAGTGCACCGCCAGCACACTGTCGTACGAGCCACCGCACACCTCGGGCGAGAGCACCGAGACGGGCTCGGCGTCCCAGCCCAGCGGCAGGTAGCACTCGTCGCTGGCGACCACCGCGCCGCGCTCGCGCGCCCACTCGACCACCTTGCGCAGGTGGGCGGCGGGCAGCACGCGGCCGGTCGGGTTGCCCGGCGAGTTGACCCAGACCAGGCGGACCCGGGGATCCGGGCCCAGCGCGGTCAGCGAGTCGGTGCGTACCGTCGTCGCGCCGGCCAGCCGGGCCCCGTCCTCGTAGGTCGGGTAGGCCACCGACGGCACCACGACCACGTCACCTGGGCCGAGCCCGAGCAGGGTGGGCAGCCCGGCCACCAGCTCCTTGGAGCCGATCGTCGGCAGCACACCCAGGCCGTCGACGCCCGCACCGCAGGCCCGCGCGACCCAGCCCGCGATCGCGTTCCGCAGGGCGGGCGTACCGGCGGTCAGCGGGTAGCCCGGTGCGTTGGACGCGTCGGCCAGGGCCTGCCGGATCAGGTCTGGCACCGGGTCGACCGGCGTGCCCATCGACAGGTTGATGAGACCGTCCGGGTGCGCCGCGGCCGTGGCGGCCGCGGCGTCCAGGGTGTCCCAGGTGAAGTCGGGCAGCCGTGCCGAGACCGGCGTGCGCCGGTTCAGTGGCCCTCGCCGCGCGGCGGCTGCGCGGCGACGAAGGTGGCGTCCTTCTCCACCTTGCCGATCTTCGAGGCGCCACCGGGCGAGCCCAGGTCCTCGAAGAACTCGTAGTTGGCCCCGGTGTAGTCCTTCCACTGCTCCGGGACGTCGTCCTCGTAGAAGATCGCTTCCACCGGGCAGACCGGCTCACAGGCACCACAGTCGACGCACTCGTCGGGGTGGATGTAGAGCATCCGGTTGCCCTCGTAGATGCAGTCGACCGGGCACTCCTCGATGCATGCCTTGTCGAGCACATCCACGCACGGCTCGGCGATGATGTAGGTCACCGGTCTTCTCCTCCGCAAGACTCGTCGCGATCAACCGCAACGGTAAGAGCCTAGTATCTCGCCGGGGAGGGGGTCGATCGTGCTCCGACAGCAGGACGTGGGACACCGGATCGTGGTCCGCCGGATTGTGGGGATTCGCGAGGGCCGCACGCTGTTCTCCGACGCGCTCGGCGAGCTCGTGGAGCTGAGCGAGACCCACATCACTCTGTCCACCGACGCCGGGCCGCTGCGCGTACCGGTGGCCGAGGTGCACCGGGCAAAGCGGGTGCCACCGGCCCGGCGGCCCACCGCCGCCGCCGTGGTCGCGCTGGAGCTGGCCGCCGACGAGGCCTGGCCCGCACCGGTACGCGGACGGCTCGGCGACTGGCGGCTGCGCTGGGCCGACGGCTGGACCGGGCGGGCGAACAGCGCGCTGCCCGTCGGCGACCCGGACCGCCCGCTGCCCGCCGCGCTGGACGCGGTGCAGCGCTGGTACGCCGAGCGCGGCGGGTCCGCCCTGGTGAACACCCCGCTGCCGCTGGCCGCCCCGGTCGGCGCGGAGCTGGACGCACGCGGCTGGACGTCCCGGCCCCCGGTGCTGGTCCAGACCGTCCCGCTGCGCACCCTGACCGTGCCGCCCGCTGTTCCGCTGCCGACCTCCACCCCGCTGCCGGCCGACGCCCCCGCCGATGTGCCGCCGGTGACGCTGACGGACGCGCCCGCCGACGACTGGCTGGCGATCGCCGCAGGCCGCAAGGGCGGGCTGCCGGACGCCGCCCGGCAGGTGCTCACCGGGACGCCCCAGGTCCGCTTCGCCGAACTGCGCGAGGACGGCCGGCTGCTCGCGGTCGGGCGGGGCACGGTGACCGGCGCAGGCCGCTGGCTCGGCGTCAGCCTGCTGGAGACGGTGCCGGAGGCACGCCGTCGAGGGCTCGCCGCCACTGTCGTACGCGCCCTGGCCGGCTGGGGCGCCGCTGAGGGCGCCACCCACGCGTTCCTCCAGGTCGAACAGAGCAACAGCGGCGCTGTGGCGCTCTACCGCGGGCTCGGCTTCACCACCCACCACACCTACCTGACCCGGGTCGCCCCGGCGGCCTGAGCGGCGCTCCGGTCAGCGCCGGACGATCCTGCGGGGCCGGGTGCGCTTCATCTCGGCGTACCGCTTGAGCTGGCGGGACCGGTAGTCCCGGCCCAGCGCGGTCAGGATCAGGTAGCCGACCAGCACGCCCGCCGCGGTGGCCGCGAGATAGAGCCAGATCTGGGCGAAGAACAGGCCCGCGCCGCCGCCGAACGGGTTCTCCCCGACCAGCAGCGGACCGACGAACACGGTGAGCGCCAGCGCGATCGCGACCGCGGCGGCCAGGTCGCCGGCCCAGCGGCCCAGCGGCCGGTCGGCGCCCCACCGGAACGCGGTGCCCGCCAGGATCAGCCCGATGACCAGGAACATGGCGAGCGAGACGCGGCCGGAGGCGGTGTCGTCGTCCGGGAACGCGAGTTTGATGACCAGCCGGGCCACCACGTTCACCCCGAACAACGCGGCCGCCAGCACGCCTACCGCACGCCACCGCTGACCCATCGCACGCCTCCCGCCGTACCGCCCGCTCCCTCGGCGGGCCTCCTGGCAGGAATGTCTACCACCGCGAGCTGTGCGGCGTCAGCACCTCACCGTGCGTCGGGCGGCGTCACCAGGTGCCGGAAGCCCAGCACCGCGAACGTGACCGCGCCGGCCACGATCAACGCGAGGCCGAGCACGTTGTCACCGGCGAGCGCCAGATCGCCCTCGACGGTCCGGAAACCCCCCACCACGATCACCAGGAACCACGGCAGCGCGCCGAGCGCCACCGCCCAGCGCGTACCCGTCGACCGGTGGGCGAACCGGCCCAGCAGCACAGTCGTCGCCACCACCGCGACGACGCCGGCAGCCACCAGGCCGACACCGAGAAGCGCCCGCAGCCCGCCGGAGCGGCCCTGCACGGTCTCCCAGGCCCAGGTCGCGAAGATCAGGTCGAGCAGCGCCAGCAGGACGCCGGCCCAGACCGTCACGACGCCGCCGGCCACCCGCAGCGCGCGGTCGAGCACCCGCTCCGCCGGGCTCGGCGTCGCGGCCGTCGGCGGCTGCTCGGGAAGGGTCGACACGGGTACGGCCGGCAGCGTCACCGGAGACCGGCCGCCGCGACCGGGGACCGCTGCGTACCGTCCAGGGCGATGCCGGCGAAGAGGTCGTCCTCCCAGCCGTACGGGCCGGCGCCCGGCCCCTTCTCGCCGACCGCGAGCGTGAAGTATTCGACGCCCATGAACTCGCCGCCGAAGTTGCCGGCGATCGAGTAGAGCCAGGAGTTCGCCGGGATCTGGGTGGCGTGGGCGCGCATCGCCGCCTCCTTGGCGGCGTGCTGGTCGGTGCCGTCGATCCGGGCGGCGATCTCCGCGTCCGGCGTGCCGAACGGCAGCTCGTCGGCGCTCTCGATGCCGGCGAACGGATTGTCCGAGGACTCGGTGAACGTCTCCAGGCCGGCGTCGAGGACGCTGCGCGGCATGGCCGTCCAGTAGACCTTCGCCGGGGCGATCCCCTCGGCCGCGGCCAGCTCCACCGCCCGCATCGCCACCCGGTGCGCCTGGATGTGGTCGGGGTGGCCGTAGAAGCCGTCCGGGTCGTACGTGACGAGAACCTGGGGACGGACCTCGCGGATGACCTCCACCAGGTACCCGGCGGCGGTGTCCAGGTCGGCCTGCCAGAACGCCCGGGGGTGCTCGTTGGTGGCCAGGCCCATCATGCCGGAGTCACGGTAGCGGCCCGCCCCGCCGAGGAACCGGTGGTCGGTCACGCCGAGCACGGCGCAGGCGGCCGCCAGCTCACCGATCCGGTAGCCGCCGAGCTGGTCCGCCTCGGCCGCGCCGAGCTGCGCCAGGGCCGGGACGTGGATCTCGCCCTCCTCGCCCAGCGTGCAGGTCACGAGCGTGACGTGGGCGCCGGTGGCGGCGTAGTGCGCCATCGTCGCGCCGGTGCCGATCGACTCGTCGTCGGGATGCGCGTGGACCAGCAGAAGGCGTCGGTCGGGCAGGGTCGTCACGCCCGTCACTCTAACCGGCGGTCCTGCCCGCTCGACGGTGATGCGTCCGCCCAGGTCGGCCACATCACCTCCGGCGCCCGCCTACTCTGCAGGCGTGGACTTTCCCGAGCTGGCCGCCCGTACCCGTCGGTTCAGCCACGGGGCGCCGCGCGCCGTCACCGTCGCGGGCGACGGCGCCCGGGTGATCTTCCTGCGTTCCGCGGGACCGGAGGACCCGGCCGACGCGCTCTGGCTGCTCGACGTCGACAGCGGCGAGGAACGACTGGTCGCGGACCCGGCGGTGCTGCTGGGCACGGACGCCGAGCCGGCCCGCCTCGCCCCCGGGGAACGGGCGCTGCGCGAGCGGTTGCGGCTCAGCTCCGGCGGCATCGGCTCGTACGCGCTGGACTCGGCCGGCCGGGTCGCCGCGTTCGCGCTGGCCGGGCGGCTGTTCCGGGCCGACCTGGTGCACGGCGACGTGATCGAGGTGGCAGCGATCGGGCCGGTGATCGACCCGCGGCCCGACCCGGCCGGTGAGCGGCTGGCGTACGTCACCGACGCCGCCGAGGGGGTGCGCCGGGGTCAGTTGCGGGTGGTGGAGCCGGACGGTACGGACAACCTGCTCGCCGGTGAGGACAGCGGCGTCACCTGGGGTCTGGCCGAGCACATCGCGGCCGAGGAGTTCCACCGCTACCGGGGCTACTGGTGGGCGCCGGACGGGCGCAGCGTGCTGGCCGCCCGGGTCGACGAATCACGCCTGGAACGCTGGTACCTGCACGACCCGGCCGACCCGGCGAGCCCGCCGACGTCGCTCGCGTACCCCGTGGCGGGTGGGCCGAACGCGGAGGTGAGCCTGCACCTGCTCGACCTCGACGGCGGCTGGGTCGACGTGCACTGGGACCGCGAGACCTATCCGTACCTGAGTTCGGTGGACTGGACCGAGGGCGGGCCGCTGATCACCGTGCTGCGCCGCTCGCAGCAGCACGGCCTGGTGCTCGCGGTGGACCCGCGCACCGGGGAGACGCAGGTGCACGCCGAGCTGGCCGACCCGCGCTGGGTGGAGCCGATCCCCGGCACCCCGGCGCACCTGCCCGACGGGCGGGTCCTGGTCGGCGGCGAGCTGGCCCACGACGGGTACGACGCGCGTTGCCTGTTCGCCGACGGCACGCTGCTCACCCCGCCGTCGCTGTACGTGCGGCGGGTGGTCGGGCGGCTGCCGAACGGCCCGAACGCGGCGGCGGACCTGCTGGTGGAGGCGAGCGAGGGCGAACCGAGCCAGCGTCACCTCTACCGGGTGCGCACCACGATCGGCGGCGGCATGGACGCCCGCCGGATGGGCAGCGACCCCGGCTGGCACACCGCCTCGATCGGCGGGTCGACGCTGGCGGTGGGCATCGCCTCGCTGGAGCACGCCGGCGTCCGCTGGCGGGTGTGGCACGGCGACCGCGAGGTCGGTGAACTGCGCTCGTTCGCCGCCACCTGCTCGTACGCGCCGCGGCCGACGATGGTCCGGGTGACCGACCGGCGGCTGCCCAGCGCGGTGCTCTACCCGGCCGAGCACGTCAAGGGCACCCGGCTGCCGGTGCTGCTGGACGTGTACGGCGGCCCCGGCCACCAGGAGGTGGTCGCGGCCCGCAGCGTCTGGCTGGAACGGCAGTGGTGGGCCGAGCAGGGCTTCGCGGTGGTCACCATCGACAACCGGGGTACGCCGGGCATCGCGCCGTCGTTCGAGAAGGCGATCCACAGGCGGGTCGCCGACGTGATCCTCACCGACCAGGTGGACGCGCTCACCGCGCTCGCCGACAAGCACCCGGATCTGGACCTGGGACGGGTGGCGGTGCGCGGCTGGTCGTTCGGCGGCTGGCTGGCCGGGCTCGCGGTGCTGCGGCACCCGGAGTTGTTCAAGTGCGCGATCGTCGGCGCGCCGGTCACCGACTGGGCGCTGTACGACACGGCGTACAGCGAGCGCTACCTGGGCATGCCGGACGACGGGATGGACGTGTACGCCCACCACTCGCTGGTCGAGCTGGCCGCAGAGCCGCTCGGCGATCCGGCGCAGGCCCGGCCGATGCTGCTGGTGCACGGCCTGGCCGACGACAACGTGCTGGCCGCGCACACGCTGCGGCTGTCCGCGGCGCTGCTGGCGACGGGCCGCCCGCACGCGGTGCTGCCGCTGACCGGCGCGAGCCACCTGGCCGCCGGCGGCGTGTCCGAGCGCCTGCTCCGGCTGGAGCTCGACTTCCTCCGCCGCTACTTGTAAGGAAGGGCCCCCTTTTAACGCCTGCGGTAGAGGAAGGGCCCCTTGTTAACGCGAGGCGTTAACAAGGGGCCCTTCCTTCACCTACGGGCTACTGCTTGACGTACGCGTTGACGAAGTTCGGGTAGCCGAACACGGAGGAGATGAACACCCCGCCCGCCTTGGAGCCGTGCACGTTGTACGCCACGTCCACGTAGAGCGGCACCACAGGAGCGTGCTCCTTCATGATCCGCTCGTCGAGCTTGCCCCACTCCGGGCCCTGCTCGGACGGCGGCAGCGCCAGGATCCGGTCCATCTCGGCGTTGATCGCGTCGTCGTTGAAGTACGACTGGTTGCTGTTGCCCTCGGCCTTGATGGTCCGGCCGTCGTAGAGCACCGGCAGGATCGACGCGCCGCTCGGCCAGTCCGCCGCCCAGTTACCGATGTACAGGTCCCAGGGGTTGTTCTTCTTCTTGACCTCGTCCAGCTTCGCGTCGTCCGGGATGTTCCGGACGGTGATCTTGAAGCCGGCACGCTCCAGGTTGCCCTTGAGCTGGACCGCCTCCGCCTGCTCGGTCGTGTTGTCGGCGACGCCGAGGACCAGCTCGGGCGTCTGGCCGCCGAGCAGTTCCTTGGCCTTCTCCACATTGCCGTTGGCGCCGGCCGGGTACGCGTCGTACGCCTTGTAGCCGATGGTCGACGGCGGCATCAGCGTGGTGATCGGCTGCGCGACGGTCTGGCCGCCGAGCGCCTTGACCAGGCCCTCGCGGTCGATCGCGTAGTTGAGCGCCTGGCGGATCTTCAGGTCCTTGACCCGCTGGGTGTTGATCACGAGCTGGTTGGCGCTCGGGGTCGGGGACAGCAGCGTGCGGGACTTCAGCGCCGGGTCACCGGCGACCTTGGCCACGAGCGAGGCAGGCACCGAGTTGAACGCCAGCGCGCTCTGGTCGGCGCCGTTGTCCGCGATCACCCGGTTGTTGGCGGCGTCGGCGGTCGGCCCGAAGCTCCACACGAACTGGTCCGGGTACTGGTGCCGCACCGGGTCGGTCTTCGCGTCCCAGTTCGGGTTGCGGTCGAGCGTGAGCTGCACTCCGACCTGATTCTTCGCGATCTTGTACGGGCCGGACGAGAACGGCTTCTGGTCCAGGTTGACCCCGGTGTCCTTCTCCGGCTTGAGCGGCGCCGTGGTGGGCAGCGAGACCGCGAACGGCAGGTCGCAGCGCGGCTTGGCGAACTCGAAGCGCAGCGTCTTGTCGTCCGGCGTGGTCAGGCCCGGCGGCAGCGACGTCTTGTTCTTCTTGAAGTCCCACTTGGTGTCGTACTGCGCGGTGTCGGCCAGCCACTCCTGGATGTAGGTGGGGCCGCCGGTGAGGTCCGGGTCGAAGGAGCGGGCGATGCCGTACGCGATCTCCTTCGAGGTGATCGGGCTGCCGTCCTCGAACTTCACCCCGTCCTTGATGGTGAATTCCCAGACCTTGCAGTCGTTGTTGACGTTCTTGCCCGGCGTCTCGGCCAGGTCACCCACGAGGACCAGGCCACCCTTGCCGTCGTCCTTCCAGGTGGTCAGGTAGCGGGCGAAGAGCGGGTTGGCCATCAGACCGGCGAACGAGTACGTCCGCTGCGGGTCCAGGTGGGAGATGGGGGTCTCCCGGATGATGGTGAACGTCCCGCCCTTGGCCGCGCCGTCGATCTCGGCGGCCGGTCCCTGCGAGTCCTTGGGGTCGGTCGCGATGACCCCGGTCTGCTGCCGGTTGCCGTCCACCTTGGTGCCTTCGCCCGTGTTCTCCGAGCAGGCACCGAGTGCCACAACCAGTGCGATGGCGCCGCCAGCGGCGGCCGCTGCGCGTGGTCGCATGTCCTACCTCCTCCACCCGTGCGCCGAGCGCATCCGCCGACGTCCCGAGGATCGTAAAGAAGAAAAGCTACGAGTTGGATAACAGTTGTCGATAAATTTCGTCGCGGTTCAGCCGAGCCGTACCCGCGGGTCGATCACCGCGTAGAGCAGGTCCACCACCACGTTCGCCAGCACCACGAAGACCGCCGCGATCAGCACGGTCGCCATGATCGTCGGCAGGTCGCCCGAGCGGACCGCGTCGACAGCGGTACGCCCCATCCCGTTCAGACCGAATGTCGTCTCGGTGATCACCGTGCCGCCCAGCGCTCCGCCCACGTCCAGACCGGCGATCGTCACCACCGGTGTGATCGCGGCGCGCAGCGCGTGCCGGCCGTACACCTTGCGTTTGGCCAGGCCCTTCGCCCGCGCGGTCCGGACGAAGTCCTCCGAGAGTGTCTCCAGCATCTGCGCCCGGGACAGTCGCGCGTAGATCGCGGAGAAGAGGAACGCCAGCGCCACCCACGCCAGCACCAGCCCGCTCGTCCACTTCAACGGATTGTCGAACAACGAGGTGTAGCTCGGCACCGGCAGCAGGCGCAGGTTGTAGACGAAGACGATGAGCAGCACCGCGCCGACGAAGTAGAGCTGCAACGAGGCGCCGGTGAGCGAGAAGCCGATCGCCGCCCGGTCCAGCCAGCTGCCCCGGCGCAGCGCCGAGAGCATGCCCAGGCCGACGCCGAGCAGCAGCCACAGGATCGCCGCCGGGATGACGATGCTCAGCGTCACCGGCAGCACCCGGGCGATGGTGTCGGAGACCGCCTCGTTCGACACGTACGACCAGCCGAGGCAGGGGGCGTCGCACCGGCCGCCCTGGGCGCTGCCCAGGTCCCGGCCGGTGAAGATGCCCTTCATGTAGCCGGCGTACTGGCTGATCAGCGGGTCACGCAGGCCCAGCTCCTGGCGGACCCGCTCCAGTCGCTCCGGGTTGCAGTTCTTCGGGCACATGCCGGTGACCGGGTCGCGGGGTAGCGCGAAGAACATCAGGAAGCTGAGCACGCTCACCGCGAACAGCGTGAGCGCGGCGGACAGCAGCCGGCGGATGAGGAATCGCGTCATGGGCCGGCCTCCTACCGGGACGACTTCGGGTCGAGCGCGTCGCGCAGCGCGTCACCGAAGAGGTTGAAGGCGAACACGAGCGCGAAGATGGTGATGCCCGGGAAGAAGACGTACGCCGGGTCGGTCTGCAGGTAGTCGAGACTGCGGTAGATCATGCGGCCGAAGCTCGGCGTCTCGTCGGTGAGGCCGACGCCGATGAACGACAACGCGGCCTCGCTGGTGATGTACTGCGGCACCGCGAGCGAGAAGGCGACCAGGATCGGCGCCCAGGCGTTCGGCAGCAACTGGCGGAACAGCATGTGCCCGAGACCCGCGCCGCTGGCCCGTGCCGCCTCCACGAACTCGCGTTCGCGCAGCGCGATGATCTGGCCCCGGACCAGCCGGGCCGTACCGGTCCAGCCGAACAGGGCGAAGATCGCGATGAGCACACCGATCTGGAAGTACGCCGGCACGGCCTCGCGCTGTCCGTAGAAGCGCAGCGCGACGGTCGGCATCAGGGCCAGCGCGATGATCAGGAACGGCATGGCCAGGGTCAGGTCGGTGATCCAGTTGATCACCGTGTCCAGCCAGCCGCCCAGGTAACCGGCGAGCGTCCCGAGCGTCACACCGATCACCGCGGTCAGCACGGCCGCCGCGAACGCGATGAACAGCGACGTCCGCAGCCCGTGCACCATCCGGATGAAGATGTCCCGGCCGAGACCGGGTTCCAGGCCGAACCAGTGCTCACCGGTCACGCCGCCGGCGTAGCCCAACGGCATGCCGTAGCCGTCGAGGCGGCTCTGGAACTGCTCCTTCGGCCCCACCCCGTACAGCGCCTCGATGAGCGGCACGGCGAGCGCGACGAGCACGAAGAACGCCAGCAGGCCGCCGCTGATCAGCGCGGTGCGGTCCCGCTTGAGCCGCGCGAGGGCGAGCTGGCCGGGTGACCGGCCGACGAACTCCTTCTTACCGCTCTCGTCGCCCTCGCCGGGCGACTCGATCTCGGCGAGCGCGACGCCCTCGACCGGCGACAGGCTCATTGGGACACCTCCACGGGTTCGCCGGTCGGCACGCCGACCGGTCCGCTCTCCGGGTAGTGGCAGGCGGCGAGCTGTCTGCCGTCGTGGCGGGTGGTCAGGGCGGGTTCTTCGGTGGCGCACCGGTCGGTGGCTTTCCAGCAGCGGGTGCGGAAGCGGCAGCCCGACGGCGGGTTGAGTGGGGTGGGCACGTCGCCGGTGAGGCGGATGCGTCCGGCGGGGCCGAGGGTGGTGACGTCCGGGATCGCCGACAGCAGCGCCCGGGTGTACGGGTGCTGCGGCCGCGTGTAGATGTCGTCGCGGTCGCCGATCTCGACGATCTTGCCGAGGTACATGACGGCGACGCGGTGGC